>BAXO01000052.1 GCA_001310555.1 Bacillus sp. JCM 19058
CTCAAAATCTACTACAAGAGTTTTTATTGATTATTAATCCGCTCAGTTCAATTGTTTTAATACTAGGAATCAGTTTTTTCTTCTCTGCAAAGCGGAGAAAGCTGATGCTGGTCGTCTTAAGCTTTTTAGGAACGCTCGTTTTATATTTTAATATGCTTTACTATCGTTTTTTTTACAGACTTTCTGACTTGGCCAGTTCTATTTCAAGCGAGTAATTTCAAAGACTTGCAAAGCAGTGTATTTGAATTACTGTCTTTTAGCGATTTATTGCTTTTCGTTGATCTTATACTGCTCGTGTATTTGATCTTTAAGCGGAAAAGTCCAGAAATGAGACCTTTAAAGCGCGAGCCTGTCATGATTATGATAGTTGCTGCAGGGATCTTTTTTTGTCAATCTTGCCTTGGCCCAACTAGAGCGTCCAGAGCTATTGACTCGTTCATTTGATCGCGATTTACTCGTGAAAAATATCGGGATTTTCAATTATCATGTTTATGATGCCTATATTCAGTCTTCTTCGAGAGCACAGCGAGTCTTTGCTGACAGCTCTGATATTATAGAGGTCAAGCATTATACTAACTCTCAATATAAAAAGCCGGATGAGGATATGTTCGGTTTGGCTGAAGGGAAAAATGTAATTGTCATTTCGATGGAATCCTTGCAAAGCTTCGTCATTAATGAAACGATGCACGATCAGGAAATTACCCCGTTTCTTAATAAGCTAATCGACGAAAGTTTTTACTTTGACAACTTCTACCACCAGACGGCACAAGGGAAGACGTCCGATTCTGAGTTTATTGTCAGTAACTCCTTATTTGGCCGAGACAGCGGCGCAGTCTTTTTCACTCATGCAGCAATGAATATAATGCGTTGCCTGAGATTTTGGGAGAGCATGACTATTTCTCTTCGGTCATGCACGCGAATAATAAAAGCTTTTGGAATCGGGATGTTATGTATAACTCGTTAGGCTACAATCATTTCTTCGATGTCGCTAGCTATGACGTCAACGAAGAAAATTCGATTGGCTGGGGCTTGAAGGATATTGACTTTTTTTGAGCAGTCGATCGCCTTGTTGCAAAGCCAACCAGAGCCTTACTATACGAAGTTTATTACTTTGACGAATCATTTTCCGTTTGAGCTTGATGAAGAGGATAAATATATTAGCGAATTCGATTCGAACAGTGGGACGTTAAACCGTTATTTCCCGACAGTACGCTATATGGATAGAGCACTTGAAGTGTTTTTTTGAGCGCTTGAAGGAAGAAGGTATGTACGAAAATTCCATTTTTGTCATGTATGGTGACCATTATGGAATTTCCCAAAATCATAACCGGGCAATGAGTAAGTTTTTAGAGAAGGATGAAATTACTCCGTTTGATACGGTCCAATTACAGCGAGTTCCATTAATTATTCATATTCCTGGCTATGATAAGAATGAGACGATTCATGATATTGCCGGACAAATTGATGTTAAGCCGACGATTATGCATTTGCTAGGAATTGAAGGAAGAGACGACATTCAATTCGGTTCAGATCTCTTTTCTCCAGAACGCGAATCGTTTACTGTGCTAAGAGACGGCAGCTTCATTACGGATGATTATGTGTTTACGAACGGAACATGCTATGACAAAGCAACAGAGGCCGAAGAAGAAATCGTCGACCCGGAGACAGAAGTAAGCGCCTGTGAACAATACTTCGAACGGCAGGAAACGATCTTGAGTATTCCGATAAGATCATTTACGGTGATTTGCTGCGCTACTTCGAGACAGAAGAAAATAAACAATAGATTTATCATGAAGAGAAGGAGGCAATGTAACTGCCTCCTTCTCTTTTTTCTAGTATACTAGGATAAAGTGAAGCTTCTATCAGCTGACGTTTTCTTCATCGGTTAGTTGAACTAATCTGGATAAACTACGAAAAAGGCAGGGTAAAAGAATGAACACAGCCATCATTGCTGCAACAGATGTGAACTGGAAGAGAGAGCAGAAGGTAATATTAAAGCAAATTGAATGGACAGTACAGAAAGGTGAGCATTGGGCCATCCTCGGTCTAAACGGTTCTGGAAAAACGTCATTATTAAAAATGATTATGGGATACGAATGGCCTTCGCAAGGAACGATCTCCGTCTTAGGAAAACGATTCGGTCAAACGAACATTCCCGAGCTTCGCAAATCGATTGGCTGGGTAAGCAGTTCATTCGATGAACGGTTCGTCCGTAGAGGCGCTGATACAGCAATCGAGGTCATTTTAAGTGGCAAACACGCCTCCGTCGGCATTTTCGAAGAGATTACTGCCGAAGATATCGCCAAGGCGGAAGCGCTCTTACAACAGTTGAAAATCGAGCATTTACGCGATCAGCTATTTACGACGCTCTCACAAGGAGAAAGGCGTCGAGTCATGATCGGGCGCGCGCTATTCCCTTCACCGCAGCTTTTAATTTTGGACGAGCCTTGCAGTGGGCTCGATATTTTTATGAAGGAGCAATTGTTGATACGATTAACGAAATTGGTGTCGCTCCGGACGGTCCAACCATCCTCTACGTCACTCACCACATTGAAGAAATCGTTCCTGCGATCACCCACACTATGCTGCTTCATGAAGGGCGAGTAATAGCGGCAGGTGAAAAGAAAGAAATATTAACTGAAAGCGATATTGAACGGGCGTTTCAAGTGCCTGTCTCATTAAAATGGGACGAAGGAAGACCTTGGCTGACGATTCGGAAAAATAATTTCCAATAGCCTTTAGTCGATTCATTATTACTTGCAGTTTTAGAGTGAAGTCACCTGTGGAAGATACTGTGAAATGTTCATTCTGTGAAAGACAGAACGATTCTACCCTCTACAAACTTATTAAGCGATTCTTTTTCGATAACAAGAAGATTTAAGGACAGTTTGAGTCGTTTGGCTTACCTTAAACCACTAGTAATGGCGTGTTGGGGGAAAAATTTACGACAAGGGGGAAAAGGATGACAATTTTAGTTAACAAGGCCGGAGATGTTTTCCTTGAGTTTTTGGACGTACGAGAGCAAGATATTGCAAAGTACACAAACGATGCCCCGTTAACTCATTCATTAGTCATTGGTAAGCATAAAGAAGCTTTTCTTTTGCTATTTAACAAATGGAAAAAGTATTGGGAGCTACCCGGAGGTATTAATTGATGAAGGGGAGACACCGAGACAATGTGCAGAAAGAGAGCTTTGGGAGGAAACAAACCAATCTGTTGCTTGTCTAGCGTTTAAAGGTTTAATGAAGTTTCAGTTAAAGCCTGACGATAGAATAGAGTACGGCGCTCTGTTCAGTGGGGAAATTGAAAAGTGTAATCCCTTCAAGAAAAATGACGAAGCAGAGAAGATAGTCTTTTGGGACAGGATAGACAAACTAGGCTACATCGATGAAATCGATAAAAAGCTGTTAGAGTATTACTGATTTATTTTCGCTTTAGACTAGCATATTTCTACCTTTTCGTACGGATCTGTTAGCACCGTTGATGAGAAGGTAGTTTTTCCATTGGAAATACTAAGTAGTTGAGGGTGTAAACGGCAATTTTTTTTACCGGTTCATCGGTGTTCCTCTATCTACCGAGTTAGCATTAGATTTTGGTTCGTTATCGCAGGAGGTTAAAGGATGCTCATAATCAACTCCCCGAAAAGTGGAGAGTGGCAGTAAAAACAATTCCCCGTTTAAAGCGGTTTGAGAATTGGCAGCTTTTAAGACAATGGACTCTTTCAGAGGTTTGGCGCGTTACTGATCCGATAAAAAAAACAATCGCTCGTCATTAAAAGCGGTAAAGGACAAATGAAAAATGAACTGGAGACATATCACGAACTGATCGTTCCTTTGCGTGTGAACCAGCCTAAATTATACGAGCATTACTCAGACGAAGCTATGTCACTTTTTATAATGGAGGATGTAGGGGGAGAAACGCTTGAATCGTATCCTGACAAAGAGAGGTTTCTGGAAGCAGCACGAGAATTAGCACGAATGAAAATACTATCTCTTGAGCGTATCCAGGAATTAAAAATCGGAGTTAGGCAGAAGTATATGGTGAACCAGGAGGATATGCTTCACCAATTAATAGAATTGCAGCAGGAAAAACGCTTGACCATTGCTCAGAAGTCAATCGTTGCTCATGTCGTGGAGACGTTTGCCATTGATTTAAAGCGGTTGTATTCAAAATTTCCGATCAGCTTATGCCACAATGACTATTTTGCCAAGAATATAGTCGTGCGGGAAAAGGATGTTGCTATTATTGATTGGGCTCTCTCCAGACTATCACCAGACATCGGCGATTTATATTGTTTAAAAAAAAGAGTATGAGCTTCATTTCGGTGATTCTGAAAAGCTACTGGCTGCATATGAAAATAAGCTGTCGCGCTACCCACAACTTGCCGATCGTTTAGCCTGGCAGTTGAAAATAGGTGCCGTCTGCTGGTCCGTTAGATCTTTACGATCGCTCTTTAAAGAAGGGCTGGAGGCGATCCCCGGAGCGATAGACTGGATTCCTGATTTGTTGGCCTCACTTGAGAACTACTTAACGGAAGAAGACTCATAAGCTTTCCTTCTTTTTTACAGCAATTCAGATGTTTAATCAATGTAGACGACATAGTTCAATGAATGGATCTAAAAAAGAGTGGGGCAGGGGCCTCACTCTTTTTCGTGGTTCTAGCTTGCTACTATCAGTTTTCCTCAGTGAAATCGATTCTTGGACAAAGTAGAAAATAATAAGTGATGTTAAATGGTCAGGGCAAACACAAAAATTATGATAAAACGACTTGCTTTTCGGAGAGTATCGCGATATAATCCTTATTAAATAACTTGGAATACAATGTTTTAAGAATCGTCACTTTTTTTAACGATTTACCAAAGGGCAACTAATCCGTAGCCAAAGGCTGCTAATAAAATCGAGCCAATGACAGTGACAAGTAGAGGACGCAGACCTTTTTTTACCTAACGCTCTCAATTCTACATTTAGCCTAGTCCTGCCATCGCCATCGCCATTAGGAAATAAGATAAATGAATAAAGAATTCGATAAGAACAGACGGGATAAAACCAATTGACTGAACGACACTCGTACAGAGAAATCCGACAATAAACCAAGGGATCGGCAAGGATTTCCAGCCTTTTTTCTGCTTGTTCTCTTTTTGTACGTTTCGACTGTACCAAAGCCCAATACCGATAACGACAGGGACGAGTAGAGCGACACGGCTTAGCTTTACGATAATCGCCAAATCAAGTGCTGCGTTTCCTTCGGGCGATGCTGCAGCAACGACATGACCGATTTCGTGTAGTGTCCCGCCTGCAAAAACAGCATAGTCGTTAAGTGACAGATTGAGTGGACTGAATATCGCATAAAGAAGCGTAAAGAGCGTTCCGACAATGGAGATTAGGCGACGGCCAGGGCAGTATCCTCATTTTTGGCTTTCACTTGCGGGGCGACAGCAACGATCGCTGATGCGCCACAAATGGCAGTCCCTGCAGCTAATAAAACGCCGAGCGAACGTTTTATTTTCGCGAGTCGCGACAATAATAAAATAATAACAAAAGCAAACGCGAGACAGGAGCACGCGATAATTAATCCTTTTGCTCCTGCATTAACCAATGCCGAAAAATCAAGACGGAAACCGAGTAGCACGATCCCGATCCGGAGAAGCTTTTTACTTGAAAAGGTTGCCCCGGTTGCTAGCGTGTCATTGACACCGAATGAAGCTCTCCAAACGATCCCTAACAAAATAGCAATGACTAATTGACCAAGTATCGTTAAAAACGGAAGCATCGCTAAATAATAAGCAGCGCCGGCGAATGCTGCGATAAAAGCAACTCCGAGCATCTGCCTTCGCCTTTGTACTAGTATGTTCATGCTGTTCACCTCAACGTTGTGTACGACCATCCAAGTACCAAGTATAACGTTTTATTATAGATAAGAGAAATACTAATAATAAATCTTAATCATTTAAAATTTTTATGATAGAAATACTCACGTCGGAGGTGATTCTCATCGATCATTTACGTATTTTTATTACCGTCGCGGAACAGCGTCATTTTTCAAAGGCAGCTGAACTGCTTCATTTATCCCAGCCGAATGTCAGTCTGCAAATCAAAAAATTAGAGCAGGAGTTTGGTGCGAAGCTATTTCAACGCTCTCCCAAATATGTTGTATTGACGGAAGCCGGAGAGACCTTGTATTTATGTGCGAAGCAAATGATTCAGCTATATGATGAAACAAAGGCGCAAATCGACGAGCAGCGCAAATCGATTCGGGGAAAAATCAAAATAGGTGCAAGCTTTACGATTGGTGAATATGTTCTACCCGTCATTCTTGCTAGCTATGCGAAGGAATATCCGGAGGTCGAGGTTGAAGTAAAAATCGGAAATACGAAGCAGATCGTCGAACAAATCGAATCGTTCGATTTGGAGGCAGCCTTTGTAGAAGGAGAAGTGCCGGCCCATGTTAATGCAGAACCTTTTATGAAGGATGAAATGATTCTCATCGCTTCTCCGCACCATGCTTTGTCCCACCTCCGTGTCATTAAAGCGGATATGCTTAATGAACAAATTTGGATCCTTCGTGAAGAAGGCTCCGGTACACGGGCATACAGTGATCAAGTGATTGAAGAATTGCAATTAGCAGTCAAACAATCGTTTATACTAAGTAGCAGTCAAAGCATCAAGGAGGCCATCATCGCCGGTCTTGGCATTGCCATGCTTTCACGATTGACGGTGCAAAAGGAACTGGAGAACGGGGAGCTCGTCCGATTACCGTTATTCAATCAAAAATATGAGCGCATCTTTTCCGTTATTCAGGCTTCGAAAATTACCCATAAAAAGGCAGTGAAGCAGTTTCTTCGCAAAATGATGCATTTTCAAACGTATTCTTGAGGAGCCCTAAAACGAAAATAACAGGCAGATATGATCCTCGGACTAACCGGTTATGATAACGGCTCTGTCGTGCTGACTTTTCCATGCTGACTAAGGCTAAGAAGAAGGTTCTTTTTAGCCTTAGAGTATCCCCTTTTTTTTGAGGGATATTAGTTGCAATAACATACTATATCGGATACTATATAAATAGTTGCAATAACATGCTATTTGGAGGGAGCAAACATGAACGACGATTTAAACAAACCCCCTTATCTGGAACCCGATGCACTAGGTATGTATATTTCGGCAATTTATCGTCATATGCAAATTCTTGTATCAGCTGATCTTCAGCCATACCGGATTGGGAGCGGGCAGCTTAGTTTTTTTGCTAATGATTGCCACAGAAGAAGGACTATCGCAAAAGAAGTTGAGTGAGGAACTTCTCATTGACAAGACAACAACAGCAAAGGCAATTGGAAAACTGGAAGCGGAAGGTTATGTGCACAGGGAAGTTGACCCTACAGACAAACGACATCACCGACTTTACTTAACAGAGGCGGGTAAAGAAGTTATCCCTAAAATTGAAGAAGTAGCCGGTAACATTACCCGCCGAAGTCTAAGCGCGATCAATGATGAGGAGGCGGCAATTTTGATGAGCGCGTTGCATAAGGTGCTGGGCAACGTAAGCGAACAAGTTGACAACGTGAGAGGAAAGCGTAAGCCAATGACTACTTTGGAGAAAGGTGGCTAAAGCATGAAAGTAACCGTCATAGGTTCAACCAGTGCGACAGGGTTACAAGTTCTCGAAAAAGGGGTGAGGCGTGGCCACGAAATCACGGCGTTTACGAGACGGCGGCAAAAATTAGACCATGTTCAAGGGTTAAAAAAAAGTTATTCAAGGAAATGGCCTTCATGCAACAGATGTAAATAATGCGATAGCTGGACAGGACGCGGTCATTGCTATTGTTGGTTCAAATAATGTAAAAGCTATAACCGAAACAACTGATGTCATGGAGACCATCATCAAAGAGATGCGGGAGGCTAAAGTAAGCCGCCTGCTTTTCGTCAGCTCGTACTTGTTGGGAGGGAAGCGCCCAAGGATTATCACACCTATGATCCGATGGCTGTTCCGACATAGTTTGGCGGATTTAAGGTCTGCCGAGCAACTAATCTCATCCAGTTCAACAGATTGGACGATCGTTCGTCCGACAGGTTTAAATGATAAACCTGAAACGAATAAAGTACGAATTGCACGAGAAGAGCATTATTTTCATTCCGGTCCATTTGAAATTTCCAGAGCAGACTTAGCTAATACACTTCTAGATGTATTGGAGCAGAAGAATGATATGAAGTCCATCATCAAGGTAACTGGAGCAAAGTAACCTCAAATAAAAGACTGTAATCTTTTTTTTGTTTCAATGGTGTAAAATAATATTTTGCCGGGATGGGCTTAAAGAATGCGAGAGTAGTCCACAATCATACTCGATTTCATAATGATTTCTTCTTCATACGACAAAAGTTTGAAGACGATAAAAAAGCGCTAATCGGCTCGATGTTCGCCACATAGAAACGAATGCTTCTTTCGATTGGTCATGATACGGTCATATGCGGCCTTCTGGAACTTTTCCGAGAGAAACTTCTTACTACGTTCCCGAACTGAGCATATACTGCTTTCAGTGATATGTGCAGGGAGTATCTTGCCACCTTGATTTGGTGCAATTAACTGATGGAAATGGTCGTGGACTTAGACATTTGATCGGCAGACAAAACGAATAGTTGTTGGGGTGACGTTCATAGAAGGCGAAGCATTCGCTGCATGATAAAAGCTGAGATTATTTTCGATCTATTTAATCGGACATTGTATGTTTGTGGACTGTTAGCAGTGTGAATTCGACTCAGGATGGATAAAAATTATATAGTAATCGTTTTCCGATTCTCATAGGATTTCCGTATAAAATGAATATAAATTCGGCATATATTATAATTTAGAAAAAAACATTGCACGATTATTTGTTGCACGATCAATTGTTTAGTGATAAGATAAAAAAACAAATAAACGGAAGCGCTTAATAGTAAACGTTTTCTGTACATAATCAAAGGTGAGTTTAATGATGAAGAAAGCAACATTGCATGATATTGCCAGACACGCTAAGACATCTACTGCAACCGTGTCTAGGGTGCTCAATAATACTGGCTATCCAATTAAAGAAGAGCTAAAACAACGAGTACTGACGGCTGCAGAAGAATTAAAATACCATCCAATCTGGTAGGTAAACAGTTAAAAGGGAAAAAAAACTAAAGAAATAGGGGTTATTATCCCAAATATCACTAACCCTTTCTATAATTTATTGATTTCCGGTCTGGAAACTACCTTGAGAGAACATGACTATTATTTTGTATTATGTAATACAAATGGAGAACCAGAACTGGAACATAAGTATCTTGAATACCTTTACCAGAAACAGATTCAAGGGATGATTATTTCCACGGTAAGTCCTGATTTAGAATATTTGAAGTTTTTGCAAACGAATAATGTACAAATTGTTTCCTTTGAGCAAGATATCAATTTGAATTGTCACAAGGTCAATTTCGATTACTATCGTGGTGGCTACTTGGCGGCTGAACATTTAATCAAAAAAGGACATCGGGAAATCGGTTTTATTAGTGCACCTTTAAGCCGATACAGTCGGATTAAAGTATATGAGGGCTTTAGCGATTGTTTGGAGCGACATGATATAGAATTTAAAGATACTTATAAAAAAAATAAGCGAAAAAGAAAATTCAGCGGAGATCTTTGAATACCAAAACGGAAAGAGCTTAGTGGAAGAATTAATTAAGGAAGACAATCTCCCAACTGCTATTTTTTGTATCAATGACATGACTGCCTTCGGTGTGATACAGCAATTACAACATTATCAAATAAAGATTCCCGAGAATGTAGCGGTGATTGGCTTTGATAACATCGATATTTCTGAAATGGTCACACCGTCTTTAACGACGATCGACCAAAACAGCTTTGAAATGGGCAGACTTGCTGCGGAAGCCCTAATTTATAATTTGAATAATGAGCAAAAGTCCAATATTAGTAATTTACTCCAGCCAACATTAATAGAAAGAAAATCTACGGAATGACGTATTCATTGATAAGTAGATTAATAAGTAGATTAATAACAAAGAGGGGGATGGTTGGAAGATAAATAGTAAACGTTTACTATTTTGATTTCAATGAAAGGTGGTGTGTATGAAGTCGAACTATATTCGTTACAAGATAGATAAATATGAAAGCTTATCCTTGTGCAATCGTTCGTGAGCCCCCATTTCATGGCTTTAGTTTAAGTAGGGATAACGGACGCTAATCTTCCGATAAGTCTTGCTAAGCATCTGTGCAGGAAATGCAAAAGCCCTCACTGATGGAAGACTCGCTTTAGGATTGCTGTATCAAACGAAGGCTTTCCAAAGGTTTTTCAGATTTTTAATTCTATAAATAATGAGGAGGATTAACATGAAAAAAAACTTTTGAATGAAGGTGCTCTCTTCCTGTTCATGGTGATGATATTAGTAGCTTGCTCTTCCGATGAGAATAGCAGCTCAGGGGGAGGAGAGGTGGTTGATTTAACGATAGGATTACCAGGCAGCTATGAGGTAACGAGTAAAGAGATTGTAGATAAGTTTATCGAAGAACATCCCAATATTAATGTGACGATTCAAGAAGCGCCATGGGGAGACTTTGCCTCAAAAATTGCCACACAAATAGCTGGTAATACTATGCCAGATGTCTGGTTCCAGGAAAATGCAACGATCTTGGGGTATGGAGAAAGAGGCGTGGCAGAAGAATTGACGCCATATATAGAACGCGATTTAAATGCCGAGGATTATGTGGATGCCCTGTATTCCGCAGAAAATGCGGATGGTCAAATATGGGGTGTGCCGCATGGGGTAAATCCTGTAGCCTTAGCCTACAATAAGGACTTATTTGAAGAAGCTGGATTAGATTATCCCGCCGATGAATGGACCTATGAGGAATTGATTGAAGCTGCAAAAGAGCTGACTATTACTGATGGAGATCGGACAGAACAATATGGTTTTGTGGGATCTTACTCGATTACTACCGGCTGGTTCCCATGGCTCAAGCAAGCGGGTGGATCTGCCCTTGATGAGTCAAAAACAAAGTCGATGTTTAACAGTCAGCAATCTATCGATGGTTTAACTCAGCTGCGCCAAGGAATAGAAGAAGGATATTTTACAAGTTCTGACTTTCTAACGGCTAATGGTGGTGAGCTAGAGGTATTTGGAATGGAGAAGGCAGCTATGCTCTTTATTCAGTATAGTTTACAAGTAACGATGAATGAGAGTTTTCCTGATACGAATTGGGATACCGTCAAAATGCCATTAGGTATGGACGGTGAGCGGTATGTACCGATGGTGAATAATACTTGGTTAATATCTTCTCGAGCAGAGGAGCAGACGAAGGAAGCGGCTTGGGAATTTCTTAAATTCTATTTGAGTGAAGATGTTCAAAACATTGTAGCAGAAAGTGGATCGACTTTGCCAGTTCATGTAAGCGCATTAGAACTAGTGGAAGAGTCAGTTACAAAGCCAGAAAATAAAACGGCCTTTACCCAAGGAATTGCAGAAGGCGGGGTAACTTTGGATGAAAATGATACGTGGTCAGAGTGGCGACTTGTTGCCCAGGAATATGTTAACGAAGCTATTGTTAATCAGAATATGTCAGTAGAAGAAGCAATGGAACAAACCCATAAGGAAGTCCAAGCGATACTGGGTGACTAAGGGGACGGTTTATCGTCTTGACAATCGTATGTTAGTCCTCCTCTTAAGGTGGTGCAAGAAGAGTGGCAGACTCATCCTCGTTTCGCTGAAATATCAGCAGGCTCAGAAGCTTCCACTGCCGATAGTCTCACTTTATGCAGAGGAGGTGTCGAAAAGTCTCTCCCCTGCACAACGAAGGGTTGGAACAATATGAAAAAACAAAATTACTGGGGATATATATTCACATTACCTTTCATGATTAATATTCTTGTCTTGGTTTTGTTTCCGGTTATTTTCTCTACCTATATTTCATTTACAGAATGGGATTTATTTAATGCACCCCAATGGGTCGGACTACAGAACTGGATAGATACATTACAAAAACGAGAATTTTGGGTTTCGATGCGCAATATATTTTTTCTTTGCATTAGTGTTCGTTCCCGTACAAACCGTTTTTGCTTTTTGATAGCTTTTTTTGCTCAACCAAGCAATCAGAGGAAGATCATTATTTCGTCTAGTCTATTTTCTTCCTGTAGTCACTCCATGGCTAGCTGGCGGGGTTGTGTGGGCATGGATGTTTAATTATGAGTATGGCGTGATCAACTGGTTTATCGATTTTCTTGGATTTACTCCATTCCGATGGATAGACAACAACAGTTGGATCGTAGTTATGGCAACAATTGCACTCGTAAACGTCTGGAAGGGCATGGGGCAGTCGATGATCATTCTGCTTGCCGGTATGCAAAATGTGTCGGGAGAATTACTCGAAGCGGCGGAGATTGATGGTGCTTCCGCGTGGAAAAAAAACTGACCAAAATTGTATTCCCGTTAGTGTCTCCTATGTTTTATTTAGTCATGATTTTGTCGACTATTTCTGCTTTTCAAGCGTTTGATGTATTTCTCGGCTTATTTGGCTCGATTACGGTAGGTATACCAGAAAGAAGTACAATACCTAATATTATGATTTATCGGGATGCATTCTTACTCTTTAAAATGGGGCCAGCGTCAGCCACGGCTTGGATTCTATTTTTTGTTATATTAGCCATTACGTTATTCCAAAGATACTTTGAGAAAAAGTGGGTGCATTATGACTAAAACAACCCCGATATTTTACAAAATAGTTATTTACTTCTTACTAATTGCCGGTGCTATTGTGATGGTGTTCCCTTTTATTTGGATGATATCGACTTCTTTGAAAACGGGAGGGGCAGTCGCGCAGCTGCCGCCACAGATCATTCCTGATCCCATCGATTTTGGAAATTATGCAACCATATGGAATAAGGTGAACTTCGGCAGATATACCTTTAATAGCTTTATAATCGTTACCTTCAGTTTAATCGGTGCGTTGATCTCATGTGCAATGATTGCATTTGGGTTGGCGATGTATAAGTTTAAATTTCATTCGCTTATTTATCTGATGATGATTGCGACATTGATGATCCCTGATCAAGTCACCATGATTCCAACCTATTTTATTTGGAAGAACTTAGGGGTGCTCAATACCTATGTACCATTGATTTTACCAAGTTTTCTAGGCAGTGCGTTCGGTATTTTCTTGATGCACCAATATATGAAGTCATTGCCAAAGGAGCTCTATGAATCTGCTGTTATGGATGGATGCAGCCCGCCAAAAATATTTTGGAAAATCTATCTACCTTTATGTAAGCCCGCATTAGCTGCATTAGGTGTCTTTACGTTCATGGGGGCTTGGAATAACACGCTTGGCCCACTCATTTATTTGCAGGACCAAGAATTGTATACTTCCATTAGGGCTGTTATTTATTAAATCGCAAAACTTAAATCAGGCCCTCTTAATGGCGGGAGCTGTTATTACAACTATTCCAGTTGTGATTGTCTATCTTTTTGCACAAAAGCAATTTGTAGAAGGCATTGCTTCATCAGGAATTAAAGGCTAAACAAAGGTGGGAAGAACAGTGAAGAAGTATGTGTTAGTAGGGACAGGTGCAAGGGCTTTATCGATGTTTGCCAAGCCGATGGCTGCGGATTGGAGTGACCGAATAGACTTCGCCGGGGTCTATGACCTTAATCCGAAAAGGGCTCATTTGTTGAGCAAGGAATGTGATAATGTTCCTGTATTTGAGGATTTTGATGAAATGTTGGCACAGGTACAGCCAGATAAGGTGATTGTCGCTAGTATGGATTCTGCACATCATCAATATATTATCGCTGCATTAAAGGCAGGCTGTGATGTTATTACGGAAAAGCCTATGACCATTGACGAGGACAAAGCAAGAAAAATCTTAAATGCACAAAGAGAAACGAAGAAAAATATTTTAGTTACCTTTAATCTGAGGTATGCTCCATATTTTGCTGCGGTTAAGAAATTACTGGACGAAGGGAAAATCGGTGATATCCGCCATATCGATCTGGAATGGTATTTGGATCGGGATCACGGTACCGAGTACTTTCGCAGGTGGCATGCAGAGATGAAATATAGCGGCGGTCTGCTAGTTCATAAATCGAGTCACCACTTTGATATTGTGAATTGGTGGTTAAATGCCTGGCCCAAAAAGGTGCATGCGTTTGGTATTAAAAAAAAGTTTTTGGAGATGTAACGAGCAAAAAGGTTTTCGCTGTCAGACTTGTACGTACACTACCTCCTGTGAATATTTTAAAGATATTCATGCGGACGAATTTTTAAAGAAATACTATTTAGAAGCAGAGGAAGAGGATGGCTATATCAGGGATAGGTGTGTATTTGATGAACGAGTAGACATTTATGATCATATGTCCGTGAATGTTTCCTATGATAATGATTCTCTTTTGACCTATTCATTAGTAGCAAACAGCCCTTATGAAGGATGGCGAGCGTCGATTAACGGCAGCAAAGGTAGAATGGAAATACAAAATACCTTTCGCAATGCTGATATGAAACAAGAAGATATGAGTGAGGTTAAGATCTTTTATCCAGATAGAGAATTGGAAAAAATAACGATTGATACTTCTGCCCCTGGACACGGCGGCGGTGACGAACGTTTACGAAAAGTACTATTTGGAGAGCAAATAGAAGATCCATTAGGACAACAAGCTGACAGTTATGCCGGTGCGAAGGCGCTTTTAATTGGTGCAATGGCAAATGAATCGATCAAGGATGGCAAGATGAAAGAAATTCCTAATCTATAGGAGGATCGTCGAAAAAGTCAAATAACAATAACATTCCGAATTTATGCGTTCGCTTGCTTTTCGGCTTCTCTCGCATTAAAGGCCTACGCTCGCTCTCCGGAAATGTCGTGCAAGTTCGTCTGCTCAAAGCTCACGGTCCTTTTTACTGGACTGTTAAACACACTATAATGCTTCAGATAGGTAGGGTGAATGATGACAACAGTGCATGACTTGGAAAACTATGTTTGCAGTCATTATGAAACGAAAAATCAGCTCCATCAACATGTGTTACAAAGGTCTGATCAATATTTCAGACAAAATAAGGTTGCCCGAGAGCAAATCAAGCATGTTACTCAACTCAAACAAAGACAGCAGCAAGTGAGGAAATTTTTCCTGGAAAGCATTGGCCAGCTACCGAGCTCGGATGTCCCCCTTCAGCCAAACATAACAGATGTCATACAAAAGGACACATATAAGGTAGAAAAGGTTATATTTCAAGCAAGAAAACATCAGTATGTAACGGGAAATTTATATATACCTAAAGGCTTAAAGAAGCCAGCTCCTACGATCCTTTTCTTATCTGGTCATGAATATGAGGCAAAACATAGTTCTTATTATCACCATATATGTCTCCAATTTACACAGGAGAACTTTGTTGTATTTGCTGTAGACCCAATTGGTCAGGGGGAGCGGATTTCACAGGTTCGTTTGCATGGAAAGAATGAATCTGTATGGGGAACGGCAGAACACCAACATTTTGGAGCAAAGAGTCTAATGTTAGGGGAGAATATCGCGAGGTACTTCCTGCATGACAATATAAGGGCAATTGATTATTTATATACGAGAGAAGAAGTGGACACAGCCAGGATAGCCGTTACCGGAAATTCTGGCGGCGGGACACAAACAGCGATGTTAATGATGTATGAAGGTCGGATTTGTGCTGCGGCTCCAGGTACGTATATTACGAATCGCCAGACATATATGCATGCCGGTGGAGTACAAGATGCCGAGCAAGTATGGCCCGGTTTTACAAAGGCAGGGTTTGATCATGAAGATATACTACTTTCTTTCGCGCCAAAGCCCTTGATAGTATTAGCGGCCAAATACGATTTTTTTCCAATTGAAGGGACACGGGAGACTGTACACGCGGCAAGAAGGTATTGGGAGCTGTATCAAGCGGAGGAGAAGCTGCACTATGCAGAAGATGCGTCCACCCATTACTATACAAATAAACTCGTCACGGAAGCAATCCGATTTTTCAAAAGCAGTCTAGGTGTAGAGGAGCAAACAGCAAAAAGTAAATGGGAGCCCATCGCTAGCCAAAAACTGCAATGTACTACAACAGGTCAAATATTGACAGATTATCCAGAAGCAAAAACGATTCAAGTAGAGCTTAATCGAACAGTGAAGAGGGTTGCAGAACGTCGAAAAGAGGATCAGAGTGAGGGCGAGACCTGGCTTCACTCGACCATATTTAATAACCGAAAAATTGTCCCGCTGAATCCGAGAAGAATCCCGCTTGGGGTGATCGATGGGATAGAGGTGGAATATTTATTCTGGTGGAGTCAAAAAGGAATAATCAATAGCGCCCTGCTTTGCAGGCACGCGCAGAGCGATGAGGCAGCCAAAAAGAAACTCATGATAGCCGTTTGGCAAGGCGGAACAACCCGATTACAGCAGCATTGGCAATGGGTGAATAGTCATACTTCGGGTGAACAGGATGTGTTTATTTTGAATACTTCTGGTGTCGGGCCGCATGAACCTTACCCGATTCATCACAGAAACAATGGGGCGTTTTTTGGGGCATTGCATAAATTAGCTGATGAATTGATTTGGATAGGAGATAGCTTAGCAGCGATCAGGATTTTTGATATTATTCGCTGTTTGGATGTGATTGACTCTTTGGAACAGTGGAAACAAAGAGAGGTTCAAGTATACTCTCACGGCCCGTACAATTTCTATACCGCTATGGCCAAGAAGATAGACCAGCGAATTAAAGGGATACAAGCAGATTGTCCATTAGCTAGTGTCCAAAGCTTTATAACGGAACAAGACCTTTACAATAATGAAGAAATGAGTCTAGTTATGCCTGGTCTTTTTAAGTATACAGATATCAAATAATAGCTATTCATATGATATCCGATAGATTCTAAACAGTATAAAGGAGTGACTGATTTGCAGCCATTGACTGTGACGTTAATTGGAGCCGGTCTGCGGGGAGCTAGATACAGTGAATACGCACGGAAGAACCCACACGAGATGAGGATCGCGGCTGTAGCTGATCCGGATGACTATCGCAGAAATAATTTTCAAGAGAAATACGATTTACTAGATGAGCAATGTTTTGAACACTGGGACGAGTTATTTCAACAGCCGAAACTATCAGATGCCGTGTTTATATGCACTAGGATCGTGACCATTTTGAACCAGCGATGAAAGCAATGGAATTAGGCTATCACGTGTTGCTAGAAAAGCCAATGTCTCCCAGTGCAGAAGAGTGTATATTACTGGGTAGACAAGCAGAAAAAATATAATCGCATTTTAACTATATGTCATGTCTTGCGTTATGCTCCCTTCTTTCAAAAGATTAAGCATTTATTAGACGAAGGGAAGATTGGGCAATTAATGTCGATTCAGCACAATGAAAATGTAGGCTACTGGCATCAAGCCCATAGTTATGTACGGGGGTACTTTAATAAATCAGCGGATTCAAGTCCTATGATTCTCGCCAAGTCTTGTCATGATTTAGATATCATACTCTGGTTTGCTGGTAGTAATTGCAGAAGCATTGCCTCTTATGGGCATCTTTCCTATTTCAGGCCGGAATTTGCCCCTCCTGGTGCCCCAATGAGATGTACAGATGGGTGTCCGGTGGCGGATTCTTGTCCATATTATGCCCCCGATATTTATTTAATTGAAAACGGAGGCTGGAAAGCAGAAGCGGCCAGCAATGACCCTAGCTATGAGGCTCGATATAAGGCGATGCAGGAAGGGCCATTTGGGCGTTGTGTTTTCTATTCAGATAATGATGTAGTCGATCACCAAGTAGTAAGTATGGATTTTGAAAATGAGGTGACAGCTGTTTTTACGATGAGCGCCTTTACAGAAGAATGTAATAGAACGTTGAAACTGATGGGAACAGAGGGAGAAATCAGAGCAACTATGGAGACGAATGAAATCGAAATTAGAACGTTTGGTAAAGGAGAGCGAGAGAAGATTTTTATCCAAGAACCAGACGGACACGTGGGACATGGTGGAGGTGACTTGCGGTTAGTGAAGGATTTTGTGAAGGCTGTGAAATCGGAGGGGACCTACGATAGTTCAACATCCGCCAACATTTCGATCCAAAGCCATATGATGGCTTTTGCTGCCGAAAAATCAAGAATAGAAAACCGAATGATCGAAATAGAGGAATTGTATCAAGGTGCTACCTTCACCGGAAGGCGAGTCTAAGTTGTGGAAAGAAATTCATGATATAAATCATGAATTCGTAAGGGGGGTGACAAATGTAAGGAGATAACATAATGACAAAAAGATCTAGTCTGATAAATATTGTCGTAAAGCTAGTCTGTATGAATTTACGAGGAATTAGTTTTAGTCTGATTGGCTTTATCTTGATGATGTTAGGTTATGAGATTTCAGATGATGCCCCCTTTTGCTTTTAATGGCGCGTTTACTAGGGTGAAAACATGAACACAAACTGTACAACTATAAGGAGCGATGAAAAGTGAATATAATCCTATCAAAAGATGATAAGGAGTTAGGTCAGAAGGCAAGCCAGTATATCGCAGAGGTGTTAAATTATACGGTGCAAGAAAATGGGGAGGCGCGCTTACTTTTATCTACTGGGGCGTCACAGCTGTCCACGATTAATGAATTGGTCAAACTACAAGTCGACTGGAGCAAAGTAGTCATGTTTCACTTGGATGAATACGTAGACTTGCCAGAGACACATGAAGCAAGCTTTAGGAAATATTTAAAAGAGAGATTTGTCGATAAGGTTGATCTGAAGGCAGCGCATTTTGTAGGGGATGGGGATGCGGAAGATAATATCGCCTATTTAACAAAGGAAATTCGCAAGGCACCTATTGATCTGGCAGTCATTGGAATTGGAGAGAATGCACACATTGCATTTAACGATCCGCCAGCAGATTTTGACACGAAAGAGGCTATAGAGTAGTCGAATTAGATGATGCATGTAAAAATCAACAGGTTGGGGAGGCTGGTTTGATAAGATAGAAGATGTGCCAAATAAGGCCATTACTATGACGGTATATCAAATACTGCAAAGTAAGGAGATTATTTCTTGTGTTCCATATGCAGTGAAGGCCCATGCCATTAAAGATACATTAAATCAAGAGGTGACGAATAAAGTACCCGCCACCATTTTAAAGACACACAGCAAGTGGTCCCTATATTTAGATGAAGATTCTGCTTCCCTGATTGATGTGAAATCCTGAACCTCTCATGGCTTAAGTCATGGGAGTCTTGGAAGCAGAGCATACTTGATTGCGTATCAGCAGTAACCTTAGACGCTACCCGCAAATTCATACGGTGAAAGCTCATATTTATGAATACGCTCAATTCCGGCAGTCTACTTACAATTAGCGATTCGCTGAACGGTGCTAAAGGCACTGGAGATTACGTGACAGACGAATGTTTTCTGTCAGTTTACAAGGAGCGCTCTGTACTTCTACTAGTATAGCATATTGATAAAATATCCCAGGCAAAGGGTGTCTTTACATGCTAATTATAAAAAACGCTAAAATTATCACGCCAGAACGGGTGATAGAGGGTGAAATTTGTATTAAGGATGGGCAGATAGATCAAATCGCGACAAAGGATCAGATTCCTATATCTCCTAATGAGCAGGTGATCGACGCAGAAGGGAATTATGTTTCTCCAGGCTTTATTGATATTCACACCCATGGGGGTGGGGGACATGACTTTATGGATGGCACAATGGAAGCTTGGTAAAGGGCTCAGCAGCGCACTTACCTTATGGTACTACTACGATCGTGCCGACTACTCTGACTAGCACAATGGAAAATCTACTTTCTACTTTGGAAAATATGAGAAAGTTAAAAAAATGAAAGCTATGTTGGACCACATATCCTAGGCTTACATCTAGAGGGACCTTATTTTGACTATGAACAGCGCGGGGCACAAGATGCCAAGTATGTACGTGATCCAGATCCGGCGGAATATATGGAAATACTAGCATATAGTGATGTGATCGTCAGATGGACGATTGCCCCAGAAAAAAAAGGGGGCATTAGAGCTAGCGAGAATATTACGAGAAAGAGGGATTATCTGCTCCATTGGACATAGCCAAGCTGTATATGAAGAGGTTGTCCAGGCGTTTGAAGCAGGATATAACCTTGTCACACACTTATATTCCGGTATGGCCATGGTACGGAGGATCAATGCTTATCGTTTTGCTGGCATAGTTGAGAGTGCTTATTTATTAGATGATATGTATGTAGAAGCGATTGGAGATGGCATCCACCTTCCCGCCAGTCTATTAAAATTAATTTATAAAATAAAAGGTCCTGACAGAATTTGTCTCGTTACCGATTCGATGAGAGCTACCGGTATGCCGGAAGGTCATTATATACTAGGGAATAAAGAAACAGGACAGGAAATCATTGTGGAAGAAGGTGTGGCGAAACTTAAAAACAGAGAATCATTTGCCGGAAGCGTTGCGACGGCAGATCGAGTCGTTAGAACGATGATGCAGCAAGCAGATATCCCGATTGATGAAGCGGTGAAAATGATGACAACTACACCAGCAAAAATAATGGGCATCGCCAATAAAAAAAGGGAGTATCTCAACAGGAAAAGACGCTGATCTCCTCATTTTTGATTCCGATATTCGTATACAGAAAGTATTCGTCAGCGGTGATATAGTGTGGAGTAAAAATACATAATATCTGTTAGTTTGGCCTCGATGCGAAAATACTATGTTGCACTTTGAAGACAGGAATTATGGGAGAACTCCCCCGCCATGGGTTGAGCAAGGCGTATACGAATGGTGGCGGTACTAAAGAAGTCATTTAGCTCCAATCGAACGAAACAAACGAAGGCAGTAGAAATACTGTCTTTTTTGACATATGCTTTTCCCGTTCCTCAAATGATGAAAAAACGATGGGTTTAACAGGACAAGAACATGCAATTACTTTTACAGAGGTAGACCTGCTGAAATATTTTTTTCTGGCATCTTAATTCCTTCAATTCCACCTACAATTTGTCCTTCAAAAGTAAAGAAGATAGCACGTTTAAAAACTTCCCTTCGTTAATGGCTAATATTTTTCCTAGTTCAATTGGCAGTCTAGTTTCCTAATACTCTTCTCGAATTTCACCTACTTCGACTCTTCTAACCGGAAAGTACCAATGCCCTCATGATAAGAGCTTTCAATAATACTTTCCAAAGTTAGAGTACGGTTACATTGACTGATTATTTTAAAAGACTTAAAATTAGGTTAACATTTAATCTAATTAAATGGATTTCTTTAGAGAGGGTGTGACGCTTATGGCAGGTATATATATTGTTACTTGTTGCTATAAGTCTTTTGGAGTACAAAATGAGAGGATTGAATTATACCCTTGATAACAGGAAAGAAAATTGAATTGCGCCCCGTATCACTAGAGGATTTAAAAAAAACATATGACTGGAGAAATGATGAAGAAACTGCAAAACTAGAAGCTGGAGCAGGATATTATCGTCATAGTCATGTGCCTTTAGAAAAAAATTGAGGATAGTTACAACAATGCAATTAAAAACATTGATAAAAACGTTGAAGGTGAATTTTCAATATATACCCTTGGTAAGAATCCCGTACACATTGGTTCAATAGGTTATCGTGAACTTAATATGGTATCGCGACGTTGTGTAGTTGGTATTGGAATAGGCGAAAAAAAATTATTGGAATAACGGATATGGAACAGATGCTTTAAAAACGTTTATCAACTATTTGTTTCAAACTGTAAATCTAAATCGTGTTCAGCTTGATACGTGGAGCGGTAACTTAAGAGCGATACGATCTTATGAAAAATGTGGTTTTCAAGTTGAAGGAAGCTTAAGGCAAGACGCTTATATAGATGGCAATTATTACGACACCGTTGTGATGGGTGTGTTGAGAGAAGATTTCCATTATTAACAGACGAGCGACATGGACACGTTAGAACATTTCATTAAAAATAAAAAGAATGCGCCGTGACGTGGGGCATTCTTTTTATTCATAAGTTGTATGAATTGTTTGTATTTAAGTAATAATGACGGCTAACGATCTGCTTAGCTCGTCATTCCTAAACCCACCTTATTCTCTCTCATGCTCCCACTCACGCTTAATTCGATAGATAATTTAGCGTAAGTATCGCTCGAGTTCCCATTCAATGTAATTGATGTTCGAGTTAGAGGTACTGTGACTTTGATGGTCGTATTCTGAAAATAAAAAGGGGGAAATGGACATGCCTGCGGAATTAGCAAATACGGCGACGTTGCATAACGGTGTTAAAATACCTTGGATCGGCCTTGGCGTTTTTCAAATGGAGGACGGTCATGAGGTACTCGATGCGGTGAAGACAGCACTCAAGCTAGGGTATCGTTCATTGATACGGCAGCGGCCTACAATAATGAAAAAGGGGTCGGAGAAGCATGAAGGCGTCCGGAATTCCAAGACAGGAGCTTTTCGTTACGACGAAGCTTTGGAAGGAAGCTATGGGCTATGAATCAACTTTAGCTGCCTTTGAAGCAAGCATGCAAAAGCTTCAGCTCGAATACCTTGACCTTTATTTAATTCACTGGCCGGGGAAGGACAAATCGAAGTATAAGGCAACCTGGCGGGCATTTGAAAAGCTCTATCGGGACGGACGCATACGAGCGATTGGTGTTAGTAATTTTCACATTCCACACCTAGAGGAATTGATGGCTGATGCAACCATTCGGCCGATGGTTAATCAAATTGAATTTCATCCCCATTTAACGCAAAAGCCGTTGCGTCAGTATTGTGAACGCTTTGGTATTCAGTATCAGGCCTGGTCTCCGCTAAAGCAAGGGCAATTGCTTGATGAGCCGACATTAATTGAGATCGGAAATAAGTATAATAAATCGGCCGCTCAAGTTATTTTGCGCTGGGACCTTCAGCATAAAGTCGTGACCATTCCGAAATCAACGAATCTAAAACGAATCGAGGAGAATGCCGATATCTTTGATTTCCGCCTAACAGAACAAGAGATGGAGGCGATTGATCAGCTAGACAGGGGAGAGCGGATCAGCATCAACCCCGATGATACGCTGTAGCACCTTTTATTGCTTCCGGTAATCATTCGGTGTCATTCCAGTGTATTTTTTTTAAATGTTCGATAAAAGTGAGGCATACTCTGATAGCCAGAATTTGCAGCAATGGTTTGAATTGTCTCATTGCTTTGCTTTAAAAGTTCCTTTGCCGCGATCATCCGTTTCGTTGTTAAATAATCGCTGACGGTCAGTCCAATCGCTTGTTTAAACATCCTGCTGAAATAGGTTGGGCTGACAGCGGCATTGGCTGCAAGACTTTCAAGTTCTATCGGCTTCTTTAAATTCTGCTCGATATAATTCAAACTTCCTTTCAGCCACTCTGGCTGCCTGCCAGAAGATACCTTCTTCAATTCGAGCCGGTTTAAGTAGAGTAGAATCAAATGCAAATAAAGGGCAAGCGCCTGCGCCCGATCAGGATGCTCACTTTCTTCCTCCTGCCACAATTCCTCGAGTAGCTCCTCTAGTTTCAAGCGGTGGGGAACTTCCAATCGATATCGATATTCTTTTTTTTCTCGCGCCTGGTTAAACAATTGCAAGAAGGTTTGGCCACTTGGAAAAGTATTAGAAACTAGATTCGGATTAAAAAAAAGGGCGGTTGACGTGACTCGTTCTTCTTTTCGTAAGTCGGAACGGTGAATCGTATTACCTGGTATTAAGATTAAATCACCCGGTTCCAGCTCATAAAATGATTGATCGATGAAAAAGACCCCTTTACCTTGATATACATAAATCATCTCAAACCAATCGTGGAGATGATCAGGGAGCTCTTCGTTTCGTCCCTTAGTCATTTTATATACGATCGAAATAGGAATTTGGTTATTTTCCGTAAAGGTTTTCCGAATCGGCACGATCCATCCCTCCTTACAAGCGGTGATATGACAAAAAAAGCAACAAATACGCTATCATTCGTTATTTCTATACCTTAAATAGCATGCTAGGCTAATCATAGCACAAGATTTGCTTAGACTCTCAAAAAAAAGTTTGAAAGCGAGGAAAAAAATGATGAAAATCACCAAGGTTGAAACGTATTTGCTTGATATTCCTTTAAAACAGAAAGCGATTACAGATTCGCAAACAAAGCTTGAATCTGTCGAATTCGTAGCGGTACGTTTAGATACGGACGAAGGGATAAGCGGCTGGGGCTTTAACTGGAATTACACGAAAGGAACTAGAGCTGTTCAAGCCATTATTGATGATACGTACGCACCGGTTCTCATTGGAGAGGATCCGCTTATGCATAAACATGTAATGAAAAAAATGCATTATACGAATCATTTTATCGGTCAAGTTGGTGTTACACGAGTCGCCGCATGCGCGGTTAATTTCGCCTTATGGGATATTCGCTTGAAAGTCGCTAACATGCCCTTATGGAAGTATCTCGGACCAGCAAAAGATCGGGTGAAGGCCTATAACACGGACGGAGGCTGGCTGCAAACAACGACGGACGAACTCATTAAAGATATGAACAATCTTGTAGAACGAGGGTTTGACGCTGTCAAAATGAAGCTTGGACTTCCTGATCCGCGAGAGGATTACGAACGGGTGAAGGCGGTACGAAAATCTCTTCCCGCCAACATTAAGCTGATGGTCGATGTCAATACGGTTTGGGATTTAAAAACGGCTACCGTTTGGGGAAGGCGACTGGAAGAGTTTGATATTTACTGGCTGGAAGAGCCGATGAACCCATTTAACAAAAAGGATCACGCAACTCTTGCCGCCTCACTAGATGTACCGATTGCTGTTGGGGAAACTATTTATACAAAATACGATTTCCGTGATTATATTGAGACAGGCGCTGTTGATATCGTTCAGGCAGATGCGACGAAGCTCTCTGGAATTGACGAATGGCTCGACGTCGCAGCCTTAGCCCGTTGTTATGATCTGGAAGTGATTCCTCATACGAACGTTCAGCAAAAATTGCACGTGCAGCTCGCAGCAGCATCAGCAAATGTGCCGATGGTCGAATGCTGTTATGAGTCGATCATGGATATTTGGGAGGATCCGATTCACGTTAAAAACGGCTATTATACCCTCCCGGAAGAGCCTGGATTAGGCTGTAAACTTACTGATGCTGTTCTGAAGGATTGTCGAATTGGCTAATTTTTTTTCTTCGCGATAAGAGAGAAAAATTTTCACTGACGTGATATAATCTCCCTGTAGAGGTTGTTCTTCATTCATTTTAGAACTCAGGGCGATTGAATGAAAACATGACCACCGAGCAGAACGCCGTAGACACGGTGCTCTGTTCGGTCATTTTATTAGGATGCTTCGGTCAGCTGTTCATCATTCACTCACGCAAAGTGTTCGTTGCTCTGTGGTTCTTTATTGAACACTCTTCTCATGGTTGCTATTATTATTATCTTAAACAAGTCGCAGTCAAAAGAAAAAGGAGTGGAGAAGTTGAATGCAGAGAATTTGGAAATTATTAAGACTTATCAGCCAAAAGTAAAAGAGAATCCTGAGAATATTCCTTTTGGAACAGTATTTACAGATCACATGTTTAAAATGGAATATGCTCCGGTTAAAGGCTGGCACGATCCGAAAATTGTTCCTTATCAACCAATCACTCTAGACCCGGCATCAACGATCTTTCATTACGGACAAACCGTATTTGAAGGGTTAAAAGCCTATCGGACAGAGGATGACAGAATTCTTTTATTTAGGCCTTCTTTGAATTTTCAACGTCTGAACCGTTCTAGTGAACGCCTAAGTATTCCTGCTATTGATGAAGAGCTTGTGCTTTATTATTTAGCCGAGCTACTCAAATTGGAGCACGATTGGGTGCCGTGTGAGCAAGGGACCTCGCTTTATATACGTCCTTTTATTATCGCAACAGAAAGAAGCTTAAGTGTTGCGCCTTCAAGAACGTATACGTTTATGATTATTCTTTCTCCTGTTGGTTCTTATTATCCAGAAGGTGTCCATCCGATCGGCATTCAGGTGGAGGATAACTATACGCGGGCTGTTCGGGGCGGAACCGGCACTGCCAAAACGGCGGGCAATTACTCAGCTGCCTATATCGCTCAGGAGAAGGCAACGGTTCATGGACACTCACAAGTTCTATGGCTGGACGGAGTCGAAAAAAAATATATAGAAGAAGTAGGGAGCATGAATGTTTTCTTCAAAATTTCAGGGAACATTGTTACGCCTGCCTTGAACGGAAGCATTCTAGACGGCATTACACGTGCATCGATTATCGAATTGCTGAATAGCTGGGACATTCCTGTAGAGGAAAGGCAAATATCAATGGAAGAAGTGTACCAAGCTTACGAAAACGGTGAACTGGAAGAAGCCTTCGGAACAGGGACGGCTGCCGTTATTTCGCCTATCGGTGTGATGCAATGGCAGCATAGAACAATCGAAATAAACGATCGTCAAACGGGTGACCTGTCAAAGCGCTTGTATGATACGTTAACTGGCATTCAAACAGGCAAAAACCAAGACGAGTTTAACTGGACTTTGGAAATCGATTAAATTTTACCGCAGCGCATTGCTGCGGTCTTTTAACTCGAACGAAATTGTTGGTAAGGGGGCTATCAAGATGAAGCTATTTTCAAAATGGTGGTTCTGGCTCATCCTCATTATTTTCGTCGCTATAAACCTGACCTTGGATCACTCAACGGATAACCAGCCTAGTGAAATTGAGCCTAACTTAAAGGAAGGCTCAATAAACACTCATTAACCTCAAAACAGGCGGACAGAACTTAGTTAGTCGAAATAGTTGCTTGCGCCATGGCAAATAGCTATACTAGCTATAGTGCATTTTTATGCAGAGACTCCTGCTGAACAGGATTTAGTCTCACCGTGCACCGGAAAAATCGGTAAATGGAGGGAGCATAAATGTTTCACAAAATTTCGGAGTTTATACAGGAATGGGAACGCGAAGCTGACCTGACCCAGCATGTGCTTGGGCGATTGACGGACGCGAAGCTATCCCAGCCTATTGCCGAAGGACATAATACGCTCGGATGGTTAGGCTGGCACTTAGCGGTAAGCCTTCCAGCAGTCATTTCGACGACTGGCTCAACTATCGTATCCCCGGGAACCCAGGATGAGCAGCGGCAACTGCCAAAGAAATTGCCGAGGCTTATTTGTATGTCAGCACTCAAATTAAGCAAGCGGTTGAAAATGACTGGACCGATCAAGACTTAAACGATCGGGTTGACTTTTTCGGTCATCAACAAACAAAAGCTGGTGTTTTACGCTTTCTTATTTCTCACCAGATCCACCACCGCGGACAAATGACAGTACTGATGCGTCAGGCTGATCTTCGCGTTCCAGGAATATACGGTCCGACTCGAGAAGACCAAGAAGCGTAAAATGAATGAGTATTCGGGAATCCTGCGCCACAATTAAAAATAAGCGGGATTCTTTTTCTATCGGTTGAGGGGCTACTTGATGACAAACTAAACAAGTAAGGAAGTTGAAGGGGATGGGAACGAAAGAACATTCTTTAACGACGAAGAGCTTGCTTTTGTTTTTTGTTCCGCTCGGGTTATCGGCCAGTCTTGTAACGATTTCCCACATGATTATTAACGGGACGCTGGCAAGAGGCGCAAACGCGGAAGCGATTATTGCCAGCTATGCAATCGCGATGAGTTTATTCGCCATTACCGAGCGGATGGGGGTACTGTTGAGGCATACATGTTCTGCTTTAGTCCGTGATCGGCTTTCATTTAAAGCGATGTCTGCCGTTAGTGTCTATGTTATCGCCGGGCTATTAGCGGTCTCGATTACAGTAGCGTACACGCCGATTGGCCGCTGGATATTTGCCCAGCTATTCGGTGCTGCACCAGAGCTCATTGATCAAATCGTGAGTGTCTATCAAGTATTGATTATCGTCACGCTATTCTCGGCGATACGCTGCTTATATCAAGGTGTCATTATTTTTAATCGGCAAACGAAGTGGCTGACGATCGGCATGATCATCCGACTTGTTGTCATGTACATACTCTCATTGGTTTTTATTCAATTTGGCACCATTACTGCACGAACCGGTGCTTATATATTTCTCGCCGGTATGATGGTGGAGAGTCTCGTTAGCTCCTTGGAGGGACGTGCACTCGTCAGAAAGATGAAGAGCAAGGAAGAGAAGCATCCGATCACGAGAAAAAAAACAGATTTTTCGCTTTTATAGTCCGCTAATTGTTTCATCGGTCATTATCGTTATGGTCGGTCCGTTGATCAATGCCTTTCTCGGAAAGACGAGTCAAATTGAACTGGCGATCGCCTCGTACGCTTTAGCCTTGAGTATGACTCAGCTCGTCTTAAGCTTTTTCACGTATATTCATCAAATCGTGTTATCGTTTTATAACGATCATCCAAAGAAGGTGAAGGCGTTTACTTTACTTATCGGTATCATTCCGACAAGTATTCTTGCCTTGTTTTGCTATACTCCTCTCGGTCCGTTTTTTATTGAAACTATTCTCGGTGCAAATGTTCGACTGGCTGAAGCAACCTTACAAAGCTTACGGATCTTTATGATTATGACAGCCGTTTTTCCGTTTATCGATTTTATCAATGGGATACTGCTGCTTAGAAGCCAGACTAAAATGATGGTCGTTTCTCAAACGGCGAATTTAGCGATCACCTTTGTCGTCCTGCTCATTGCTTCCACTTTGGCGCCTGGCTGGAACGGAATGATTGGCGCTTTGGCACAATCGCTTGGGATGGCCGGAGAATTAGTCGTTCTCATTTCAATTGTTTTGAAAAGCTCTTATCCGAAAAGGGCACTTTCGCACAATTCGAATAAACAAGTAGGATAACCTCGGTTCATAACAGGTTATCGTAGGCCGCCCTCAGGTTTACGGCCAGGCGGCCTACTCGTATTAAGAAAACGAGTGTGAATGGTTCCGAGCGTCGCAGGCCTTAGTGCTAAACATTTGTAGACAGACGAAAGAATAAAAAGTAAAGAACTCTCTTAAAAAAAATCAAGGTAATCATTGGTTATACAAATTATATTCAAAGTATCACTCGCGAAGCGTAATGATAATATAGGCAATGACTTCTTCGAGTTCCCAGGTGATTTCGATGCTCAACAACAGACAAACCGTTCAGACAATAAGCCTTCAAACGAAACTTATCTCCGCCCTTGCTATTATCATTTTAATGACGTTTTGTGTATCCGGTTACATTTCTTATCGCCTTCACCAAGACATTTCTGAACAGGAAATTAGTGAGCAGTTTTCGGAAACGGTCAGCCAAATTATGACTAGTATCGACTTGCGTGTACAAGGGGTGTATGGCAATACGAATCAAATCGTCTTTAATCCTTTTATCCTTGACATCATACAAGAGTCGAATCACCATTCAACGATTTCTTACTTTAAGCATCGGAGCATCGAACAAGTTTTAAATCAGTATATGCTAGATGACCCACAGCTCCTTTCGATTCATATTTTTGATATGGATGGAAATCAATTTAAAACGTCCAACGATTTATTGAATCAGGAATTAAGCGAAGACATGTATATAAAGCTGAGCAGATATATGCAAGATACAGAAGGGGAGCTCGTCTGGCTCCGACCTTCTGTTCATGAATTGTTTGAATATACCGAACTGGACCAAGAGGTGATTATTGCAGCCAGATGGATGAAGGATAGCCGCTTGGAAACTTATGGTCTACTCGTTTTAGTTTTGCACGAACGTTTTTTTTGCAAATGATTTACGTCAGATCATTAAGGGAAATGATGGGCGAGTGTATTTGTTTAATCGGACCGAACAATTGCTTTATACGGATGAACAGGTGCCAACGAATATCGATATTCCCGAAACGTTTATTTCTGAACAATCGAGCTTGACTCTGAAAGAGGAGCCATACTTGTATTCAAAACAGAAATCTGATTTAACATCATTCACGATTATTAGCAGAACATCTTTAGATCAATTACGGGAAAAAAAGTCCGGCCATCCTTCTCGTTGCGCTCTATGGGGGCATGATCAGTGTGCTTTTATCGAGTATCCTTGTTATGATTACGATCCGCCGCCTGTTTCAGCCACTCCATGTATTGGTCAAGGGGATGCGCAATGTACGAAAAGGTGACTTGAACACGAAGCTGGACATTCGTACGAGAGATGAGCTGGCGTATATCGGAGAAAGCTTTAATACGATGGTTGCCAATATCAATTCCTTAATTAAAGAAGTTTATGAAAAGCAGCTAAGGGAAAGAGAGGCGGAGCTAAAGCTCCTGCAAGCACAGTTAAATCCGCATTTTTTTTGTATAATACGCTCGATATGATTTATTGGCGTTTATATTTAAAAGAGAATAAGGATGATGCGAACCTGATTATTTCATTATCCAATATTTTGCGTTATGCACTTGAGCCGATTCATTCAGAAACGACAGTCAAGGAGGAGCTCGAGCAAATAAATAATTATATCCGTATTCAAAAAGCACGCTTTGACGATGGGCTCCAGATCGATGTCGATGTTGAAGAAGGGGTTGAGAATTGCCAAATTATCCGATTACTTTTACAGCCCCTTGTTGAGAATGTTTTTGTCCATGCTTTTCGTGATCAATTGGACATAGCTGTTCTCGAAATTAAGGTTTTCCGTCAAAACGATTTCCTATTAATCGCGATTCACGATAACGGGTGTGGAATGGACCCTAATATTCTTCAGCGAATAAACGTGTCTGAAGAAAACGTATCTCTTGGCTTGCATAGTGTGACACGAAGAATTGAGCTTACTCATGGCAAACCGTATCGATTGGAAATCGAAAGTGAGTATGGGATAGGGACGACGGTTCGACTTTGCCTCCCGTTTATACCATTGAACAAGTAGCACCAGACAGAAGCTAAGCGGCAAGACAATCGGTCTGGGGCTTTTCTAGCCAGCTGCGTCGCTAGCTGGTAGCGGTATCACCTAAATATTGACGAATCTCTCGAGTATTGTTTAGTAAAGGAGGGTAACTCTTTGACTGCAAAAATCGTTTTAGTTGATGATGAACCATTCATTCGAAAAGGACTAAAAAAAGCTTATCCAGCAAAAACCAGAGTGGACCGTAGCAGGAGAAGCAAGCAACGGCAAAATGGGACTTGAAGTTATTGAACAAGTAAATCCGGATCTCGTGTTTGTCGATATTCGAATGCCCGTCATGGACGGGCTCCAAGTCATCGAGCATATGAATGAGCAGAAATGGACGCATGAAGTGATCATACTAACTGGATATAAAGATTTTCACTATGCCCAAACAGCATTGCGCTGCGGAGCAGTGGAGTATTTACTAAAGCCTTGTCCGGAAGAGCAGGTTCTCGGTGTATTGGATCAAGTATTTCAAAAAAATTCTCCACCAGAGGTCGGAAAGCGAGAACCGACAATTTTTCAAAGAGTCGACGATCCGCTCCTTACTCTTGAATTTGCCTTATGAGGAACGGATGGTGGAGTTGCTGAGTCAAGACTATGTCGAGCGAGAAGTATGGCTCATTCACGTCACTGAATACTTACCGGTTGCCAAGCAGTACCGTAAAGATGATGTACCGCTATTGCAATTTGCCCTAATTAATATTATCAATGAGCTGATGGAAATAGAAGCTGTACGAGGAAGTCTCGTTCAGGTTGAGCATGATGTTCTCGCGTTGTTTTTGCATCCGGAACAGAAGGAAGGCTTTATTAATATTGTCGAAGAAAAAATCCATCATATGCTCGGTATTTCCGCTTCTGCATATGAAGGCGGCTTTGTTGATTCACCACAGGCTCTGCGATCTGCATATGAAAATTCGGGGTTGCACTTAAAGAGACCGACAGAAAAGAACGAGTGGCAAAAGGAAGACTTTTTAGTACGAGAAACAATGAAGAAGCGAATTGAGCAGTGGAAGCTGAAGCTGTTAAGTATTATTTACGAAGGAATGCTCTCACAGCTACACGAAGAAGTAGAGCAGGCGGTGGACAAGATTCAAACATTATATGTGAAAAAGGCAAAGGAAGAGGCGTTTGCCATCTCTTTCGCCTTACATTCAGTAACTCAAAAAGTGATGACTTCAGACGGTTCGATGTCTAATACCACGATGGACCTCAATCGCATTTATCAAATGCAGTATATCGATGACGTTCATAGCTGGCTTCAGAAAAACGTGGCGAACGCACTGGAACGTTTGGAGGAGTGGCTGGAGCAAAAAAATGAAAATACGATCGAACGCGCCATTCGGTATATTGAGAAGCATTATACTTTCGGCTGCAATTTGGCAGATGTTGCGAGCCATGTATATTTAAGTCCGACATACTTTAGCAACTTGTTTAAGAAAGAAACCGGAACAAGCTTTATTCAATATGTCACGAAGCTAAGGATGGAAAAAGCTAAAATTTTGTTAATGAACACGGATATGAAGGTGGCGGAGATCGGCCGCATTGTCGGGTATGATGATCCGAATTATTTTACGACGATTTTCCGCAAGCAGAACCTTTGCTCTCCGAACCAATACAGAAGCAAGTCACAAAAATAAAGAGGCGACTCAAGAAAAGAAATCGTAAGGTTGTTTTTGGCAAGGGAAAGAACGTTGAATAGGAAAGAAATTATTTTGAGGTAACAGGAATAATATGACGATACATCTTCGCAAAAGGATCCTAAAACAACAAAACTCTTGAACTTCGATGTGGAGGCTGACTACTCCTTTAGTTGAACGCCGTAATACAGAAAATAGAGGCCAATTACTTACGTTGATTTCTGCATGAAGTAAATGAAAACAATATAGTACGAAAGTTGAAAGGAATGCTGATGCTAGTACGATCTGAACAATCAATCGTCCTCAACATTATCATTATTATTGACAAAAGACTCACCTCTCCTATACACTGTCATTCTAAGCTCGCAAACGATCGATAACGATAAGAAAACAAGGAAAGGAGAGTATTCAAATGAAGAAACGATCGCTACAGTCTTTATCTAAAGGCATTGGATACTCTACGGCTGTTTTCTTTGAACTGGCTAATTACGGGAGAAGTGTGTCCAAAAATGGATATTAGCGGCTTTTATCCTTTAGCTTAAACGTTCGGACGAGGATACAGTGGACAAACACCACGGGTCGCTTCCTGTGGTTAGCTCTTTTCAATATACGTACACCACAGGATAAGTCTGTGGTGTTTTTAATTGAAAAGAAGGAGAGAGGACAATGAAATTAAAAGGAGAAAACATTTATGTAAAGCTGGTCGAGGAAAGCGATGTTGAAGCTCTCATGAAGCTGGAGGTCGATAATAAAGATTTTTTTCAAATGTTCACTGGAAAAAGAGACGAATCCTTTTATACAGTTGAAGGACAAATTCAAAGAGTTCAGTCGGCAATTAAGGCGAAAAATGAGGACAGAGAATATTTATTCTTAATACAGGAATCAGAAAAAGTCATCGGTGAGGTCATCCTGTCTGAAGTCGTAAGGGAAAACTTACAAAGCTGCTGGATCGGGTATTTTCTAGACAAAGCCCACAATCGGAAAGGCTATATGACGGAGGCGGTAAAATTAGTAGTAAATTACGCTTTTCAAGAGTTGAAACTTCATCGAATTGAAGCGGGGGTTATGCCTTTTAACACAGGGTCTATGAAGGTTTTGCTGAAATCTGGGTTCCATAAAGAAGGCATCGCCAAAAAGAATGTACAAATTAACGGGAACTGGGAAGACCATCAAATTTTAGCTATTGTTAACGAGCAAAAGACAGTAGCAGAAGAAGGTAAAAAAAAGTGAAGCGCCACAATCCAACGAATATCGCGGCACCCATAGGGCCTTATACACACCTTACAACCGTTCCGAAAGGTGCAGATTTACTCGTTCTCTCCGGTCAAGTCGGAATAGACGTGAAAGGCGATTTGCCGCCTGACATGAACACTCAACTAAAAAAAACACGCTAAAAAAATATAGAACGAGTGCTGCAGAGCGAGAAGGTGTCGGCTAACAGCATTATTAAAGTCAATATTTGGGCAACAGAAGAGATGGACTGGGATGTCTTCAATAATAGTTGGGAGGAGTTTCACGGCGGAACAGCTCCGGCGATGACGATGGCCTACGTACCCGCATTAGGTATCCCTCCTTTAAAGGTAGAGATTGAGGTATGGGCCGCTAGATGGTAAATGCTATTAGAGAGGACTAGATTAAGCCGCATTTTATCTAGAATGCGGCTGCTTTCTTCACTCGTATCAAACAGCCTATTGTTAAGTAGATACGGAATCGTTCATTGAACGCCCGAGCGCAAATGAATACACTCAAATTAACATGATTACGCTGGGACTTGCTAAGTCACGAGTCAGTGTTCGTCACGTTAACTGCGTGTAAATATGGACATATTTTATAATTTGAAAGGAGAATGTAAATTGAAGGAGTGGAAGGCACTAATACAAGAATCAAAATTGAAATGGGAGCAGAATGCTGAATTTTGGGATGATTATATGGGTGAAGAAAGTAATCGATTTCACCGTGAAATAATTAGACCACACACTGAAGCATTATTAAGCATTAAAGAAGGTCAAACAATATTAGATGTTGCTTGTGGAAATGGGAATTTTTCAAGGAGACTTGCTGAACTAGGTGCAAATGTTGTTGCGTTTGATTACAGTTCTATGATGATTGAAAGGGCAAAGCTAAGGTCTAAAGATTATTTAACTCAAATTGAATACAAAGTAATTGATGCAACAAACTATCGTTCTTTGCTTGAACTTGGAAATGATACATATGATAGTGCAGTAGCTAACATGGCTTTAATGGATATTGCGGACATAACACCACTAATTAAATCACTTTATAAACTGTTGAAGCCGAATGGAACGTTTGTCTTCTCCATTACACATCCTTGTTTTCAAGCACCTGGAGTTAGAAAAATAAATGAAACAGAAGATATTGACGGTAATCTTATTTCTAAAAACAGTATACAAATTTCAAAATATTTAAGCCCGGAATGCTATAAAGCTATTGGGATTAAAGGCCAACCTACTCCCCACCTTATGTTTCATCGTTCACTTTCTTATTATTTGAATTTATTTTTTGAATCAAATTTTGTACTAGACGGTATTGTAGAACCTAGTTTTAAAAAGGAAATAGAGGATACTAAATTTGATTGGTACGAGATTCCACCCGTTACTATTTTTCGTTTCAGAAAGTTATAAAAGGAGCGGTAAACTATCGTCTCATAGTAAAGAAGAAGCTCCTAGAAAGAAATGCGATAGCTATAACAAAACATCTCGCCAATCCCTGTCAAACCGTTTCGAAGATGCCTTTCCTAAAGGTTCTCTTTTCTACACTAATAATCTACAAGCTAACTAGGAAACCGCGTTTCTATTCTAAAAACAAACATTTGGGCTGAATACTAAATTTTCTTTTTTAATATTGACTGTGACGAGACTTTTCTTTATAGTAATAGACTGTTAAACTTTAAAAAGGAATCGCTTTCAAAACAGAAAAGGAGAAATGATACGATATGCATCAAGATGTCTCGTTGCTACTAACAATTGTTGGTCTAGCCATTATTTTCACCATTGTCGGATTATTAATATGGGGGAAAATTAATCCGATTGTTGGAATGATTGTAATCCCTGTGATTGGTGCTTTCATCGCTGGTTTTAGCTTAAGCGACATTAGTCAGTTTCTAGAAGCTGGATCAAGTCAAGTGATGAACGTTGTTATTATGTTTATTTTTGCAATATTATATTTTGGTATAATGCAAGATAGCGGACTTTTTTAATCCGATCGTACGTGGAATGATACTAGTTACAAAGGGAAACATTGTCGTCGTTGCCATTGCTACTGCACTCATCGGTACGATAGCTCAGCTCGATGGTGCCGGTGCTTCTACATTCCTTTTAACGATTCCTGCACTCTTACCCCTTTACAGAGAATTACATATGAGCCGGTATCTATTATTGCTATTAGTTGCTCTAAGTGCCGGAATTGTCAATATGATTCCGTGGGGAGGTCCTACGGGACGAGCGGCGAGTGTAATTGGAGAAGATCCGGTTCAATTATGGTATCCGCTCATTCCTTTACAATTTTTCGGAATTGCTCTTACGATTCTGCTTGCCATCATTCTCGGTATCCGTGAGAAGAAACGGATCGATAAACGAATTAAGAACGGGGAGATAGAAGCACCTCAGGCGGTCGACGTACGTTCAATCGCAGATGCCTTTACCGAAAGGCAGCGAGAAGAAGAAGCCGCTACTAAAGAAAAAAACGCGTAAGCATCCTGTGCTGATTTGGCTAAATTTATTGCTTACGATTGCTATTCTTACGATTATGATGGCCGGGCTTCTGCCGCCGCAGTATGCATTTATGATCGGGGTCGCCATAGCGTTACCTTTAAACTATAGCCGTGTCAGCGATCAGATGGGCCGTGTAAAAGCGCATGCGCCGAACGCTCTGATGATGGCTGCCGTAATCTTGGCTGCAGGTGTATTTCTAGGAGTTCTTAACGAGACAGGGATGTTAGAAAACATCGCGCTTGCTCTTGTAAACATCCTTCCGGTATTAGTCGTCCCTTATATACATTTACTTGTCGGTGCACTCGGGGTCCCAATGGACTTGCTCACAAGTACAGATGCTTATTATTTTGCCTTACTGCCTGTCGTTGAATCTATTGCAAGCACGCAAGGAGTTGCATCCGAGTCGACTGTTTATGCGATGTTGATCGGGAACATTATCGGGACATTTGTTAGCCCTTTCTCTCCTGCACTTTGGTTAGGTATTGGCTTGGCAGGAGCTAATATGGGTAAACATATTCGTTATTCATTCTTTTGGATGTGGGGATTCAGCATTATTATGCTTCTCGCAGGTCTTTTAATGGGCATCATCTAAATGGAGTAGGTTTATCGGAAACTATGAACCAAAAAGTCGATTTCTCTTCGTACAGAAATCGACTTTTTGATGCTGTCACCTTTCAGCTATAAGCAATCACAATGGGAATATAGACGGTGGTGCATTAGGAAGAATTGTTATCTTTCAAGGGTATCTTGTAAACCTCTCATTGTGTCAAAATCATATACGGCAAAACACTTGCGTAACTATGTATAGATTTAATGTAACAATACACCAAAGCAAAGACTCACAATTTAAATGAAAGAGAATCCATGTATTTAAAGTGCATAACATATTTTTTAGGCTCGAGAAAAGTATAATGAGCTTATAGGGAAGGAACTTATTTGATATCTATCTACTTTACTTTGTAGACGGTAGAGATAGAAAAAAATATCTTGACCTAACCGGTAGGTTAGACCTGGCACGTGGATGACTAATTGAAGTTTTTTTATATTTTGTGAGGGGTGTGAACTAATGCAAGCTATTCGATTGAAACTAGAAGCCTATATAAATAAATACCTGGAATTATGGGATTTTTATGGCGTTATAAAAGTCATCAAAAAAAGGCGAGGTGCTTTTTGAAAACGCACATGGCTATGCTAGTATCGAGTTTGGCATTAAAAACGATATCAATTCTTGCTTCTCAATCGCCTCCATGTCAAAACAGTTTACTGCTTTTGCAATCATGCTCCTATATGATAAGAAAATGCTGGACATAGATAAATCTGCACAATTATATCTTAGTGCTGACATGAAGATTGACGAATCGATCACGATACACCATTTATTATCACACACTTCTGGTTTATACAATTTTTATAATTTTGAAAATGACTTTTTTTGCTGGATTCAACAAACTGGATTATTCGCGAAGCAACTTCTTTCGGCGGTATATCAACAAAAAAGCCCACGAATCCACCGGGTAAGGCATATGATTACAATAACTCAAATTATAATTTACTTGCATGGATTATCGAAAATGTGTCAGGAGAGACATATGAAGATTATATTCGAAATAACATATTTATTCCCTTGAATATGATGAACAGCGATGTTGATGACGGTAGTAAAGCTATTAAAAATAGAGCGTGCAATTATGTCAAAGATTTTGAAGCATACATCAAATGTCCATATTATAATGAGAAATTTAGCATTGGTGCAGGTGCCATCGTTTCAAACTGCGATAATTTGTACAAATGGTATACTTGTTTGCGGGAACGGAAAATCCTGTCGCAGAAAGCGTATACGAGGTTTTTCAACGAAAACAAAAACAACTATTGTTATGGACTGGAACATCATCATGTTCATGGAACAGAAAGATATTCCCATGGAGGAGATCACCTTGGAATAAGCACTTATATGCTGAATTATTTCCATGAAGACATATGTATCATCATTCTTTCAAATAATGAAGCTATTAACCAATACAGGCTAGGCAATGCAATTGCAAATATTCTACATCACGTTGATGTAGATGCTCCATCAAAAACGAAGAATTTCCCATCACCGAAAGCAAGCTTAGAGAGTATTGCGGAACATATTTGAAAGATAAGATTCAAATAGAGTTTATTGATGGTAAATTATACTTTACGAGATTCTCCGGCAATCTTCATATTGAGATTTACCCGGTAGGTGTAGGTTATTTTACCCGCAGATACTTTGACCAGCTCCACCCATACACAATTGCCGAGAACGAAGACGGAGAAATGACGTTTTTCGGGTATACAAAGGAGAGCCCCGTAAACAAGTCGTTCTTATGAGGAGCCGATTAACTTGTATGTATAGGACAAAAAGGTCAGAGATAATTTTATCATCGAGCATGCTGAAGGTTTTGGCTGCTCGTCGTAATGGCTGAGAACTTAAGGCTTCTCCAGAATGATATGTGTGTGGTTTTTTATCGGTGCTCGCAGCAGTATTCGGCAGTTAAGTGTCAGCTTAGTTTAGATGGCGTACGCTTTTTAAAAACAAATCTTCAATGAAGAGCTGAACGTAGCAGGTTTTTTCTTCGCTTTATATATAAATTTTATGGGGATGCCAGTTCATTTGGTACAGTGGAACAATTAGGATCGGGTAACAATCGCTGCGTTAGCTGTTGTCCGACTATTTTTCGTGATAAAATAAAGAAAACCATGAAGCGAGGGTGTATCATGACTAAACATCGAATCTATACAATGAGTGTCGCAAGTGTCTACCCCCATTATGTTACGAAGGCGGAGAAAAAAAGGACGTACGAAAACAGAGGTCGATGAAATCATTCGTTGGTTGACAGCATATAGCCAAGAAGAGTTCGAGGCGCAACTGGAAAATCAAACAGACTTTGAGACGTTCTTTGCGGAAGCTCCCCAACTGAATCCTTCGCGGAATTTGATCAAAGGTGTGGTCTGCGGTGTCCGAGTAGAAGACATCGAAGAACCAACGATGCAAGAAATTCGCTACTTGGATAAGCTGATCGATGAGTTAGCCAAGGGAAAAGCGATGGAGAAGATTTTGCGGAAATAAATATTAACTACGAAGAACCACTGATTCCATAAAGAATCGGTGTTTTTTTTGTTGAATGGATATTAATTTAAAGCTTCAGACATACGAGTCTAGTAACCTAAAGGAAGGAGCTCAGTGAGAATCAGATCGTTGAGGACGTAATAACAGCTAATGTGAAAACAGAAATTGTACCGGTCAACTCCACATTTAACCGTTTAAAAACATGTTATACTAAAATTCTCAACTAAAACGGGCAGATTTTGTTCAATAAAAATGGGCGAGAGATCGGGGGATGATATGGATCGTCAATCATTAATTAAAAAGTTTGATAAGCAGGCAAAAAAAATATAGTAAACGACGAAATAACGGACACGCCCATAAGTTTCGTCAACGAATTTTTCAAGAGGCCAAAGGAAAGGTTTTGGAAGTTGCGATTGGTTCTGGACTTAATTTTCCCTTTTACAGTAGAGATATTGAATTGACCGGATTGGATTTTAGTCCTGAAATGTTGAAAACAGCACAGAATGCGGCAAAAGATTATCCTTTTAAAACGACATTTATACAAAAAGATGTTGAAACGGTTGAATTTAACGAAAACAGCTTTGATACAATCATATCCTCTGCCAGCTTATGTGCCTATCAAGAACCTGTCAATGTCCTAAATAGCTTTCAAAAGTGGTGTAAGCCTGATGGGAGAATACTTATGATTGAGCATGGAATTAGTACAAACAAGTTTTTTGGCAGGGTTGCAAAAAAAATCATTAATCCATTGGCATTAAAGGCTGTAGGGTGCCATCAGGACAGA
>BAXO01000053.1 GCA_001310555.1 Bacillus sp. JCM 19058
AGTGTGACTGAAGTAGGGCTCAATAAAATGATACCCAAGTCCAAAAGAGGGCAAGGTAACCTGTGTAGGCCATGCCGGAAGCGCAGTGTGACAGAAACAGTTAGCGGATATTTATTGTAAAAATGGCACAACCTATACTATCCCTTTTTCAGCAAGCTGATTAGAGAAACCTTACCTAAGCGTTACATTAGTCGAAGTTTTATTTTAGTTTGTTAGGAGGTAAGAAATTGTTACTTAGGAAAAAAACCATTTTCATTTTGCTACTTGTTATTGTCAGCACCTTGCTCATATCTTGTGGACGAGCGAATCAAGCGGATCCTGAAGAAGTAGCTCCTGACCGAAAAACAGTTCAAAGGCAGGGGCAACAAGAAGGCTTTGGCATTCAATCTGCAGAGGGGCAATCAGAGCTTGCAGGTGGTGACGAAAAGGATGTTCGAAAGCCTCATCCCGTTTCCAATAACGAGCTCCAAAGAAAATACCCCAATCTATTGTTTTTGCATGGTTCAAATAAGGGAAACCGTGTAGCTTTATCATTTGACGACGGACCCGATACCCGCTTTACTCCTCAAGTGCTGGACGTTCTCGCTAAACATGATGTAAAGGCTACCTTTTTCATGATGGGTTCAAGAGCAACGGAGCATATGCAAATAACAAAGCGGGTTCACGATGAAGGGCATGCGATCGGCAATCATACTTACTGGCATCCGAACCTATCCAAGGAAGGCGTCGGAAGGCTGGAATGGGAGGTCAGGGAAACAGAAAGGGCCATTAGCAATATTGTCGCTTTCGGCCAAAATTGTTTCGGTCACCTTATGGCTCGTTAAATGAAGAGCTGCTGGGAGCCCTGGACAGAATAGGAAATGTAGCCATTGGGTGGAATGTTGACTCGCTTGACTGGAAGGAATTAGGAACGGAAGTAACCATCAATAATGTACTGGGCAGCGTAAAGCCGGGCTCGATTATTCTTATGCATGACGGCGGAAACTGGACGATGGATTTATCAGGTACGGTTCAAGCGTTAGATACGATCATTACCCGCTTGAAGGACGATGGGTATGAGTTTGTTACGGTGCCACAATTACTAAACATACAAGAAACAAAAGAATAGCAGCCAATTTGAAAATATCCTCATTTTGTAGGCAGAAGCCATAGTAACGAGTGGAAAGCCCCTTACCTTCCATACAGGTTGGGGCTTTCTCCTTTTCCTAAGCGGATTCTAGACGTGTTATGAAGGAGCTCCTTTTACGTGGCAGGCCTGTTCGGACCGTCGAGCTTCTTGTTACCTGTATACCGGCGATTCTCGTTTTGCTCCTTTTTTTTCCTGCTCTTTATTTTTATTTGCTCGTTGCTGCATTTGTTCCTTTTTCATCAAATTCACCTCCGTTCCTTTTGTCCTCTTTGTTAGTATGCACAGGCAATGGCGAAGGATGCTTTTTCAACAAGGAAAATGTCTTGTTCAAGTAGGAGAACCGTTACATATAGCAACGATCTTTGCCGAAAGCAAACTAGTTTTGTCAGTTGCGAAGGAGATCCAAAGCCGGTTCGCGAAGCCATAGGCAACAAAAAGATCGGAGGGATCTCTGATGGAGACAATTCACAAAACAAAAGAAGTAGCGGATTTGCTTAACGTCAATCCGACAACGGTTCAACGCTGGATTAAATATTTTAACATTGAGTGTGAGACAAATGAGCATGGCCACTATTTACTGACAGAGTCGCACCTCACACTGCTAACATCGATTCAAGCGCAGCTTAAAAAAAAGGGAATCGATTAAAGGAGGTAGAACTCTCGTCGCATCAGGAGCTGATCAAAACTAGCGAGTCATCAAAGGAACGGGTTGAGACAGGACAGTACGAGCAGAGGCTCGAGCATATGCTCAAACGGATCAACGAGGTCGAGAACCGCCTGTCGCAAAAAGCGGATGAGGTTGTCAGTTACCAGCTGCTTAAGCACCGTTCGGAGCTGGAAGAAATGATGAAGCTTTTAAACCGTTTAGAAGGGCGATTAACGACAATGGAGGAAAAAATAAACGATGAGCCTGAGTACGATCTTCCGGCGGCAGTAGGGACCGAATCAAAAAAGAAATGGCGCAGCTTCATGCAATTGTTTTCGTTCTAAGCCGTCCTTTCTAGGGAATAAGATCGTTTAGCACGCTATCATGGAGAAGGCTAACGGACCTTCCATTAATTAAATAAAATAGTTGCCATCCATTAGGCAGAAGCAGGAGGAGAATCAAGGGAAGCTGTTTCGCCTAATTGAGCAACCTTAGTAAAAAGGAGTGAACGGGGGAGCACTCCTTTTTTGGCTTTTAAGAAGGGACAAGATTTGCTAAGATAAGAGCGGGGGTGCGAAATGGATGAAAAAGAACAGCTCCGTCTATTTGAATTAACGAAACGCCTGCTGGATTTAAATATAGAGGCACAGCATTTCTATGTGGATCACGCAAGAAAAGAAGGATATAAGCCAGATTTTTATCGTGTCGTTCGGCCGTTTGCCAACGAAGTGAAGGCGGTTTCTGAAGAGTGGCTTCCACTCGCACAGCAGTTCGTTCAGCAAAGGAAGCCCTTCACCTCCATCCGATACAAATTACGCAAACTTTTGATAATCTTGAGGTTGTTGCGATTAAATCCTTTTACGGTGAAACGAGTAAAAGGCGACAGCTTGAAACATTCAAATCGGTCGATTACGTCCTAAGACAGCTGATTGATCAGAACGAATGAGGTGGAAAGAATGAGTCATTTGAAATCTGTGGCATGGCTGCATAATCATTTAAATGAAGAACATGTTCGGGTGATTGATTGTCGTTTTACGCTAGGAGAGCCCGATAACGGTCAAGGACGATTTTTAAAGGAACACATTCCGGGAGCGTTGTATTTTGATTTGGAACGGGATTTGTCGGGAGCAGTAGCAGTACACGGAGGAAGACATCCTCTGCCAAGCTCGAGCATTTTCAGGAAAGTTTGGCTCAAGCCGGAATTGATAACGATGTGACAGTCGTCGGCTATGACGATGAGGGTGGTGCTTTTGCGTCACGGTTTTGGTGGATGCTGAACTATCTCGGCCATAAGAAAGCGTATGTACTGGATGGCGGCTATTCAGCCTGGAAAAAAGCAGGCTATCCAACAACATCGGAGCAAGTCGGCTATAAACGTCGCGATTTCACTGTAGGGCTGCAGCATGATAAGCTTTGCAGCTATAAGGACGTTGTGCAGGAAGCTGCAAAAGCGACCGTACAACTCATTGATTCCCGAGAAAGACCCCGTTACTTAGGCTTGCGGAACCGATCGATCGGGTAGCCGGCCATATCCCTGGAGCGAAGCAGGCGTTTTGGCGAGATGGACTTGATTTTGATGGACGTTTCAAGTCTGCAGAGGCCCAAAATAAACGCTTTTCGTTCTTGGACAAAAAAAGAGCCCGTGATCGTATATTGCGGTTCTGGAGTGACAGCTTGTCCGAACGTATTGGCATTATCTGAGGCAGGCTTTGAAGACGTAAGGCTATATCTCGGCAGCTGGAGTGACTGGATTTCCTACCCCGATCACCCGATTGCAACCGGTGAGGAGTGAGGGCAGGAATTTCGTGTTTAGCAATTAAAACGGTCAAATCATTGCGTAAAGGACGAAACCGTAACAAAGCTAAATTCGTTTTACGATTGAGATAAACATCAAGCGATGCAATCCGGGAGACGAATAGCCTGGAGCTCTATATAATGCTCGCTCCGGCCGAATAGGTAAGAAGGCAGGAGGCGCACGAAGATAAATTGAAACAGGGACTACAACCGTAACCGGTTAGTCCCTGTTTTACCATGCATTGACCATTATTCGCGAATCATATAAAAGATCATCAACAGAATCGTCGCAATCGATAGAATGGTTAAAGAAGTCAGTAGAAACGTTGATGGCTCTGCACCTTCCCCACCGGCAGCCGCAAAGGCTGTTTGTAAAGGGGTCATTAAATAGCTGAACAGGAACGCTGAAGCAGCTATTATTGTGATTTTCTTGTACATCGTTCACCCTCCTTATGTATAAACCGCTCAATGGCTCTCCTTATTATAGCATTCAAGCCGATGAAAGCCTACCGTTTTAGCATTCGATTATTGTGACAATTGTATGCAAAATAAGACGAGCAAATCTAAACAAACGGGAGCGACACTATCGCAAAGGGATGCCTTTATGTTAATATTAATCTATTAGCGAATTTTCGGAAAATCGAAAAAAACGCTTCATTCGGAACAATAAAGTCTCGCGTTAACTTTTAAACAATCGTTTAAGGATAGGCAGTGTAAAGAGAGAAAGACTGAAATGAAAGGAAAAAGACTATAATGGGAACCATACAATTGGAAGATATCATTATCGCGAATCAGAAATTAAAGGATGTCATCACGCATACCCCCTTGCAAAAAAACGAAGTATTATCAGAACGTTACGATTGCAACGTCTATTTAAAGCGGGAGGATTTGCAGGTCGTCCGATCGTTTAAAATCCGAGGTGCTTACTACCAGATTTCTAGTTTAAGCGAAAAAGAGTTAAACAACGGAGTCGTCTGTGCCAGCGCCGGAAATCATGCGCAAGGCGTCGCTTATTCTTGTCGGGAATTGGAAATTAACGGGAAAATATTTATGCCTTCAACGACGCCACGTCAAAAGGTCGATCAAGTTAAATTTTTTTGGAAAGGAGTTTGTCGAGGTTATTTTAACCGGAGATACGTTTGACGATTCCTTTAATGAAGCGATTAAAATGAGCAAGGATAAGCAAATGGCGTTCATCCATCCTTTCGATCAAGAAAATATTATTGCTGGACAAGGTACAGTCGGAATGGAAATTATGAATGATATCGAAGAAAATATCGACTATTTATTTTCATCGATTGGAGGTGGGGGCTTAATTAGCGGTGTCGGCACGTACATTAAGAGTATTAGCCCACGAACAAAAATCGTCGGCTGCGAGCCCGCCGGAGCACCTTCGATGAAAACCTCGCTCAGTCAGGGTGAAATCATTGAGCTCGATTACGTCGATAAATTCGTCGATGGAGCGGCTGTAAAAAAAAGTCGGAAAGCTGTCATTTGGCATTTGCCAGAGCCTGCTCGAGGATATTATTTTAGTACCTGAAGGGAAAATCAGCACGACGATTCTCGAGCTTTACAATCAAAACGCGATTGTTGCTGAGCCGGCCGGAGCGATGCCGATAGCGGCCCTTGACTTTTATAAGGACGAAATAAAAGGCAAGACCGTTGTTTGCGTCGTGAGCGGCGGAAATAATGACATTGGTCGCATGCAGGAAATGCGTGAGCGTTCTTTGATTTATGAAGGACTCCAGCATTATTTTATTATCCAATTCCCGCAACGCGCCGGAGCGCTGCGCGAATTTATTCAGGAGGTTCTTGGGCCTGACGACGATATTACCCGGTTTGAATATACGAAGAAAAACAACAAAAATAACGGTCCAGTATTAATTGGGATTGAGCTGAAATGTGACAAGGACTATGCCCGCTTAATTGAACGCCTGAACAAAAAAAAGCTTTGGCTATCACGAAATTAACAAAAATGAAAGTTTATTTAATCTATTAATCTAGCTACCATTCGCCGGAAGTTAAAACAACGCCTTCTGATATAATCAGAGGGCGTTCGTTGTGATTTATAACCGTTTTGCACCAATATATCGAGAGGACCAATAGTTTTGCTCAAGCGAACTAATCGTCACGCCTTGCGACGAACCGGCGTGAATAAATTGGTTGTTACCAATATAGAGGCCGGCATGGGAAGCTCCGCTGCGGTAAGTAGTGAAGAAGACGAGATCACCAAGCTGCAATTGCTCAACAGCCTGACCGAGCTGATACATATCCTTAACTGTGCGTGGCAGCTCTTTGTTGTGCTCGGCAAACACAAACTGGATGAAGCCGCTGCAATCAAAGCCGGACGGGGTTGTTCCACCCCATTGATACGGTACACCTTCCAAAGCGAGAGCAGAATCAATCAAGGAATTAGAGGAAGGCTCATGGTCGTCGCTGTCAGGCTCAGGCTCGGTTTTGTTGCTTGTATCCGCTTTTTCAGAAAAGGTGGTAAGCTCTCCGCTCGCAAGTTTTGCTTTCGTTTCCGGTCCGACGATTCCGTCCACTTTTAATCCGTGTGCATCCTGAAAGGCCATTACAGCTGATGTTGTTTTTGGACCGAATTTTCCATCGACTCCTTCATAATAACCGAATTCGGCCAGTTTAGTTTGCAGGGCAGTGACAGCTTTGCCGCTTGCTCCTTCATAGATTAATTTTGCCGACGCAGAGAGTGTGTCCGAAAGCGTATCGGCAGTCAGTGCGGTTGCCGGATCGTTCGGTTCTTCCGATATCGAAATGGATGGTTGATGCTCCGTTGCCAACAATATTTTTTTTCATTCGTCAGTAAATGAGAGAGCGTATCGTCTCCGGCAATACCATCAACGAGAAGGCTGTGATCTGCCTGATATTGTGAGACTGCCTGCTTTGTTTTCAGACCAAAAATACCGTCACGCGCTCCTTGATAATAGTTTAAGCTGTTAAGATATACCTGGAGCTGGTTAACATCTGAACCTCGATCTCCGAACGATAGCCGCTCATTTTGTTCTAGCTTTTTTTGGCGGAGGGGGGGCATTATCAGCAGAAAGAACCCTTTTTGAATCAGGTGGGAGGTATAATGCTGTGCCGAGCAAAAAGGTCGAAACTAAGATTTGTCCTTTCGTTTTAGTTTTCACTCTTATTCCTCCTTTGCCACTGAAATACAGTGCTCAAAAATTATTGTATGATGGCAATGCTTGAATAGAACACGACGTCCGTAATTAGGTCTTGTGGTAGTTGCTTGGCCAGAAAGGGAAGGAGCGGTGTTGGGGAATTCTGCTGTGGCGTGCTATACTTGTAACAGTATGATTAAAGCTGGGGGTCCATAATGCGTTTAGAAGGAAAAAAAGGTCATCGCTTTACTTGAAGAAGATTTTGAGGACTTGGAATATTGGTATCCGCTCTTAAGGCTTCAAGAAGAAGGAGCGACTGTTCATGCGGTTGCTGAAAAAACAAACTATACGTATAAAGGAAAGTACGGGGTACCTGCGCAAGCGGACTTTACATTTGCTGAGGTCAAGGTGGAGGAGTATGATGCGATTCTCGTACCCGGCGGTTGGGCGCCGGACAAGCTTCGACGTTATCCAGAAGTGTTGCGCTTCATTCAATACATGGACAAGCACGAGAAGCCCATCGGGCAAATATGTCACGCCGGCTGGGTGTTAATCTCGGCTCAGGTATTGTCGGGGCGTCGAGTTACGAGTACCCCCGGGATTCGCGATGATGTTGAAAATGCAGGAGCAAAGTGGCTAGATGAGCCTGTCGTTGTTGATGGACATTTCATTTCAAGCAGGCGACCGCCTGATCTTCCGCCCTATGTGAAAGCGTTCGCCGATCGGCTTGCGGCTGGAAACGAATCAAGAAACGAGTGAGGAAAAAGGATGGAATTTCATTTTTTTAGGAACGGGTGCGGGCGTGCCCTCCGTCGAACGTAATGTCAGTGCTCTTGCCATCCGCTTTTTACAGCAAAGAGGGCAGCAATGGCTGTTTGATTGCGGAGAGGCGACGCAGCATCAAATATTACATTCACCCATTACTTTAACGAAAATTGAGCGTATTTTTATTAGTCACTTGCACGGTGATCATATTTATGGATTGCCTGGTTTGCTCGGCTCTCGTTCATTTCAGGGAGCTGAGTCGAACTTGGTTATTTATGGACCGCGTGGCCTGAGAGCATTCGTTGAAACGACGTTGGCGGTTTCTGGAACGCATCTCCATTACGACGTTGAGATTGTTGAAATTGAGGACGACGGGTGCTTGTTAGAAATTGACGGTTATACGGTCGAGACGTTCCTGCTTGATCACGGCATGGAGAGCTATGCCTACAAAGTGACTGAACCGACGAAGCTGGAACGCTCCAGGCCGAGAAATTACGCGCGTTAGGACTTGAACCTGGTCCTTTGTATCAGGAATTAAAAAATGGAAAAACGATAGTAACGAAAGATGGGCAGCATTTGGACGGCAGCGATTTTCTCGGACCGCCGAAGACGGGCCGGGTGATTGTGATTGCCGGAGACACGCGCCCCTTCGCTCCGCTCGTTTCCTTTGCGAAGCATGCTGATTTACTTATTCATGAAGCAACCTTCCGTTCAGATAAGCAGATCCATGCAAGAAAATTCGGTCATTCCACCGTCAGCGATGCGGCAACACTGGCAAAAGAGGCAGAGGTGAACCAGTTGATTTTGACGCATATCAGCTCGCGTTACGCAGGGGAGGAAGAGGAGATCGAAGCGGAAGCCCGCTCGATCTTTCCACAGTGCTTGCTAGCAAGCGATCGAATGATTCATAAAATCTAAGCTCTGCATAAATGTGGCCAACGGACAAATAATAAGACCATACCTAAAGAGGAGGAAATGGTCTTGACTGAACGAAGGCAAGTGGCAGAGTGGATGAAAAAAGCCGATCTCATCCTTGAACGCGCGGAACAGGTGAGTGCCAATTCGCGCAAGCTCGAGCCGGAGGAGCCTGATTATTATTCTGCCTGTCAAACTCAGCTAGAAGAAATCAGCGAAGAAATAAGTGCGTTAATTCGAGCCGCGACGGTCGAACAGCGCTACGAGCTGACGAGAAAGCAGCAGCAAATCAGACAAATGCAAAATCAAATGGTGCTCAAATCATAATGTCACGGGTTGCGACGTTGCCGCGAGCGTGACTTATGATTTCGAAGGATGGGAAGAGACTGTTTTTCTTGAGCAGTCGCCTTCTCTTTTTTTTCGCGTTTTTTTTCTTAAATTCTGGTAAAATGAAAGGTGAGCTTATCCAAAGATATTTAGTGAATAAAAGAGGTGTCGCCGTGAATGAAACAACTTCCGAAGAGATTAATCGTATGCTTTCGGGACGGCAACAGCTGACGGTTGTATTTGTTTTTACACCGCTTTGTGGGACGTGTAAGCTGGCAGAAGGGATGCTGAAGGTTATTTTAGCCAAAGAGCCTACTCTTGACATGAAGAAACTGAATATTAACTATGCGCCGTCGTTTGCCCAAAAATGGAAGATTGAAAGCGTTCCTTGCTTGCTCGTTTTTCAAAAGGGTCTCGGAGTCGAACGCCTTTACGCCTTTCATTCCGTTGAGTATCTTTATGAAAAGCTTAAGCCTTATGCCGCGATCACCAAACTCTCAAAAATAAAGTGAAGCCGATAAACGATAAGCGTAATCGCCAATGGATTCGTTTTAACAAGCGGAAAGCTCGGGAAATCAGGCAAGGTTTGGCCAACGAAAATCTCCTTCCTCTTCATCGTGAGAGGAGGAGGCATAAATGAATCTTTAAACACCGTTTGAATTAAAGGGGGATAACGTAATGTCAATGCATTATGATGAGTACATGCGTCAAGTTGTGAAGCCTATGCGGGCTGAATTAACGGAAGCAGGATTTCAAGAACTAACAACAGCGGATGAGGTCGATCGCTATATGGAGCAAGCTTCGGGGACAACGCTTGTCGTCATTAATTCTGTCTGCGGCTGTGCAGCCGGTCTTGCCCGTCCCGCTGCAGTCACTTCTCTTGAGCACGACAGCAAGCCAGAGCATCTCGTCACAGTTTTTGCAGGTCAAGACAAGGAAGCAACTGCCCAAATGCGCTCCTATTTTGCCGAACTGCCGCCTTCATCGCCTTCAATGGCACTATTAAAAGGGAAGGAAGTCGTTCATTTCATTCCGCGCGAGGACATTGAAGGAGCGATGCCGGAGGAAATTATTCGTGAACTGGCTCTTGCCTATAACGAGCATTGTGGAAAATAATTAAGCGAGAAAGCCCCTCTTCGTCGATGAGGGGCTTTCTCGCTTCGATTCCATCGTTTAAACGATAGAGCTTCCTATTACCTAGCGATTTCGCTGACGATGTAGAAAAATATGATCGCCTATATCGATGAGCGTAAGAAAAATAGCAGCTATTAGTCTCGATATAGCTTTTTTCACCATTGGAATGACTTATCCCGGCTGGTGGAGTAATTGAATGAAACTGGAGATTATGTAAAGGAGCGTTGAAATGCAGCAAGCCCCGAAATTTCACTTGGCACAGGTCGGCAGTGAGCAAAGCTGTTCACTGGATGCGTTTAAAAACAAAATAGTCATGCTGACATTCTGGACGACCTGGTGCCCGGATTCCAAGCGCGATTTGTTCGCAAAGCATAGGTTGTTCCAGTCTTTAAACAGTAAAGAGGTCGTGCTCCTAATGATCAATGTTACTGGACGAGAAAGAAAGGTCGATCTGAAGTCGTTTTTAGAGGAGCATCAATTTCGCTTTCCAGTTCTAATGGACGAAGGGACAAAGGTTTATGATGCCTATCATTGTATGGGAGTTCCGACAACGGTTCTATTAAATCGAAATCATCAAATCGTCGCTTCCTATAATGATAAATCTACGTTTATAGAGATTATGAAAGGGCTGTCCACATTGCTCTAATTTCGAATAAGAAAGAATTGTCTGTATGAAGCCTAAAACGGTCATTCAAAAATAAAAGCAAGCCGGGCATTAGAATAGCCCGGCTTTGAAACTGGGAGTGACCCAATTGTGGCAGCTGCTGAAAGGAATCATTTTCCATTCGAGTGAAAGAAGACGGAGTGCCAATCTTTCTTCTTAAGGGCGAACAGCGTAAAATACAACTCGTCCCATCGTTTCGATATTCGGATAACCACCCTGCTTATAGAGCTCAACTACATGCTCACGGTTGTACGGAACCCGATTTAGGTGAAGACGGTGTCGTCCTTCCTCAACCTCAACGACGAGGTAGGAAGCGAGTGGGTGTCCATCAAATGGCATACCGACACTACCGACGTTGGCCACATTTTTTCCGTGCAAGGAACGGATAAACGGCAGGTGCGTATGACCGTATAAGTAAAGGTCAGCTTCGTCACGCTGCATGATTTCATTTTCAATTTTCACGGTCTCATCTGGTAGCACCGGCTCAAATAAGCTGCTTGGCGTTGCATGGAATGCGTGAATAATAAGATCGATTCCTCTTTCAATAACAAGCTCGGTTGGGAGCTGCTGCAAAAATTCTATGTCCTCGTTAGTGAGCCGTTGCAGCGCCCATTCACGTTCAAGGTTCATCATTTCAAGCGCTTCGTCCGGAACCTCGCCTTTCTTTACACCGCGTACCATCCATTCGTCAGCATTTCCTTTAATTACTTTGGCATCGAGCGAACGGACAAGGTCAATAACTCGCTTAGGCTCAGGTCCGCGAAAGCATAAATCACCTAAAATATAAATTTGATCAACCTTTTGCTTGGCGGCATCATGTAAAACAGCCTCAAGTGCAGTTGCATTTCCGTGAATGTCGGACAAAAAAAGCAAAACGCATGACAATACCTCCCCTTTTAATCTACATTATACCAAATTTAATAAATGAGTCATGTTTCAATTTTATTAAAGTAAAGGGTGAAATGTCCAGAAAGAATTTTTGAAAACCCCTTTCTACCATTGATTGTAATTTGCGATTTGCTTCAAAGGATGGAGCAGTTATTTGAGATATCCGGATAAGGAGGATAGAGAGTAGGTAAAGCAAGTGCGAGGACTGGCACACCTGTGTTCGGTATGTTAAGATCAAAGAAACTAGAGTGAACTGGAGGACAGGATTTATGCATATTTTATCCATTGAACCTACACCGAGTCCAAATACAATGAAGCTAATTCTCAGTGAGAGTTTGGAGCAAGGAGCTCGCAACAGCTATACGGAAAAAAAATAAAGAGGAAGCCCCTGCGTTTATTCAAGAATTGTTTAAAGTCGAAGGGGTCAAAGGTATTTATCATGTTGCCGATTTCCTGGCGATTGACCGCTATCCTAAATTCGATTGGAAAATCATCTTACCTGAAGTGCGTAAAGTGTTTGGCGCAACCGATGAGAGTGAAGGTGGACAAGCGCAAGAGGACAAGGATGCTTACGGCGAAGTAAAGGTCCAACTGCAAATGTTCAAAGGTATCCCGATGCAGATTAAACTGACAGATGGCGAGCAAGAGCGCCGAGAAGGGTTGCCTGACCGTTTCGCTAATGCTGTTGCCAAGCCCAGCTGCCGGAGGATAATGTCGTCTTGGAGCGAAAATGGGTAGAACAGGATGTCCGGTATGGAGAGCTTGATGATGTCGCTGTCGAGGTGCGTGAGGAGATTTCTGCCGCTTATCCGCAAAAGCGTATCGACCAACTGATTGCGGCGGCAACTGAGCCGGAATCAACAACAAATGCTAACGCGAACAATGATCGGTTTATTAAGGTGACTCTTGATATGCTGAAGCAGGATGATTGGCGGGAACGCTATGCTGTTTTGGAACGGATGGACCCAAAAGAGGACGATTTACCAGTATTGGCGCACGCACTGAAGGATGAGAAGGGCTCGATTCGCCGCTTAGCGACTGTTTATTTAGGAATGATTGAAAAGCCTGTCGTTCTGCAATTACTGTATGAAGCACTCAAGGATCCGTCAGTAACCGTACGGCGGACGGCAGGGGACTGCCTGTCAGATATCGGCGATCCTACCGCGATTCCTGCTGTAATTGAATCATTACAGGATAAAAATAAGCTCGTACGCTGGCGTGCGGCGATGTTTTTATATGAAGTAGGCGACGAAACGGCAATAGAGGCTTTGCGTGCAGCGGAAAGCGATCCAGAATTTGAAGTAGCTCTTCAGGTGAAAATGGCACTCGAACGAATTGAACAAGGGGAAGAGGCGAAAGGATCCGTTTGGAAGCAAATGACAGATTCCTTAGCATCGAGAGATTAGTCGAGCAGTCCGGCGAACTAGGCTATCGGAAACGAGCTTTGTACTTGCCGGTTCGAGTGATGAAGCCGTTTCTCATCTTCCAGCAACGAAATCCCGTACTTTAAAATGAGGTGAGGGTAAATGACAAATGAAGGATTAATGCACTATTTACAGGAGCAAGAAATGACCGAGATCATGGAGCTGATCGAGGACGCTCGAAACGGGGAGTTGGAGGAGCTAGAATTAATCGAGTCGATCGGGCTCGTCTATGATAAAAAACTAAATGGACAAGTGCTTAAGCTTTTACAAGATTATGGAGTGAAAATTGTCTATGTAAAAGACGACGATGAATAAAAAGAGGGTGTCAGTGTGTAGACGTAAATCATTGCTCATGTGCAACTTGATTCGTCAACGATTTTAAGGACTTAGAAACCGAATGGAGAAATAAGAGGAGGAGAAAGTTTGCGACCAGTACCATCAAAGCGTTTATCGAAACAAGCACTGCCGCTTTGGAGATGGCAGGCATTGTTCGAAAGCTTATTTTATGCCCTTGCTCCGATTGGATATGGAGTTTGTATATATTTCTTTTCATGGCCTCAATGGATTTTATATCTACTGATAGCTATTTTAGCGGTTTACGCGATCACGATTATTTTCATTGTCCCGGCCATCCGTTGGAGAAGGTGGCGCTACGACGTGCTAGAGCATGAAATCGATCTGCAGCATGGGGTATTTATCGTGACACGGACGCTCATACCAATGACGAGAGTTCAACATGTTGACACAGAGCAAGGTCCATTGCTAAGGCGGTTTAAAATGGCGACTGTTTCGATCTCGACGGCTGCAACCGTTCATAAAATCCCGGCCTTGACGCTTGAAGTCGCAGATTCGCTTCGTGACCGAATTGCAGAGCTGGCGGCGGTGGCTGAAGATGAATGAGCTAAAACGACTTCATGCTGCGTCAATTATCGTATCTGCCTTAACCGGGTTGCGTGACATACTCATTCCGCTCATCATCTCTTTTTTTTCTTGGCAGCTCCGGTTTTTTTGAAATACATCTGGATCGGGATTCTAGTTTTGATCGTCTTCTACAGTGTGGCTCATTGGCTTACATTTCGTTATCGGATCGAAAATGGCGAGCTTTATGTGCAAAAAGGTGTATTTATTAAAAAGAAACGCTATATTCAACAGCAGCGTGTTCAAAGCATTGATATAACGGCTGGCATTTTTCAGCGAATGTTCGGATTAGTAAAAGTAAAGGTCGAAACAGCCGGGGGCGGGGCAGAGCCAGAAATGAGCTTAATAGCGGTCACGCGGTCAGAAGCGGAGCAAATTCGCGCGAAGCTAAAACGGAAGCAAGACGATGCTTCAGCTGCTGTCGAATCGGAGGATACGTCGATGACGGGGTCGCTGAGCTGGAAGAAAAACCAGCGATTACGTGGGAGTTAAGCTCTAAGCTGCTATTGATTGCTGCATTGACGTCGAGCGGAATAGGCTTAACGTTGTCGGCAGTCGGGGCATTGTTTAGTCAAGTGGAGCAATTTTTGCCCGAAAGTATGTATGAAAGGACATTTGGTTTTCTTGTCGGTTCAGCAATCAGCTTTTTACTCGTGCTTGCTGTCGTTGTTATTGTTGTCTCATGGCTAATCTCGACAATTACGACAATTCTCAAATACGGCAACTTTAAAATCGAAAAATACGGGAACGAGCTCGTCGTTTCGCGCGGCTTGCTTGAGCAAAGGCAGTTGACGCTGAATACGAAGCGGATAACGGCAATTCGTCTCGTCCGGAATATTTTCCGTCAGCCGTTTGGCTATGTTTCCGTCTATGTTGAAAGCGCGGGAGGCGGGACTAGCGATGAACAGCTGTCCACGATACTAATTCCGATTATTCCCGAAAAACAGTTGCAGGACGTTTTGTTACAAATATTACCGGAATATGGATTTGAGCTTGATTTTAATTCGGCACCGAAGCGGGCATTGCGTCATTTTTTTTGTTCGTCTTCTTTTCATTCCGACAGTCGCTGTAGCCGCAGCATGTTATTTTTTTTCCGCCATACGGCTATTTCGGATTCATCCTTATCGCGCTCCTTGTGCCTTTAGCATATTTTCAGTATCAGGATGCCGGAGCCGGATACAATAAGCGGTTTATGTGGATGAGGTATCGTTCGCTCAGCCAAATGACAGTTATAGCTCCAAGACAAAAAATACAAGCTGCAGAGCAGCGCACTTCATTTTTCCAAAAAAGAAGAAGGCTGCTAAGCTTCCAGATTTCGATCTTGTCAAGCGGCATTGTCGGTGGAAAAAGCTTCAAAGTACCGCATCTTGACGAGAGAGACGGTGACTGCTTACTCGAATGGTATTCCTACGAAAAAGCGTCTAACAGCCCATTAGCATTCAAAGTCGAACGGGAAACAGAGGACCCCAGCTCCGTATGAGACTGAGGTCCTCTGTTTGGTGATGGGGAGGGAGGCTGAGCTCTCGTCTAAAGCGATTGGTCATTGCTTCAAACGAGCCGATTCCCACTGCTTCGATCGCTTACTTTGACATTTCGTTTCTGTAGGTGAAAACCGAACGTTTCCCTTGATCGGTAGTAAATTCAAATCGATCAAAAATTTCATCCGTTCCGCGCTTGATTAATTTTCGCTGATAATGGTGCTGAACGATAATTAGACCGTGTTCGCTTTTATAGGTGAGCAAATTCACGCCTTTAAATTCCGTTTTTCCTTGCGAATTCAAGAGCTGAAGCAAAAGGGAGTTGTGACAAGTACTTAAATCGTGATGCGCAAGGTTGTATAGCTCAAGCGCTTTTTCGAAGGAATAAAGAGCAGCCGGTTCCAGTTCGTTTCTAAGGATAAAATAAGGGTCGAACTGATTTTTATTAATATAAAACGAGTCACCTTCCTCAGGCGAGTGTGCTTGTCCGCCCTGACTCCGAAAAATCCCATTCCCTTCATAATGACCTTGAACAATTTGCCCTTGTGAGTACCATTCCAACTCGAACGGACAGTCATCCAAATAGAGCGAATGTCCGTTTGTATCGACGAGAATCGAGCCAGCCGACGAATGCTGATAATGATAAGAGACATAATCTGGGTTGTGAAGTAGGTCTTCACTGCTTGATGGTGTTTCAGGTGGTTCAGCTCGGCTGTATAGCGCTTTAACAAAGTTAACTCCGCCTGCTCCAAATTTACTTGCTCAAATAAATAACTGGAACGATTGCGAATCGCGTTAAGGATTGAGTGGACGTAGCCATCATTTTCATCGTCAGGTAAAATCTTTAATTGAGAGCCTGCACATTCGATCATATCGCCATCCTCATAAATCGGCTCGGTTAATTCGACGTGATTATTTTTATATAATGGTTCTGGCAAAGTGACAACCGAAGTGATGCGAACGATTCCTCTCCATGGCTTTTTAGGTTCGGCAATGATTTTCAGCAACTCACCCCCATAAACACCATCCTTGCCTTTTGAAACGGCTACTTGCTTTCCAATGAATTGCTGTGCCTGTTTTCGATCCATAACCATCACTTCACTTTCTGGTTAGACATCCACTTCATTTAACAAAATGAAAACGGTGCTGCTTTTATTATAGCCGGAAAAAAAATCAATCTCGCAAGAACCTTCGAACAGTTTATTATTTTTATGCTACAAGCGTGCACTATGCTATTTTGGGTCGCGACGATAGCGGAGCTCCTGAAGACGAAGCAGATGGTTCATCCGCTCCACTCTCGCTTTTTCCAGCTGGTTTTGGTAATCAATGATCGTCAGCTCCATTTGTGAAAGTGCGACAAACACTTTTTCCTTTTGCTCAAGCTGATGGGTAAGTGATAATGATAAAAACGTGTTTAGCAATTTCGGGATATCTTCTCTGAGCATGCGGCGCACAATATGCTTTTCTTCGTAATCAAGCAGGTCAAAATCGTCCTGTAGCTTCGATACTTGAGTGAGCAGTCGAAGCAACCGGTTTTCGATTAATGGATCGACCGAAAATTGCTTAACAGAATCAACATAGCGCTTCGATTCTTCGTAAAGCAGCTTTAAATCATCGGACTGTGTATCGAGCAGCCGTCTTTCCTGAGTAGCAAGCAGCTCCAGCGAACCGGCTTTATCGCGTTCGCCGCCATGAACATACGCCTCATCCAGCCTGTGAATACGAAAAAAAATACCGTGAAATAAAGAAGAATCACGAATCGAGCGAATGTGAGCACGACCATCCTTAACATAATGTATCGTTGCTTCTTTACAGACACCGATTCCGTTTTTCGCTTTCCTATATTTCCGATAACAAACAATATTGAACTGCTTGTGTACTGGGGAACGAGAGTGCTTCGTATCAGAAAGTGTAACTTTGATTAATTTATGGGTAATTTTTACCTTTATGTGAAATTCCTTTTGCTTTCGGCGGATGGAACGCTTACGATTATAGCCGTCTGATTTTTGGATGATATTATCCAGCAAATTTTCAGTTTGAGTAAGCAGCTTCTTCGTTGCCTCATCACGAAGGAGGTGTTCTTCCACCGGGCGACGATGCGCAGGTGTAAGAAAACGGAAAAATGAAGATTCTGATAGTGTTCTCATGTCCGAACGCCCCCTGGTAACTGAATTAGAATCGTCCACCTAAGCTGTGTCACCATTTGTATGACGGCACAGCTTCCCACTTAAAGAGCAGTGAATGATTCTTTCTTACATCTTCACACTGTCAGGAGCTTTTAGTCAGCTCCTATTTACCGATTAGCTTTGCTTGCATTTCTTTGTTTAAGCTGTTTAATTCTTGAATAAATTGTTTTCCGCTTGTTACGATTCGCTCATTAGATTGCTCGGTTAATTCAATTGCGGCAAACACATCGTTATAGCTTTTCGAAAAGCTCAATTGCTATTGCTGGCTCTTCCAACGTTTTTAACGTTTGTTCCGTATTTTGCTTGAGAAGCTCAGCGTTGGATAAAAGCATCGATTCCGTAGCCTCATTGACATTCCGCACCGCTTTAATAACCTTTTGCTGGTTATTTAGCGCAAGTTGAATGGATGCGGTCACTGTAATAATATTCTTTGTCATCGTAATCGCATTAAAGATTGCCTCTTCAAGCTTGTCATTGTTTTCAATAATTAAATCGACTGAAGCAAGAGATTGTTGTAGGACCATGACAGCCTGAGACATGTTTTTTACTCGAGTAATAATTTTTTGCTGTCCTTTTTTCAAGACTTCGGGATTATCCTTCCAGTTTTCAGTCGTCATTTCTTGTTCGAGCATTTGGTGGAGCTGGTTTCCATTATCGATCTGCTTGTTCAGATTAACAATTCTTTCGCGCGCAACTTCCTTCAATTGCTGCAGCATGATGTTGTCCTCCTGGAGCTTATCTTTTCCGCTAAGCAGTCCGTCAATAATTTGCTCCACTTGGGATTCAACTGTCTGATACTTCTTGCGTATTGCTCAATCGGGCTGCGACCGAGCACGCGATTGAACCATTTTTTTAATTGTCCGTCCCTTAAATAGTCAGGCTCAAGCTGGCTAACCATTTCCTTCAATTCATGGAGCCGATTAGGTAATTGGTTCGATTGATCATTCATCATCTCTTTAACAGGACGTTTTAATGCTTCAAGTGATTCCCCAGCTTGGCGTTGTTCTTCCTCGCCAAGTCCGGTCAATGATTCGAGCAATTTATCAACATTCTCGTCTTTTCGATATTGTTCAAAAATTTGTGCGGACTCATTGATGCTTTTTTGTTCACTCATGAGTATTCAGCCTCCCCTTTGCCGTTTATCCTTTTACATACTATACGAGATAGCGGTTCTTCTGGTTTCAGCAGCTAAAGTGAGTGGTTACATAGTAGCGATTGAAAACAGAGGCCACGAATTTTAACATACTTTGCATTGATTCCATCCCTTTTATTATGCAGGAAATTCGCTTTGAATACAATCATTCTGGAGGTTGAAGAAAGAAATGGGTGAAATACGTCTGAAGACGGAGAAGCTATAACGGGTATGAGTCTAAAGATTCGGTGTGAAAAGGCCTAATTGCAGTTGGTTAATGAAAGGAGACTTAAGGGAAATGCATTGTTCGTAGCGGAATGGCGTCAATCGAGCATATCTTCCTTTGATACATGAATCAATTTCATCATTCAATGATTGAGTGTCAGATCCGAACACGATCATTTGATCATTGATTTCCACTCTAGGTGGTTGCTTTCCGCGGGCGGCTGGTAAGCCTTCGTCGGGCAAAGCCCTACTCGTCTTACCGGGGCCTTTCCTCCCGCAGGAGTCGACCACCTGCCGTTCCAATCTTTATCGTTGCCATTTAAAATAGAGAACTATTATGTGTATTCGACTAATAATATTCGGATGTATTTTCAAAATAGGCACTTATGAAATTGACTCACATGCCTAAAATTAACATTTTTTTATAGACATATTGTTTCATTCGATTAATTGAACAAAAAAGGCATTAAAATCGAAAAATCAATCGCGAAAGTCATTTATTAGATTAATAATCTATTTTATATCTATTTTTGTCATTAATTATCTTGCCGAAACGTTCTAATAATGATATGATAATTCGTAATAAATCACTACTTATGAGATGAAAGGCTTGATGCATATGCTTAAGCGGAACGCTGGATTCCCAGTAAAACAAGGGCTATATGACCCGCAATTTGAACACGATAATTGTGGAATTGGTTTTATCGCTCATATAAACGGAAAGAAAAGCCATCAAATTGTTGAGGATGCCTTGCAAATGCTACGAAACCTAGAGCATCGTGGTGGTCAGGGAGATGAGGTGAATACAGGAGATGGTGCCGGCCTTCTTTTGCAAATTCCTCATCGATTCTTAAAAAAAAGTATGTGCGCTAGAAGGCCTGCACCTTCCTAGCGAAGGTCAATATGGAGTCGGTATGCTTTTTTTGCCACAGGATAAAAATCGGCGTCTGCAATGTACCGAAAGGTTAACTATACTAATAGAAGAAGCCGGTTTGAAGGTTCTTGGCTGGCGCGAGGTTCCGACAGACGATTCTATGCTTGGAAATGCTGCAAAGTCAGCGAAGCCACACATTAGCCAGCTTTTTATTGAACGGCCGGACGATGTACTGACCGAACTCGATTTTGAGCGACGCTTGTATGTTGTTAGAAAGCAGGCTGAAAAAGAAGTTACGGCACTTGTAACTGAAGAGGATTCATTTTATTTTGCGAGTCTGTCAAGTCGGACTATTGTTTATAAAGGAATGTTAACGACCGAACAAGTGAATCAATTTTATTTGGATATTGACGATCCCACTTTTGAAACGGCTCTTGTCCTCGTTCATTCACGGTTTAGTACGAACACCTTTCCGAGCTGGGAACGAGCCCACCCGAATCGTTATATGATTCATAACGGAGAAATTAATACGATTAAAGGAAACGTGAATTGGATGCACGCCCGTGAAGCCGTTTTCGAATCAGATTTATTTAGAACGGAGCTTGAGAGTATACGACCGATTGTCGATCCGGACGGCAGCGATTCGGCGATGTTTGATAACGTATTGGAGTTTTTATCCTTGTCTGGCCGTTCTATCGCGCATGCAGCAATGATGATGGTACCGGAGCTTGGCAAAATGATACACACATGAATCCAGAAAAAAGATCCTTTTATCAATTCCATAGCTTGCTAATGGAGCCTTGGGACGGACCAACGGCACTCGCATTCACGGATGGTAAGCAAATCGGGGCTTGTCTTGATCGGAACGGGCTGCGTCCTTCGCGGTACTACGTCACTGAGGATGACTATATTGTGATGTCCTCTGAAGTTGGCGTGCTCGATCTTGAGCCGGAAAGGGTTCGGTATAAGCAAAGAATTCACCCTGGACAATTGCTTTTAGTCGATATCGAAGAAGGGAGAATTATTTCGGACGAGGAAATAAAACAGAAAATTGCGACGAAATATCCTTACAAGGAATGGATGGAGGAGCATTTAGTTCAGCTAGAGGATGTACTTGAGACAGCAAATGTCATCAGCAGCGATTTGGACCTGCTTCAAGCGAGGCAGCTTGCTTTTGGCTACACGTACGAAGAATTAACAAAAACGATTGTTCCTATGGTAAAGGAAGGTCAGGATCCGGTCGGATCAATGGGGTACGATTCACCGCTCGCCGTACTTTCAAAAAAAACCGCAGCTATTATACAACTACTTCAAACAATTGTTTGCACAAGTGACGAATCCGCCGATTGATGCTATCCGCGAAGAGATCGTCACAGCACTCGGAACGACAATCGGTGCTGAGCGCAGCCTTTTAGCTCCAGAGCCAATGAGTGCCCGCCATATTTATTTGCCTTCCCCTCTTCTGAACAACGAAGAGCTGGCGAAGCTGCGCCATAATAAAATGGATGGCTTTAAAGCGACTACCCTTCAGATATTATTTGATCCGAAACGGGGTGAAGGGGAGATTGACCGAGCGCTCGACCAGCTTTTTAAAGCAGCGGATCAGGCGATCAAGCAAGGCAACACTCTCCTTATCCTGAGTGATCGTGGAATGGATCGGAAGCATGCAGCGATTCCTGCTTTACTAGCTGTTTCCGGGCTCCATCACCATCTAATTCGTCAAGGCACACGAACAAAGGTAAGTCTGCTGCTTGAATCAGGAGAACCACGCGAAGTTCACCATCATGCGGTTCTGCTCGGTTACGGGGCTGAAGCGATTAACCCATACCTCGTCTTCGATTCAATCGACAGCATGATTCGCGCTGAGCTTTTAGAAGAGCTCTCCTATTTCGAGGCAGTAGAACACTATGTAAAGGCTTGTTCCAAAGGAATTATGAAAATATTATCGAAAATGGGAATTTCAACGATTCAAAGCTATCGCGGCGCGCAAATTTTTGAGGCTGTTGGAATTCACCCTTCAGTCATTGATAAATATTTTACTTGGACGACTTCGCGAATTGGCGGAATCGACCTCGGCATCATCGCAAGCGAAGTGCTTAAGCGGCACGACCAAGCTTTCCCGAGGCGTGAAGGATTTGTCCAACAGCTTGAGCCTGGCGATGATTTGCAGTGGAGACGTAACGGCGAGCCGCATCATTACAATCCACATACGATCCACATGCTACAACAAGCCTGCCGTACAAACGATTATGAGCTATTTAAAACATACTCGAAGTCGATCAATGAACAAACGAAAGAGCAAATGACGTTACGCGGCTTGCTGCAGCTGACGACAAAGCAAACTCCTGTCCCTCTGGATGAAGTAGAGCCGGTGGAATCGATCGTGCGGAGGTTCCGTACAGGTGCGATGTCGTTTGGGTCCATTTCTAAAGAAGCTCATGAGGCATTGGCTATTGCAATGAATCGTCTCGGCGCCAAAAGTAACACGGGAGAAGGCGGTGAGGATCCAGACAGATTCGACCCCGATGACAATGGCGATTTGCGTCGAAGCGCAATTAAGCAAGTGGCTTCCGGTCGTTTTGGAGTAACGAGTCATTACCTAGTAAACGCCGATGAAATTCAAATAAAGGTTGCTCAAGGGGCAAAGCCGGGTGAGGGTGGCAGCTGCCAGGCAATAAAGTCTATCCTTGGGTGGCAGAGGTTCGTGGTTCAACTCCAGGTGTAGGCCTTATTTCGCCACCGCCCCATCATGATATTTATTCGATTGAGGATTTGGCTGAATTGATTTACGACTTAAAAAAATGCCAACCCTAGTGCAAAGGTTAGCGTTAAGCTAGTCGCAGGAACAGGTGTCGGAACGATTGCGGCAGGCGTGGCAAAAGGCCGAGCCGATGGAATCGTAATCAGCGGCTATGATGGTGGTACAGGTGCTGCGGCGCGTACGAGTATTAAGCACACGGGTTTACCGTGGGAAATGGGGTTGGCTGAAACGCATCAAACGTTACTGTTGAATAACCTACGTAACCGAGTAACCCTTGAAACCGATGGGAAGCTGATGACGGGAAGAGATGTTGTTATTGCTGCTTTATTAGGGGCTGAAGAATTTGCATTTTCAACTGCACCGCTCGTCGTGCTTGGCTGTATTGTCATGCGCGTCTGCCATCTTGATACGTGTCCGGTCGGGATTGCAACACAAAACCCAGAGCTTCGCAAAAAAATATATGGGGAAGCCAGAGCAGATTGTTCATTTTATGACGTTCGTCGCTGAGGAAATCCGTGAGATCATGGCGACCTAGGTATTCGTAAAATAGATGAGTTAATCGGTCGAACCGATCTGCTTGAAGTTAACGAGCAAATAGAAAACGAGAAAGCAAAAAGCGTCGATCTGTCGGCTTTATTCCATCAACCGGGTAAAGGTACGTTGCAGCAGAGCTACTGTACAACAGAGCAGGATCATCAGCTGGAATGTTCTTTGGATTCCAGAACGTTGCTCCCATTAAGTCAACCGGCACTAGAGCGCGGAGAAAAAGTAGAAGCGTCTGTACGGATTCGCAATGTCGACCGAGTCGTTGGTACCATTGTCGGAAGTGAAATTAGTAAACGGTTTGGTGAACAAGGCCTCCCGGAGGATACGATTACGTTTAATTGTAACGGTTCGGCTGGCCAAAGCTTCGGGGCTTTTATTCCTAGAGGCTTGACATTAAGGCTTGAAGGAGATGCCAACGACTACACAGGCAAAGGACTGTCAGGAGGAAAGCTGATTGCCTTTCCGCCGGCTGCTTCATCCTTTGTCGCAAAGGACAACATCATAATCGGAAACACTGCCTTTTACGGAGCAACAGGCGGCGAGGCATATATTTGTGGGATGGCCGGCGAACGCTTTGCCGTACGTAATTCCGGTGCGCAAATCGTTGTCGAAGGTGTCGGAAACCACGGGCTTGAATATATGACAGGCGGAATCGTCGTCAATTTAGGAGCCGCTGGCAAGAATTTCGCCGCCGGGATGTCCGGAGGAGTAGCTTATGTTTACAATCCAGACGGACTGTTTGAGCGTCAATGCAATCAGGAAATGGTTTTGCTGGAGTCAGTGACGGACAGAGAGGATATTCGTTTGTTGAAAACGTTGCTCAAAAAGCATGCAGCTTATACGAAAAGCGAGCTGGCCAATCAGGTTCTGGAACAATGGAAAGAGGCTTTGTCATTTTTTGTAAAGGTGATCCCAAGTGACTACAAGCGAATGCTTGCTGTCATCGAGCAAGGCAAGCAAAATGGCATGGCAGAGACAGAAGCGATCATGGCTGCTTTCGGAGAAAACAAAATGAGCAGGCAAGGGTGAGCGAGCATTAGCTCGTTCGTAGGATAAATCCGTCCCCTCGTTTTCACGATACGTGCGACGACGGATGACCAAACGAGCGATCTGATTGATCGACATTAAAGAATGGTGTTAGGAGTGAGTAGATTGGGGAATCCAACAGGATTTATCGACTATCGACGTGTGAATCCGACGAAGCGAGATTCGTTTGAAAGAACAAAAAAACTGGCAGGAGTTTCAAATCAAAACGCCTGAATCTGTGCTGCGAACGCAAGGAGCACGTTGCATGGATTGTGGCGTTCCATTTTGTCAAACCGGTACATCAATACCGGGCTCAGGTGATATCGGGTGCCCGGTTTATAATTTAATACCTGAATGGAACGATTTGGTAAGTAAAGGAAAATGGAAGGAGGCGTTAGAGCGCTTCATCAAACAAACAATTTCCCGGAATTTACAGGCAGAGTTTGTCCGGCACCTTGTGAAGGCTCCTGTACGGTCGCACTGATTGATGAGCCGGTTTCGATAAAAAGCATAGAATATCACATCGTAGAAAAAGGGTTTGAAGAAGGCTGGATTAAAGCGCAGCCTCCAAAAAGCCGGACGGGAAAAAAGGTTGCTGTCGTCGGCTCCGGGCCTGCGGGACTAGCTGCAGCAGCTCAATTAAACAAGGCCGGACATTTAGTCACAGTATTTGAGCGAGATGATCGAATCGGAGGCTTGCTCACTTATGGGATTCCGGATGTTAAGCTGGCCTATCGTATCGTCGAACGCAGAATCGATATTTTGAAAGAAGAGGGAATCAATTTTCAAACGAACATCGAAATAGGAAAGGAGCTTTCAACGGAAAAGCTCGTAGCTACATTTGACGCGGTCATACTGTGCACTGGTTCAACGCGGCCGCGAGATATTCAGGTTGAAGGCCGGGAGTTATCAGGGATACATTTTGCGATGGATTTTCTTACGGCAAATACGAAAAGTCTATTAAATAGCAATCGTGTCGATAGCAGCTATTCAGCTGAAGGCAAAAACGTGATTGTAATTGGCGGTGGGGATACGGGAGTTGATTGTATTACAACTGCTGTCCGCCATCGGGCCAAATCGATTACACAGTTTGATATTAATCGAAAAAAAAGCGGAGCAACGCCTTGACAGTAATCCGTGGCCGCTATTTCCGATCGTTCATCAAACGGAGGATGGGCACAAAGAAGCAAGAGCCGTTTACGGCTCGGATCCGCGTGCTTATCAGCTGATGACAACAAAATTTGTCGGAAATGAACGAGGCGAAGTCGAGGAATTACACACGATAGCTGTTGACACAACGATAAAAGAAAACGGGGAAAAAGTCCGTACTCCGATACCGGGAACCGAAAAAGTCTGGCCGGCCGACTTGATTTTACTCGCAGTTGGCTTCACCGGACCCGAAGAAAAGCTGCTCGAGCAGTTACATGTGGCGACAGATCAACGTTCAAACATTAAGGCTCCCTATGGTCAGTATTCGACGAACATTGAAGGGATTTTTGCAGCAGGAGATAATCGACGCGGTCAAAGTCTTGTCGTGTGGGCGATCCACGAAGGCCGTGAAGCAGCCCGCGAATGTGACCGTTTCTTAATGGGATGTACAAATTTACCTTGAAGTAAAAGCCATCAAAGATTCATTTTGATGGCTTTTTACTATTATCGAGATGTCTATTGTCAGGCAAAAGCCGTCCTACTAGGAAATCTCAGTCTTTTACAAAAGCTGTAAACGAATTGTAATGGAGTTTCATAGATTCCATGAGAAAATAGAAGAAACGAAATTGCCAACAATTGGTCAGAATCAAACCGAATCGCTCAGCATGCTTTACGATTCCTGACTTTAACACTATAATTCCAGAAGATGAAAGGGCGATGAGTGATGCTGCGATGGATGAGACACGGCTCCTGATTTCCTCGGCGTTTTTGACTCTTGGCATGTTCGCTCCAAACGAATATGTCAAAGATGTACAAGCCCAATTGCCGCCAAAGGTTACTGGAGACAGCAACGAAAAACCGCTGATTTACAAAATTAGCGAAAATGACTATGAGTTATTTCACGAAGTTCTTCCTTCGGATACGGAACACTATATTCATCGTGTCATATCATCTGCGGAAGTGTATACGAAATTTATGTTTTCTCACGCGTACGAACAAAGCATGATGAAGTTCGGCGAAACGATTTCCAGCAAAATTAACGAGTCATTTACGGACGAAATTTACCCACGCTTGAAAGACGCACTGGCCGAGACGACAAATAACTTAACGGAACAAGAGTGGCCGCAAGTAAAAGTATCGAATCAGCCTGCTCCTGGTTTTGGGGAGAAAATATTCCACCTATACAATGAGGATAGTGGCGAGGATATTTTCCGTTTCCATGTTCGACGCGACCAACCGCCAAAAAAAGGGACATTGGTTTAATTTTCATTATCATACTCATGTCGATCGATTCGAGAAGCATCATGATTTAGGATCGATTTATTGGGGCAAAGACATGCCGCCACGCTGGCTCGCATGAAAGACTGCATGTAGGCGGTCTTTTTTTTGTTTAGCAAGAGTACGAATCGAATAGAGGCAATAAAGAGCAATTGCCAATTAGTAGACATCAGGAGAAAGAAATAATTTCCCCATAATAATATTATGTCAATTAGCATAAACAAAGTAAGGAAAAAAAGGGGTAGGACTTTTTTTTATTTTCTCCGTGCAAACGACTTTGATTTAATTACATTGATCATGAAGGAGGTATGTCGAACGGCTAATTTCTCTGACAAAACGATTGGCCTATGCTAAAATAATGCTAAACATTACTTCAAAATTCGATAAATATCGCCACGATTATGCTGTTACGAAATCGGTCCAAAAGAAGGAGGGAGGGGGCAAGGTGAGGAGACAGCAAAGCTGGTTTATTAGTATTATGGTACTTCTCGTTGCAGCTATATGGGTGTTTGTAATCATATATACAGGTTCTTTCTGGCAAACGGTTCCTTTATCGACAAAGGAACTGGAGGAAAAATGTTCATGTCAATGCCGACATATCGGACGATTCGTTAGACTTCCAGAAGAGCCGGAAGAGGGACAAGTGGAGGAGCCTGGGACTTCAGAACTGATTGATTTAAGATCCTACGACTTTAGCGATATTGCCACACCTGAAGGAGTCCCGATCGACGGTATTTTGGAACGGCTCGGGCTCGATGAACCGAGCAAGTAAACGTAAATCGCCCGTAGGCTGAAGCCTAGTCTAGCATCGAGTTAGTTAGAAGGAGTGCGCTCTTTGCTTGGTAGCGAAAGGCTTAACCCATTCGCTCATACTTGGCCAATTTGTGGCAGTAAGCCGAGAATAGCCTAGCCTTCTTCTCGGCCCGAATCATGCCGAGGCTCCACTTAAAGGATTCTATAAACGTTAAAGTAACGTATTACAATCGAGATTCAAACTTTGTTCGATTTTATCGGCTCTTTCAATTTCGCAATTTGATACGATAGATATGAAGGAAGTAGTAAAGTTAGGGGGAATATGATTGTCGATCGAAAAAAAAGACAAGCCCTATTCGGTTTGGCTAAAATGGCTGCTTCGGCTCGTCTTAATTTATTTGCTTATACTAGCGGTTATTTTAGCAATCACAATTATTATCATATTAATAACGTTTTCATTGATTGTGATCGATGGCATCAATGGTACGAGAGAGCTGGGAGCATTTTCTGAAGAGCATCTAGTTCCAGTATCAGAGTTTATGTGGAGCCTGTTCACATGGCTCGTACCAGGGTTGTAAATGATTAAAATTTTGAGCTTTAACAAGTTTTGGAGTGATTTCTACTTAGACTGGAAGGAATCGACCAATCATTTACATAATTATTTAATTAGAACGCCTGAAAGGAGGAGGTTTGTATGGCTACTATGCTCGTTCGAGCAGTTTATAAAACCGGAGTATATGTCGCTGAGCTGCTCGAGGAGGACAACCTTAACAACCGAGCGCTTGTTAAGGTTGTCGCCGTGCTGAAGCACCCGCATCAAGGGGACTTACACCGGCCCAAAAAGGCAGATGTTGATTTTTTTCACCAAAGAAAGGCATTGGCTCAGTTCGAAAAGGCTTGGGTTCCTCTTGCATCGATGAAACGGTACGAAGGAGACGAACTTGATTATAAAGATTCATTACAAAGCGCGTGGCGAGCACAGCTTGAGCAGCTAGAAGGCGAGCAGACTGAATGGGCGAGGCTCAGCATTGCACAACTAAAGGAGCTTAAAAAAGGTACGGGTTTTAATGAAGAGAACGATAGTTTGCAAAAATAAAAATGAGCATGAAGAGCAAGCAGCTCTTTATGCTCATTTTTCAATGGACCGTTTCCTTCGTTAACCGACGTTACTATTGGCAGATAGAGTAATGGCGAGTCGTAGCTTTGCTTCCTCCTCTGCGGATAAAGGGAGCAATGGCAAGCGAACAGCTCCTGCCGGTAGCCCTTGAAGAGCGAGTGCAGCTTTAACTGGTGCGGGGTTTGGAGCTATAAATAATGACTTCATCACCGGTAAAAGCTGACGGTGCTGTTTGGCGGCCGCACTCACTTGACCGCTAAAAATGAATGAATCATTTGCTGCATGTGCGGACCAATAATATGAGAGGCTACGGAGACAACACCTTTTCCGCCGATAGAAAGAACAGGTACTGTCATACTGTCATCGCCGCTATAAAGGGAAAAACTGTCAGGTGTGCCTTCAATAATAGCAGCCATCGCATCCAAATCGCCGCTTGCTTCTTTTATAGCAACGATATTATCCACCTGTGCTAGGCGTAAAACCGTATTGACCTCAAGATTTATTGCGCTCCTGCCAGGGATATTATAAAGCATAACTGGCAGGTGAGTTGCGGCCGCAATTGTTTTAAAATGCTGGTATAGCCCTTCCTGAGAAGGCTTGCTGTAATAAGGTGCGACGAGCATAACCGCATCTGCACCAAGCTCTTCAGCTTGTTTAGTCAACTCGATCGAGGCGGAAGTGTTATTAGAGCCCGTACCTAAAATAATCGGAACTTTGCCTGCTGCTGCTTCAATAACGGTTTGGAACAAAGACAGCTTTTCGTTTGCCGTCAAGGTAGGAGATTCACCTGTCGTCCCCCCAACGACAATGGCATCAGAGCCGTTTGCGATTAAATGATGGACGAGCTGTTTCGTCGCGAGTAGATCAAGCTCGTTATTTTGATTAAAAGGTGTTACCATCGCTGTGACAATTCGACCGAAATTCATGTTAAAAAACCTCCGTTCGTCTAGTACATCAAGATTTTTTTGGGCTATAAATACGAAAAGCAACAATGAGGGATCCTCATTGTTGCTTGGCAATTTGGTGTATACACACTCATACCAAAGCGTGAGATAGCCTCCATATAGCACCAGCTATATGACAGTCCTGCACTTATTCAATGCAGACCCAGCAGATAAAGGATAAGGATTTATCCACTTCGGCAAATTCCCCTTTCGGCCAGCATCGTTGGAGCTTACTCTCCTCCGCAGCCCTACTTATGGTTTTTGCGCCTCTAGCCTCACTTCAAGTATTCTGAAGCAAAGAATATTCAAGATTGTTAATCAACCATAACAAAACTTACTATGAAATGCAATGGCTTTCGCTGTTTTTAAAGCGAAGTCTTTGCTTGGTTTACTTTCTTCAGTTGCTATTTATTGTCGTTATGAGCGTGCAAAGGGTTTTCTCCGGAATTGAACGACATTTAGTAATGCGTCCAGCTCCTGACTACAGCGTACGGTTTTCTCTGAGTTAAATCCATACTTCCTTGCAAAGTGTAGCATTTGCGATCGTTTTGACTCAATTTCCATTTCCATCATCTTTCTCCACTCCAAATAAATTAGTTGCAAAAGAAAAACGACTTATTGATCAAGAGAAGTTAGTTATACATGTAAGTCCATAAGCCACGTTTTTTCACACAACGACTATTATATCCAAAATAATAATGAAAAAAAAGTGTTTTCTGAAAAGTAGTCAAAATTAGCTAAAATTAGAAGGAAATCGACAATAATATTACGCGATTCAAGAAGGAATTTTCCAAATATTTGTTGTTTGAAGCGAACGATTCAGTCACAGAATAATAGATAGGAGGGATGGAGTTGAAAATGAAGCGAGTCGTTTTCTTGCTGTTATTTGTTTTGTTATGTGGATGCACGGAAGCACACGACTTAGCGATGAGTTCAGTGATATCGTTGAGTGAAAATGAGCGAGTAATTGAGGAGCGGGGTGGTGAGGCAGAGCTACAAATGCTGACAAAGTCTTTTCAGAAGCTCAGTGATCAGCGGGTCCGTTTAGAGCGAAAGGTGTTGAAACGGCCTTTCGATTACGCTTTTTTTTGAAAAAAAAGCGAGTCATTCGTCCCGAGGAGCTGAAAAAGCCAAAAATCCCGTTGCTTAAAAAGATTAGAGAGCAGTTGAAAAATTTGAGAGGGGTTAACGGGTTTAAGCTTGGCTAAAATAATGATCTTGCCTCTCAGCACCGCTTGAACCGAGACAGATGGCAATTCTGTAATCGGGAAACGGGATCTTCGTTTCCCGGTTTCTTGTTGGAGTATACTAAAGGCGTCGGCCCCTGCTCATCCTTATCAAGAATATCTTCCGATAGGAAAATATTGAGCGGCCGCTTAGCCTAAAGTGACTCGTATAATAGCTTGCGGTAGTTCCGTCAAAAAGTCCTTTTCTAGAAAATACCATAATCCTCAGTAACAGACAGCCATTCACGCTCAAGCTGACTAAGGATTAGCAGCGAATTGTCATAATACAGGTTTACATGATTGTATTGCAATGGATGAATCGGCTTTTTCATTTCATTTAGCGCACGATCAAGAGCATCAACCTCAATTAACATAGTTAGTTGAATCGAATAAAAGCCGTCAAATGCCCCTGGTCGCTCGATGTCTAGAAACGTGTCCGTTTTTTTCTCTGAGTTCATCAATCGCTGCTTTTACTGCTGGCAAGGCCTCGTCATTTTGCCTTCTTTCTGCAAAAAAAGTAGTCTTGATCGTGTAAAATATCAGTGACCTCATGAAGATAATCCTTGCTTCCTCGGCATAAGCATGAACCTCTTCATCGACATACGTCTTATGCTTATTGATGTCGCGATCGCTCGGTAAGCCTTGAAAGCCATAGGATTGCTTCTCCTGCTGCTCGTTTCCTGAAGGTAATGGCTCATTCCGAGCACAGCCGATTATGCTGACGACTAGTAAACAAACCAAGAATAATTTGTACGTTCGCATTCAAACCACCTCTCGTCTAACAGCTTATAGAAAATAGTATGGAAGCTTTCGCTGAATTTATGTATTCTTGCCGGTATAGGAACCATTTTTGTACAAACAATAACTATAAAATCAATTAGCTACCTGAAAGGAGGATAATAAAAATGCCGATTATGAAACGGTGATGGGGAGGGAGCCGGTCGAGGCAACCGAGGAGCGGAGCGAAGAACCGATGGAAGAACCAACGATATTGGAGATGATTAACGATTATTACAGCAAAAATTAAAGAAAGTAAACCTCTGATTCGTTCATTCGAACTTGCATCTCGTTTATGAGTGTTGTATAATAGCTGTGACGTTTGATTCTCAACCAATAATAGCGCTTTTCAATCAGCTGGCGCGGTCATCGGAGCCGCAAGGATGAAAGAGAGGTAGGGCTTTTATTGTTTGGATGGTAAAAACGGATCTTTCTTAAGCTTCATATGAAAATATAGGTTGGTCATGAGTAACACAAGTAAGAGTTTATTATTCACATATTATAAGGAATATTCACTCATTTTGTGACTGATGCTCCTTATAATATGTGAATTTTTATTTACCTCTGATTGTAGATACGATTAGCATATTAAGAAAATTTAATGAAGATTGGGGTTTGTAACATGGAAACTGGAAAAGTGAAATGGTTCAACGCAGAAAAAGGATTCGGTTTTATTGAAGTCGAAGACGGAAATGACGTATTCGTACACTTCAGCGCTATTACTGGCGAAGGATTCAAAACTCTAGAGGAAGGTCAGGCGGTCGAATTTGAAATTGTCGAAGGCGATCGTGGACCGCAAGCGGCTAACGTTGTTAAACTGTAGTGTCGCATAAGAAATCCCGTCCGACTTAAAGTAACCGGACGGGATTTTTCTAATTCAGGAAGAGGAATGGAGCTTATATTTCAAATGGGGCTCCTAAATTTAGGCTGTCGTACGAGACCTTTTGCGCTTCTTGATCAGTTATAATGGTTCCCACGTCAGTATGTCGAAGTAACATTCAGTTCCAGACGCTCTTCTTCATTCTATTTTAATTTCATAAATCGTCTTCCCCTAAACTTAATTTGAGTGTAATCTATACTTTGCGTTTTAGAGCGGCTACCATACAGATAATTTCACGTACCGTAATGTTTTTCAATTGCTAGGAACAAAAAAATCGCTTAAAGCGTTTATACTTTTGATGAAAGGTAGATGACGGAAAGTGGAGAATTCTTTATATCCTCCACAATGAAGTGTGTGAGAATTAATAAATGCAGCTCCTATTCATGGAGCGATCGCTGATGGGGAGCTTTTTATCCGCAAGTTAGTTTGCCATAAAACTAGTGATTACGTTAGGGGGAGGATCAACCACCAAGAACCAATTTTTATTTTGCGCTTGCAAAAAAGGATTAAAATGCCAAGGGTTTTGTAAAGCTGAATCCAAAAAAGGTTCAAATCATTATGCTGATGTCGAATTTATTTAGCAAATATGTTTGCAAACGTGAAACGTCTATGCTAAAGTAAACTTATTATTTTTGTTCGTTCTTAAGATGGATAGCAGGATGACCATTGAGTTGTTTTCCTCTTGAAAAATTATTAATGACGAGAATAAATTAATGATGGGCATTTGCCCAAGATAGAGGAGGAAACAACATGCACGAAGGTACTGTTAAGTGGTTTAACGCAGAAAAAGGTTTTGGTTTCATCGAGCGTGAAGGTGGAGAAGATGTATTCGTCCACTTCTCGGCTATTCAAAGCGAAGGTTTAAAACGCTTGAAGAAGGTCAATCAGTAACATTCGATATCGTCGAAGGTAACCGTGGCGAGCAAGCGTCTAACGTTCAAAAAGCATAATTTTAAAAAAGACCCAATAAGGGTCTTTTTTAATCGACATTTTTGACAAGACACTTGGAACGCCGAATTCGGACGGGCCCAGCTTGATGCAGCACAGAGCAGTTACATTAAAAATTTCCTTCCAGTACGCATGATTGTCATGGCTGTCCACTTTCGTGATCATCGTTGCGGCCAGAACTTCAATACGTCGTCAACTTACACATCTCGATTCCAAATTATAATAACTTCATAATGATGAAAATTTCCGTAAACGTTATGCTGGCGGGACAAGCGGTTTCTTAAATATGACGTACCCCTCATTTCCTATGTGAATGACACATCCTTTATTCTCCAATCGGTTATTTTTATTTCCCCGAAGATTAAAATCACGCGTTTTTATAAAAAATAGAGGAAGCAGAATTCTTTACTTTTTATTAGTTTAGTACTAAACTAAGATGAGTAGGAGGGAGTACATGGCAGAATACTTATCACAGGAAGAACGCTATAGCCTTTTAATTTGGATTAGGCTGGCCCGCTTATATCATTCAAATGTCCGAGCATCCACGAAGCATTTAAGTCAATGGGGATTGACTGCCCCACAATTTGATGCCCTCATACAAATCGGAAAACAACAGCCTCTGTCACAAAAGGAGCTTGCTGAGAAGCTGCTCGTTACAAAAGGCAATGTGACCCAATCACTGGCCAGGTTAGAAAAGGCAGGCTTAATTCAAAGAGAGCAGCATTGGAGAACCAAATTAATTTCATTAACGTCGCAAGGGATGGCTTTATTTCAAGAAGTCGTTCCGAAGCAGGAGCGTTTTCAGGCTAAGCAATTGCAAGGTTTAAGTAAAGAAGAACAAAAGCAGCTGCTTCGATTATTAAGAAAACTACAATAAACAAAATAAGGAGTGTGTGAAATTGAAGCCATTAAAAGGTCAGCATCATGTGTCAGCCATTACAGCCAATGCAAGAAAGAACTTTGAGTTTTATACAAAGGTTCTTGGAATGAGGCTTGTCAAAAAAAACGGTAAACCAGGACGATACGTCTGTTTATCATTTGTTTTATGCAGATGAACGGGGAAATCCAGGAACGGATTTAACATTTTTTTGAAATCCCGAATGCTGGTCGGACGTATACAGGGACGAACAGTATTACTGCGACATCTTTACGTGTGCCATCGGATGCGTCACTCGATTATTGGAAAAAACGTTTTGAAGAGCATCGGGTGGATCATGGGGACATTACCCGTCACAGTGGACGAGCAGCCTTGCCCTTTCAGGACTTCGAAAATCAGCGCCTTATCCTCGTCTCTGATGAAACAATCGTGGAGTTGCAGGTGGAAACGCCTGGGGAAAAAGCTCTGTTCCAAAGGAGCATGCAATCTACGGGCTAGGTCCAGTAATGCTTACGGTTTCACGACCAGAGCTAACCGCTAAAACCTTGACAGATGTATTAAGCTTTCGTGAGACGCGTCAGTTTGCTGCGCTTGAGGGTGGACAAGAGCCGATTCGTGTTTTCGAAACGGGGGAAGGAGGCACTGGGGCTGAAATTCACCTCGAAACGCGAAATGATTTGCAGCGGGAACGCCCGGGCCGGGGGAGTGTGCATCACGTTGCTTTCCGAGTCGAGAACGATGAAGAAATGCACAAATGGTGGAACGGATAGAACAGCTCGGATTACCGAATTCTGGCTTTGTCGAACGGTATTACTTCCGTTCACTTTATTTCCGTGAACCAAACGGCATTTTGTTTGAATTGGCGACAGACGGACCTGGCTTTGAAACTGATGAGCCGTTTGAAACTCTTGGGGAAGCACTGGCTTTGCCTCCCTATTTTGAAGAGCAGCGCGACCAGATTGAGGCGAAGCTTGAACCATTAAAGACAAAGGAATAGCGGACTGAAGCCGGCAAATTAGTGCAGTGTAAGATTCTTATTGGCGCGCACCACTTCGCACAAGTACAAGCTTATCGACTCCCTCTGCTACAAGTGAATGCTGCCTTCAAGTAGGGTAGGAGGGGAAACTTTAAGGGCTTGTCCCGATCAGTTTGGATACGTCAGTGGGGTTTCTGCCCACTGACAGTTCGTTGAACCAATCGGGGAGAGGGGATATTTTTTAAATTATTAGGAAAGTGAAAGGATGATCTGTTGGAACAGCCAATCCCATCCTTACACAGCTCGCAACATATGAAGGAGAACTTCAATATAAGCTTTTACTGTTTTCAGGTAGTTTAAATGGGTTTTCTTTATTTATACGGTCGTAAAACATAATTCCATTTAAATGGTCGACTTCATGCTGAATAACAATTGAAGGATATCCGCTGAGTTTTAAAAATATCTCTTCTCCCAATACATTGAATCCCTTCACTTTTATCCGCTCATACCTTGGAACATAACCTATTATCTCACGATCAACCGAGAGGCAACCTTCGCTTTGTGGCAAATAAATCATGGATACGGAATGGCTGACTATTTTTGGATTGATCAGCGTATATTCGTGTTCTCTCCCTCTCTCATCCGTTAAATACGCTGCAAACATTTGCTTATTTAAACCGATTTGATTTGCGGATAAACCGACTCCTGCACGTAATTTGTATTTTTTTTGGCGAGAGCGGGCTCCTGACTATTTTTCAAAAAGTTCAGCATGCAAATTAATGTTTCCTTATCATCTTGAGAAGGAGGTAGCGGGACTTTGTGTGTCGCTTGATTAAGTATTGGATTCCCTTCCTTTACAATATCTTTCATCGTTATCATATAATTTGAATTAAATTTTTTCATAAATAAACAAATCATCCACCTTTACTTTTAATCTTTCAGCCAATTTGAATGCCAATTCCAGCGTAGGGTCATATTTATCATTCTCAATACAGTTTATCGTTTGTCGAACGACCCCGCATTCCTTGGCAAGCCTCTCTTGCGTAATCCCCAGCTTCTTCCGTATCGCTTTAATTTTATTTTTCAATTTCATCACCTATGTCAAAAGACTTGGACATAATTATAAAACAAAACGAATAAGCATGTCAAAAAGTTTGGACATTTTTGTTCAAATACTTATGGCTGTTACTCGTACTATCAATTGTTGATGTGATGAATATCGACATAGTATAGCAGGAAAAAGAATGAGTGCTGTTCACGCGAAATAATCTCGATAAAAAAATAAGCTTTTCCAAATAATTTTCGGCTTTCGGAAGTCATCCTGTATTATAATGAATATATGAAAAAAAATGAGAAGAGGGATGGAGTCATTATGATAAAAAAAATTAGTTATTTGGCCAGCGCGGCTTCATTTTTACTCATTATGACCGCTTGTAATGAAGAACCTCCGACTCCTGAAGAAGCTTTTAACCAATTTTCAAAACATTTGTCAAACCAGGAATACGAGCAAATGTATGAACTATTAAGTAATGAGGCAAAAGAATCAATCACGCAGGAGCTCTTTGTCGAACGGTATAGCCGGATTTACGAAGGTATTCAGGTGGGGGAAGTCGAATTGCACCTAACGGCTGATGACGAAGCTGATCCAGAGCAGCTGGAAGAGGAAGCGGCGCTTCCTTTTGAGCAGGTGATACATACGTTTCTTGGTCCTTTGACGAACCAAGGACTAATGACTCTCAAATTAGAGGAGTGGGAAGAGGAAAGCGTATGGACGATTGACTGGGAGCCGACGATGATCGTCCCGCAATTGAAGGCAGAGGATTCCGTGCGAGTGCAAGCGCTCCAGCCGGAAAGAGGAGAAATCGTCGATCGGAATGGGCAGGGGCTGGCGATAAACGGCTCAGCCTTAAGCATTGGTTTTATTCCCGAGAATATGGAAGGTGAAGAGAACGAAACGATTGAAGCGTTAACGGAGCTATTACCATTCAACGAGGATGAGTTAACAGCTATTTTAAACCAGGATTGGGTTCAACCTAATATGTTTGTACCGATTACGAGCGTCCCGAAATCGGAAAATGAACTGGTGCGTACGGCAACAGAACTACCGGGCGTTGCTTATCAGGAAGCCGCAGCAAGAGAATACCCACTAGCTGAAGCTGCTGCTCATTTAACCGGGTATATTGGGACGATTACGGCAGAGGAGCTAGAGGAACTCGATTCAAACGACTACAATGAACATTCGGTAATAGGGAAATCGGGACTCGAAAGAATATTCGAAGATCGGTTAAAAGGAGAGCCGGGAGGAGTTATTTATATCGAGGGGGAGGATGGCCAACGAAAGGATGTTTTACTACAAAAAGAAGCGGTTGATGGTGAGACAATCACTTTAACGATTGATGCAGAGCTGCAGCAAAGTATATATTCGGAAATGGCGGACGATGCCGGGACAGCGGTAGCTATGCACCCGTTAAACGGCGATGTCCTCACGCTGGCGAACGCACCTGCCTATAATCCAAATGAATTTGTTCTCGGAATTACTCAAGCAAGCTGGGAGCAGTTAAATGAAGATGAGGCGAAGCCGCTACTCAACCGTTTTACACAGCGATACGCCCCTGGCTCTAGCATTAAGCCGATTACAGCTGCAATCGCACTTGAAAACGGCTGGGATCCGGCTGAAGAACTCGTGATCGAGGGGAGCAGCTGGCAAAAGGATTCCTCGTGGGGAAATTATCGTGTCAATCGAGTCTCTAGCAAATTGGAACGATTAAATTTAACAGATGCAATGATATACTCGGATAATATTTACTTCGCTAAAATGGCACTTGAAATGGGGGCGGGCGTACTTGAAGAAGGCTTCCGGAATCTCGGATTTGAAGAATCGTTACCATTTCCGTATGGCATGCCTGCCTCAACCTTTGCAGAGGAATCGCTCGACTCGGACATCCTTTTAGCAGATACCGGATATGGCCAAGGCGATTTACTCATCACACCGCTTCATTTAGCATTACTTTATACTCCTTTCGTCAATGAAGGTTCGATTGTTGCTCCGAATTTAATTCAGGACGAATCGCAGGAAAACGGCTTTTGGAAGGAGAGCGTCATTAGCACTGAAAACGCAGCAGGTTTATTGACAACCATCGAAAGGGTGGTGGAGGATCCGAACGGAACCGCTTCAGATGTAAAGCTGGACGGCGTTCCATTGGCAGGAAAGACAGGAACAACGGAATATAAGCTTAGTCAGGGAGAAGACGGAAAAGAAAATGGATGGTTTGTTGCACTGAATACTGACGAGCCTGAGCTGCTCGTGTTAATGATGATTGAAGATGTCGAAGGTCGTGGTGGCAGCCATTATGTGACCGAAAAGGTGAAAAAGGTGCTGGAAACGCATTTTCAATAGACTGATATTGAACGTAGTACCACATCTTCAAAACCTTTGCTGAACAGAAAGAGAGCTTATCCGTTATCAAGACTTCGTCTATTTGGAGTTGGACCCGCCAATGTTCAAATATGGCAAGCCCCAGCTGACACATGGCGTTAGGACGATTAACCGTCGGAAGCAGCAGCAACATTACATTCGTTATTCGATTTAAAATAGGCAGTAAAACAGAGGGATATGACAAACAGGTGGAGCCTTGTGCCGGTTGTCATATCCCTTTCATCAAGTTTATTTTGGTTCGATACTGCGCCACAAATAAAGCGAAGCATAGCTCAAATAAGGCTCCCATTCCTGCTGATATTGTTCAATCTCGGCGAGAGTGGGCTTACGATCTAATTGAAAATGGAATTTTAACGCATTTTGCAAGCCGATATCTGCTGCTGGGAAAAGGTTTGCCCTTCCTAATCCGAACATGAGAAAATTTTGAACAGTCCAAGGACCGACGCCGCGCAGCCGAATGAGCTGCTTAGTTATTTCTTCGTTCGATTGCTGTGCTAATTCTGCAAAGTTGAGCCTTCCGTTTACGACCTCTTTAGCAACCCCTATCGCATATTCAGCTTTCCTTCGACTAAATTGCAGTTCGCGCAATTGCTCAACCGTAAGTGCAGCAACGGTTTCAGCCTGAGGGTAAAACCATACACCGTCTTGCTCGAAGCCGTATGTTTTTACGAAGCGCTCGGTCAAGGTATGAGCAAATGAAAGGTTCAGCTGTTGGTGAACGATGCATTTGAGCAAGCAATGGTAAGGATGAAAATCGAGTACAAGCGGTGTGCCATAATGCTCGGCAAAAATCGAATGAAGGCTCGTTTTGGCAAAATGAGCGTCGATTTGTGTTAGGTCAACATTCCATTGGAAAATATCTGTTAAGCGAGCGATAACTTGCTCATGGCTTTTATGATCACACTCGATCTTGAATTCAGGGCTTCGCTCGTACCGACAGCTTGTACAGTGGCTACGCATGCCTGTTCATTCATATAGAGCGGAACCTTCACTTGCCGTTTCTTCTTGTCCACGTTATGAAGTGGATCGAGAGAGAGCCTATCTAGGACAAGATCGAAATTGTAAGGTCCTTTTATTTTTCGTGTCACAGCTTTAGCACCGCCTTTTCGTTTTTTTTTATTTGTGACTCTTTTTCCTACCGCTTCCTGCTTTAACGAAAGCTGCACCGCCAATTAATCTCTTTGAGGGCGTCCGTATATGCTAGCTGTCAATTGATCCCTTCCTGAAAGACGAGGACAAGTAGCGGCGTACTTGCCTAAGCCATGACACCGCTATTTTGATGATTAGTAGCGGAAATGACAGAGCGACTCGAGCTTAAAGCAATTATCACTTACCGACGCTACAAGAGTTTTTGCCTGGTCGATCGATACGAGCCTTGCTTGTACTTTCATTGAATATCTAACATTTATTATAACACAAAAAGGGAATGTGCGTTCTTGTTTTTTGGAGGTGATGAACAACTGTTTAAAACGTCGGAAGTG
>BAXO01000054.1 GCA_001310555.1 Bacillus sp. JCM 19058
TGATATTGATAGGGCAATGTAAAAGCAACAGCCCGGTTTTTTTTACGCCATTCTCTCGTCTTTATTGCTAGATGAGCGATAATCGGCCAGTGTACAGCTGAACTATAGCCCGGCGGCTCGCATTACATAACATGAGCATCATGCTGTTCAAGGAGTTTTTTTTGCAAAAACGTTATTTAACGCTTGAGCAGCAGCCTGCTTCCAGCTCAATCCATTCCTGCCTTAGCCTTTCAAGCTTTTGTTTGCTATTTTGCACCTTGTCTGTATCTTCTTCGATTAGCGCTTCGTGTAGCATTGCAAGCTCATAGTTAATTTCAAGTCGCAGTACTGAAATTCGTTTCTTCGCATCCGCTCGTTTCAGCGCCTGAATGACCTGTTTCATTCTTTTTGCACTCCTTTTTTAAAGTTTTACTTTAAATTGACGAGACGTTTCAGCCAGCTCATGTGTTTAGTAGTATAGCATATGTTTTGAAGCCAAAAATGCAACAAATCGAATAGAAAAACGTTCGCTCCACCTTAAAAGTGCATCAAGGGTAAAACACGTTCCAATGTGGTACGATAATAAAGGACAATTATTTGTATTGTTAAAAGCGGTCATTCACTTTTAACGGCCTGTAACAATAAGGAGATGATTTGATGAACTTTCACGGCTTTACTCAAGCAGATTTTGATGTATTTGCTATCGAGGGGCTTGAACCGAGGATGAAGGCATTACAAGAGCGGATACAGCCGAAATTTCAGGCGATTGGAGAAGACATTGCACCCACTTTATCCTCATTAACAGGTGATGAAATACATATTCATATCGCAAGGCATGCGAGACGAACCGTCAATCCTCCCACCGATACATGGGTTGCCTTTGCTAGCAGCAAGCGTGGATATAAAATGCTTCCCCACTTTCAAGTAGGGCTGTTCCATTCCCATTTGTTCGTCTGGTTCGCTCTCATCTACGAGGCGCAGAATAAAAGTGCACTGGCTAGACGGTTGTTGAAAAATACGGGAAAATGGAAAAAAAACGATCCCGGCAGATTTTGTCTGGTCGATTGACCATATGAAGCCAGAAGCCGAAAAAAACGGCGCTTTGTCAAAAAAGGAGTTAGGCGCGATTTTTGAACGACTGCGAGACGTAAAAAAGGCCGAGCTACTGTGCGGAATTCACATTAATCGCGATGAAGCGCTTTTGGCTGATGGTCCAAAACTGCTAGCGACGATCGAGGATACATTTAAAACCGTCCTGCCACTTTATCAGGAAGCACAAAAAGCGGCTCTCGTTCACAGCTAAGAAAGACTCCGTCCCCGAAGCTAAAGCACACCTTACGATTAAGGCGTGCTTTAGCTTCTTCTCAAATGATCGATAAGTATAGCAGCTAGGATATCACTGTGGACTTCCCGATGATGCTAAAACGAGGCTCCGTCTCCTTACATCAATGATTTTAATATTGTTAAGCTTTCATCGACATGAGGACTACGCTTTAATATAACAGCGATCATATTTGGCGGTTGGTCGAGCTCTAGTTGTTTCAGCAGTTGACTTTCTTCGTCCAACGGGATGGCGAACAGCTGCTTTTCAGTAGCGTTCTCATCAGCATAGTCCAAATAGGGCTTAGCTGCCTCCCGCTCCTCTTCTGTGTCAACCAAATCATCCAATGCAACAAGTCCCACCGGATCAAAAATGGTATTCACTAACGTTTCATCGACTATGTATATATCACCTTCACCTGCAACCATCTCCAGTAAAAGCTTTTCGGCAAATACTGGCTGGGCTTGAAAGCTCACCTCAGCTTCAACCATTCCTGCAACATCGCTTTCAATATATTGCTCGAGCTTTTCGGTATAGTCCATTGGAAGATCTGCGAAAAACAGAATCGATAAAGGGGAATTTTCGTCACGTTCCGGATTGCAAGAACCGAGGAATACACAAACTACAATCGTCATAAAAGTAATAATTCGCTTCTTATTCGCCATGATGCACTCTCTCCCGATTAAACATTTAATCCTGGCGTTCCTTCGCCTTGTCCATCTATTATAACTTTTAAAGAGGGCGAATGACCATACTAAAATTGTGCAGCGAACTCGCTTTACCAAGCTGGAGCGTCTAGAAATGGCTGAAACTCTTTGGCATCGCCGGTACATCCTCCTAACAATAACTATTAAGTCTTTTCGATTCAATCAGGCACAACAAATGCGAATCTGCCATCAGAGAAAGGCATACTTTACCCAATTTTCGTTTTGCTGGACTTGGCTCCCCTCAGGCTCGTATGTCCGCACGAAAAAGAACGCTGCCTTTATCTAATCAAGGCGAAACGGTATTAAAGGCGAAAAATGAGAAGCTAAAATCCCCTTAGCTGTTCTTCTAATTCAGACAAACTCATACCTTCTAATAAATTTTCAAATACATTAATTTCTTCATAGTAATCGATTGGTTTACTGTCTCTGAACTCCCTTTTTATTTCAGCATGACTTTCTCCCTCTTCAAATTCAATCTCTAACGATTCACCAAATTGACCTTCCACTCGCTTTGAAACGAAGCGAATATCATCTTCATCATTTATTTTGATTTGGAAAAGTTCGCTTGACAAACTATATCCATTATCTACAATGTAATTTTCATTTATGAAAAGAATATATTCTTTATCTTGATCCGGTTTTTCATATTCGAGCTTTCAATGTGTATTTCATCAACATGATTGCCATTGTCATCAAAAATATCAATTACTTCTTTAAACGGAAGTATGACAGAGATAAGTTCGGTCGGCTCTCCTTTAAATACTTCTGTGACGGTAAATTCGTAGACATGACCTTCTGCATAGAAATCACTAGAAGGTATTTGCATTTTCTCATCCTCTGCAATCATATTTACTTTGTCTAACATTTCTGTATAGCGACCTTTAACAACGACTTCTGAATTATCAACATACTCAGCAAGCGTTTCGGGTGGAGGGAGAGAATCTGCGTGATCATGAATTTGTAACGCCTCTCCATTACAACCGATAATAATGTACATCGAGATAAATGCCATTGCCGTAAAAAAAAGATTTTTTTAGAATACTTCGCAAAGCGGCCCCTCCCTTCAAGTAACATTATTTTTACTTTCTCGATATATAAATTTCGTTTGCTTCTTCCTATGCTTTATCTTAAACCACGCCTTCTTTCATGAGAAGCTATATTCGGAGAATAGAAGCATTAAATAGATTTGCATAATGACCACCTTTCATTTTAAACTCGATTTTGACAAGCCCTTGCCATCTGCTGATTTTCCATGAGGTCGGGACACCATGCCGGTCTGATCAAACTGTACATTCGCCTTCTTCACTAGACTTTTTTAACGAACGAGTAGACGAATTCTAGTTTCATGACAAAAATAAGGGCTAGATTACGACTAAAGTTGTAGTCATTACCATTCATTGTGCTCATTTAATTTCAACAAATATTACTTACAAGGAATTGACAAGAAAAGGCTCAAGGGGGTAAAGAGAAATGAAATTTCAAAGGATAGTCTTGCTCACGAACGAGATTAATCGTATGAAGGAATTTTATACAAAAGAGCTGAAGCTTACTCTAGTCATAGAGGAAGAGAATCGATTTTCAGTAAAAGTCGGTGAAACAGAGTTACAGTTTAATGAGGATCAGATCATATGGTAGAGGATCCTTTTTATCACTTTGCCATTACGATTCCGAGTAATAAGCTGGGTGAAGCGAAGAAAATGGATCAAAGAAATTGTTACGCTTAACACCGAAAATGGGACAGATGAAGTCTTTTTTTAACAGCTAGAATGCGGAGTCGATCTACTTTGAAGACCTTGCGGGGAATCATTGTTGAACTTATTGCGCGACATTTGAAGAATAAGAAAGAATCGAGCTTCTCCGCGAATGATTTCTTAAACATTAGTGAGATTGGCATTGTCGCAAATAAGGTACTTCCACTCGTTCGCCAATTGATTCGTGTAGGTTTGAGAGCTGGGAAGATGCCAGTGAGAGCTTTACTCCTTTAGGTAATGATGAAGGACTCTTTATCATTGTTAAAAATAATAGGAGCTAGTTCTTTTCTAAGCAATTAGCGGTATTCTCTCCTGTTGAGGTATGGACTTAAGATGCTGGGAACGTACGCTTTCATCCTATCGATGAATTTGTTTTGGTGAATTAGTTAGCGCCTAACTATGCTTCCTTGTTCCTGTTCCTTCGCTCGTTTAACAGCATGATAGCAAGACACTCCTGTCTGCTTGTCAAATTGTTTAAACAATTGTTTTTCTTCGCTTTTCGACGGTACTATTTCTTTAAAGCGCCGGTACAATTCAAGGAAAGATTCACGCTTCATCCCTTCCCCGTGCACCTTTTCTACCGCTTGAAAGAAATGAATCGCATCAACAACTTCCTCGGTCGACCAATGTAGCGAAATTGGCATTTCCGTTCCCATTTTCAATTGCACCCTTCCTCGTCTTCCTCATTTTCCCAAAATGGGGGAATTACATGTACGCTTGCGTGAAGCCCACGTGCCCTAGTATACCATACCGCTGCGACTCCGATTCAAATGTGACGGTTTGGAAAAAATTTTGCTATACAACTGGGCGAACTATTTGGTATACTCAGGTTTGTTTTTAAAAAAACTTCGCATCCATACGGTTGGATAATTTCATCTAAAGAGGTGACCTTTATTGTCACGACAGCAGCTCACTCCGTTATTTAACGGGGTTCGTAATCATGCAGAAAAACGACCTACCCAATTTCATATTCCTGGTCATAAAAAAAGGGGCCGGCATCGATCCCGAATTTCGTTCGTTTATTGGGGAAAATGCGCTAGCGATTGATCTGATCAATATCGAACCGCTCGACGATCTCCACCATCCTCGTGGGATAATTAAGGAAGCGCAAGACTTGGCGGCAGAAGCGTTTGGTGCGGATCATACCTTTTTTTTCCGTCCAAGGTACGAGCGGTGCGATCATGACGATGATCATGTCTGTGTGCGGCCCTGGAGATAAATTAATCGTGCCTCGAAACGTTCATAAATCGATCATGTCTGCGATCATTTTTTTCTGGGGCAACGCCAATTTTTATTCATCCCGAAATTGACCCTGAGCTTGGAATTTCTCATGGGATATCAACCGATGCTGTCGAAAGAGCGTTACAGGCACATTCCGATGCTAAAGGAATTCTCGTCATTAACCCAACTTATTTCGGTATTGCCGGTGATTTGAAAAAGATTGTCGAGCTGGCTCACGCTTATGAGATTCCCGTTCTCGTTGATGAAGCACACGGTGTTCATATTCACTTTCATGACGAGCTCCCTTTATCAGCCATGCAGGCTGGTGCCGATATGGCAGCAACGAGCGTTCACAAGCTCGGCGGCTCTTTAACCCAGAGCTCTATTTTGAATGTGCGGGAAGGGCTTGTTTCTCCTAATCGGATTCAATCGATAATTAGCATGCTGACAACAACCTCAACCTCGTATTTATTATTAGCTTCGCTCGACGTTGCTCGAAGAAGGCTTGCTATTGAAGGCGAACAGCTTCTCTCGAAAACACTCGAGCTGGCAGAGCTGGCGCGGCAACAAATTAATTATATTCCCGGCCTTTCTTGCATTGGAAGAGAGATTCTCGGTTCAAAAGCCACTTTTGACTTCGATCCGACAAAGCTAATTATTTCAACGAAAAGTTTAGGCATTAGCGGGTATGAGGTCGAAAAATGGCTAAGAGATCATGCCAACATTGAAGTCGAGCTATCCGATTTGTACAATATCCTTTGTATCGTTTCCTTCGGAGATACTGAGCTCGAAGTCGACCAGCTCATCGGTGCACTCACCCAGCTGTCCAAGGATTATCGTAACAAACCAGCTGCCTGTGCGAAATCGGCTATCTATATTCCGGATATCCCTGTTCTCGCCCTTTCACCGCGTGACGCCTTTTATTCCGAAACTGAAGTTATTCCTTTTGACGAGTCAGCCGGTCGAACGATCGCCGAGTTTATTATGGTTTATCCACCGGGAATTCCTGTATTAATTCCTGGTGAAATCATTTCAGACGATAACCTTGCTTATATTAGAAAAAAACCTGAAAGTTGGCTTGCCTGTGCAAGGTCCAGAGGACGATACCTTCGAGACGTTACGCGTAATTAAAGAGCATACGGCGATCGTATAGGAAATTATTATGCTAACAGCTTCAATCGTTACCGGTTGAAGCTGTTAAGCTTTCTCGTTATTTAATTTCCCTCGGATCGACAAAGTGATACCCCTTTTCGCGCAAGCCGTTCACTATGTCCTGCAGCGCATCTGCTGTCCAGTCGCGATCGTGCATTAAAAGGTTGCCACCATTCGCAAGAAGCTCGGTATTTACCATAATGTCGGCCAAACTGTCGGCTGATTGGTACTCGCTTTCCCAATCGTACCCGTAAGTCCAATTCATAAAGGTCATTGCTTCCTCTTCAATAATTTCTTTTGATAAATCGCTGTATTTTCCGTACGGCGCTCGGAAAAAGCGAGGACGTTCACCAATAATGTCTTCGATCCGGTCGTTTAATTCGATAATCTCTTCACGCGTCTGCTCGGCAGAAATCTCGGTGAGATCGGGGTGACTCATCGTATGGTTACCAATTTCAAACCCCATGTCATAAATGGCCTTTAATTTCTCCTCTCCTTCTTGATCGAGAATGAAATGTCCGTTCACGAAGAAAATAGCCTCTGCGTTCATCTCCCGTAGCGTTTCTGCCATCTCAACTGCACGCTGATCGGGCGCATCATCGATCGTAAGCAAAACGACCTGCTCATCGGCCTCATCAATCGGAACAACAGCGGAGTTTTCATTAATCTCATACACCGGTTCCGGCTCCTCTTGTTCTCCTTCTACGGCTACGATGCTTTCTTCCGTTAACTCACTCTCCTCTTCTATCTGTTCATTGTCTTCCTCTGCTTCTTCTATAACTACTTCATCTTCCTCCTGTTGCTCCAATTCCTCGTTTGCTTGTCCGTTACAGCCTACAAGTAGCAATAAAGTAGCGCATAGCCACGATAAACGCTTCATTTCCTACATCCTCTCCAGTCAAAATCAGCTATAAGTGTGTGATCTCAAGATATGCTTTCTCCCATCATTTTCCACGTTACCATAATAACAAAATTTACTCTCACAAACTAGAAGTCGAATAATATCAGGACAAACGTCTCATACTAAGGGCGATACGTGAAACCATTGAGGAGCATTGACCCACTTTTAGCGGTATTTTGAAGGATGTGCTTCATTATTATGAATTGAGGGAGTAGTCATGCATCGAGTATGGATTGGAAGGCGTGTTGTAAAAACGGGAATCGCTGTATTTGTGACAGCATCACTATGCCATCTTCTCGGGCTTCCCCCGGCGTATGCCGTAATTACTGCCATTATGACGATTGAGCCTACAGCTGTCGATTCATTGAAAAAAAGGCTTGGTTCGACTGCCTGCAGCTGCTCTGGGAGCTGCTTTTGCGATTACAATCAATTATCTACTCGGCCAAAATCCCTTTACTTATGCCGTCGTGGCAATCCTGACGATTACGATTTCGGCAAAGCTAAAGCTCGATCGTGGCACATTAGTTGCCACACTAACAGCCGTAGCGATGATCCCCGGAATGAGCGAGAATGTGTTCACCGACTTCATCACTCGTATTTCGGGAACCTCGCTTGGGATTACCGTTTCGATCCTCATTAACTTTATTATCCTCCCGCCAAAATTTGGGCCGATTCTCGTGTCAAACGTCACTGATATCTTCGGGCGAGCATCCTTTATTTTTGAAAGTACGCTCGAGCAATGGTTACATGGATATGGACGGGAGCAAATGAGCATTTATCGTACCTTGCAAAAGGAATTGCATCAATGCTATCTTTTGACAGAGTTTCAGCAAGCCGAATGGAACTACCGCAGGGCATCCATATTTGAAAAAAAGGTCCTTTGATTATTTGAAAAAAAAGCTTGATTATTTAACGATGATTTTGCTCCATTTGGAGCGCATTTGCCATATTCGCACAAATGAACAAATCAGCATAGATGAAAAGGAACGTGTAAAAGAGGGCGTTCAATCATTTGCGCGGATCATTTCTGATCCGCTTCATCAAATAAAGACAGAACATTATGTCCATATCAAAAGGTTAGAACAGTTAAAAAAAAGTCCACTCTGCGAAGGAAACGTGCGTCTATCAGCTATGTCACGAACTTCTCTCACTGCAACGCGTACTTGAAGAGCTAGCATTGGTCACCTTTGACGAACGCCGTTTTTCGATCGAAGAGAGAGCATATCCCCAATATGTCTTTTCAACAAAATTACAATACGATTAAACCTTCGACAAATTTTTTTTGTTCGTCTACTATTTATGTTTTAATAGAGAGTGACTGTCAAAAAATGAAAGGTGATCGAATCAAATGCACAAACTTACTGCCGTTTTTATTATTTCAGTAATCATTGCCGTTGCCTTTATTTCATGGGGCGTACTTGCACCAGCACACATGAATATGGTGACAACATCGATTCAAGCTTTTATTACACATGAGTTAGGTTGGTTTTATCTGTTATCCGCGACAGCATTTTTAATTTTTTTCACTATACTTGATCTTTAGTCCATTTGGAAAAATAAGGCTTGGGGAACCGAATGAAAAACCGGAATACAGTTACTTGACCTGGTTTGCGTTTCTGTTTACTGCTGGGATGGGAATCGGACTCGTTTTTTTGGGGAGTCGCTGAGCCGCTTTATCATTTCTTTGAGCCTCCTTCGGCAGTACCGGGCTCGAATCTAGCCGCAGGGGAGGCGATGCGCTACTCCATTTTCCATTGGGGACTCCATCCGTGGGCGATCTATTCAGTCGTAGCGTTAGCGCTTGCATATTTTAGCTTCCGAAAAAAAAGTCCAGGCTTAATGAGTTCTGTATTTGAGCCTCTACTCGGTGAACGAGTAAACGGGGGAATCGGAACGACGATTAATGTCATAGTTGTAATCGCCACGATTTTTGGTGTCGCTACTTCCTTAGGGTTTGGCGCTGCTCAAATCTCTGCCGGACTCGGCTACCTCAGCCCACCGATTGCTAATATGAACGAGCAATTTTTAAAGCTTATTGTGATCATCGTCGTAACCGTATTATTTATGATTTCTTCCCATACCGGAATAAACAAAGGGATCCGAATATTGAGTAACGTCAATGTTTACCTTGCGATACTCCTAATGCTCTTTATCCTCTTTCTAGGTCCGACAAGCTATATTATGGGTGTATTTACCCAAGGGGTAGGAAGCTACTTACAAAATTTACTCGGCATGAGCTTTCGACTAGATATTTACAACCCAGAAAGCACTTGGGTTGATGACTGGACGATTTTCTACTGGGCATGGTGGATTTCATGGGCACCGTTTGTCGGCTCTTTTATTGCTCGTGTTTCTAGAGGGCGAACGATCCGGGAATTCGTTATTGGCGTATTAGCCGTTCCTGCGCTTTTTGGCGCCCTCTGGTTCAGCGTTTTCGGAGGAACGGGCATCTTTTTGCAGCGTGAAGGAATTGCCGATATCTTTCAGCTTATGTCTGATGCGGGCATGGAAGTCGCCTTGTTTGCAGTCTTAGAGAACTTCCCGCTCGGAGTGTTTATTTCCATTATCGCTGTCCTGCTTATTTCGTCCTTTTTTTATTACGTCAGCCGACTCGGCGACTGTTGTCCTTGGAATCCAGACGTCCAACGGCAACCTGAACCCGGCTAATTCAGTCAAATTTGTCTGGGGACTAATCATTTCGGGAACAGCTGCTGTATTACTAACTTCTGAGCAAGGGCTCGAAGCGCTGCAAACCGTCGCGATTATTGCAGCTCTTCCATTTACGATTATTATGATTCTCATGATCGTCTCATTAATGAAAGCCCTGCTCAAAGAAAAACCGACTCTTGCTTCCGAAAAAGAACGGATAAGCCATGAAAGGGCTGAGCTAAAAAAAGAGTTGGCCATGCTTAAGCAAGTACGTAAAGAATATCAAAAGGAAAAATCTGCGTTAAAGGCAAGTTATAAGAAAAAGCCCCAAAAATAACGAAAAGAAGCTCGTCAAAGATAGACTTTGATGAGCTTCTTTCAACGAGATTTCAATATAAAAAAAGTACTATTTCTATTTGATTACAGTTCTGTTACTGACGACCTATTTTTATTGAGCCATGCTAGAATGGACATGAGTACGATTCACTCGTATTTCTACAAGGAAGTGATGTGACATGGGCAGAAAAGCGATTCTCAGTGTTTTCTACTTCTCTATTCTTGTGCTATCGTCGTGTGTCTCGCAGGCATCTTATGCGGACAGCCCTATCGAAGGAGTCGAAGACGAGACGATTGCTGTATTGTTCTCGGATATCAATTCGGTTGCTGTCGAAAACGACTATTACAACGCACTACTGGAATTGCAGCAACAGCAGCCCGAACATTTCCCAGCAATTCATTTTGTCGATACCGATGATAAAAAAGCCATTGAATATTATAATGTCAAACAATTTCCGACGATGCTAGTGCTCAATGGCGACGATGTGTCCTTACGCTTAGAAGGAGCTTATTCGAAGGAAGAGATCTTCCAAATGCTGAAGAACACTCTGGAAATAGCGGGGAAAACGGCGCCAATGAATGGATAGTGGACGGTTAACAATTGATTCATTCGCTAAAAAACGACAAGCGAGTTCAATTTGAACTCGCTTGTCGTTTTTTTATTTCGAGATAATATGAATCGGTGTCCCAAGAGCCACTTCTGCAGCTTCCATCGTAATTTCACCTAAAGACGGATGGGCGTGAATCGTTAACGCAATATCCTCTGCGGTCATACCGGTTTCAATTGCCAAGCCAAGCTCTGCGATCATGTCAGATGCGTTCGGTCCAGCAATTTGGGCGCCAATGACTAGCCCGTCATCCGTGCGCGTAACTAGCTTCATAAATCCATCGGCATCATTCAGCGAAAGAGCACGGCCATTTGCGCCGAACGGGAATTTTGAAGCCTTGACATCATAGCCAGCCTCTTTTGCTTCTTTCTCGGTGTAGCGACAGTGGCCAGCTCCGGATCAGAAAAGACGACTGCCGGGATAGCCAAATAGTCAATTTCCGCTTTTTCGCCTGCAATTGCTTCGGCAGCTACCTTGCTTCATACGATGCTTTATGTGCCAACGCCGGCCCCGGAACGACATCCCCAATTGCAAAAATGTGCTCTAGGCTTGAGCGGCATTGCTTATCGACTTTAATTAAACCGCGCTCAGTCAGTTCAACGCCAATTTGCTCAAGGCCGAGTTCATCAGTGTTTGGCTTGCGGCCAACCGTAACTAGAACATAATCAGCTTCAAACACTTCTTCCTTGCCTTTCACTTCAGCTGTTACTTTTACGCCATTTTCTGTTTCTTCCACACTTTGGGCCATCGCCTCCATATGGAAGCTAACGCCATTCTTTTTCAGTCGACGCTCAACGAGCTTACTCATCTGCTTCTCAAACCCAGGCAATATTTGCTTTGTTCCTTCGAGAACAGCAATTTCTGTACCTAGATTCGAATAAGCGCCCGCCAATTCGATTCCGATGTAGCCTCCACCAATTACTACCATCTTTTTAGGCACTTCTTTAAGAGCAAGCGCTCCAGTCGAATTAATGACACGCTCGGAATATTTGAAGCTTGGGAGCTCGATTGGCGTCGAGCCTGTCGCAATGATACAATTTTTGAAATTATACGTCTGTGCCCCTTTGTCATCCATGATTCTAAGCGAATTTTCAGAGGCAAAGTAAGCTTCACCTTGCACAATTTCGACCTTGTTTCCTTTTAACAAGCCTTCGACGCCGCCAGTTAATTTCTTAACCACTGATGCTTTCCATTCTTGAACCTTTGAAAAATCAACAGAAACGCCTTCAGCTTTAATTCCCATATCATCAGAGTTAGTTGCTTCATGATAGCGATGCCCTGCAGTAATAAGTGCTTTCGAAGGAATACAACCGACATTCAAACAAACGCCGCCAATCGTCCCTTTTTCGACAATGGTCACTTTTTGCCCTGTTTGTGCTGCGCGAATCGCAGCGACGTATCCACCAGGACCAGAACCGATGACGAGTGTATCTACTTCATTTGCAAAATCTCCAACAACCATTGCTTACCCCTCCATTAATAGTAATTGTGGATCGTTTAAAAGACGCTTAATATGATTTAATGCATTTTGCGCGGTTACCCCGTCCACGACCCGGTGATCGAAGCTAAGGGAAAGCGCAATGACTGGCGCTGCAACAATCTCGCCATTTTTCACTAACGGCTTTTCCTCGATTCGACCGATACCAAGAATTGCCACTTCCGGATGGTTAATGACCGGAGTGAACCACAACCCACGAGCCGATCCGATATTAGAGATGGTCGCGCTGCCACCTTTCATTTCCGCTACACCCAGCTTAGCGTCGCGCGCTTTACCTGCCAGCTCAATGATTTCATCTGCCAAGGCAAAGATCGATTTCCGATCGGCATCCTTTATAACAGGGACGAACAAACCGTGCTCAGTGTCGGCAGCAACCCCGATATTGAAATACTTTTTGTATACAATTTCCTCGTTGGCGTCATCGACAGACGCATTGAGTGCAGGGTATTTGCGGAGCGCAGACGTCAATGCTTTGACGACATACGGCAAGTAAGTCAGCTTCGTGCCTTGTTCAGCTGCAATCGCCTTATACTCTTTGCGATGAGCGACCAGTGCCGATACTTCGACTTCATCCATCAGCGTTACGTGCGGAGCCGTATGCTTTGAATTGACCATCGCTTTCGCTATTGCTTTTCGCATCCCCTTCAGAGGTACACGTTCCTCCAGCTCACCAGCCGGAATTGCAACTGGTTCGCTCGCTTTAGCCGGTGTCTTCTCTTCAGGCTCATCGGCTTTTATGGCTTCCCCACCTTTTGCAGGGGCCTCACCCGATAAGAATGCGTCAACGTCTTCTTTCAAGATGCGCCCGTTTTTACCTGAGCCATTTACTTGTTTTATATTTACGTCTTTGTCACGCGCGTATTTCCGAACGGAAGGCATTGCAATGACGCGTACACCATCATCTGCTTCTTCCTCTGACTTGCTTTCTTCTACCGTTTCTTTATTGACAGGCTCTGCCTTTTCTTCTTTGTCTTCCTGCGTCGGTGCTTCTTCATTGGCAGAATGCTCTTCACCAGCATCGATCGTGACCAGCACATCGCCAACAATACTGACCGCCCCTTCTTCCACCTTCAGCTCGAGAATTTTACCGTCAACAGGAGCTGGGATTTCCACCACTGCTTTGTCGTTTTGTACTTCAAGAAGAACATCATCTTCTTTAATTTCGTCACCTGGCTTTACGAACCACTTTACGATTTCACCTTCGTGGATACCTTCGCCAATGTCAGGCATTTTAAATTCATACGCCACTCGAAGTGCCTCCTTTTAATCCATTTTGCTTTAGAAGAGAAACTCCCATCAGTAAGAGTTTTTCTTCACCTCCCTGAGCCATCGGGGAATTATAGGTCCCTCTCCTCGCCTAGATGCCCTTTTTGAGGTCGAAGTGTTCCTACCATATGTCAGGGATAAAAGCATGAACGTTTAAAACAGTATAGTAATTTTATTTTTTGCTGTAGTTCCCTCGTTTATTAAAAATCGATTACGTGTTTCGCTTTAGTAATAATATCTTTATAATCTGGCAGCCAGACATCCTCTGCTGAAGCAAAAGGGAATACTGTATCCGGCGCCGTCACACGCAAAACAGGCGCCTCCAGGCTAAGAATGGCACGCTCAGTAATTTCAGCAACTACATTCGCGGCAATGCCCGCTTGCTTTTGTGCTTCCTGAACAACGATCGCCCGGTTCGTCTTTTCAACAGAAGCGATAATCGTATCAATATCGATCGGACTAACCGTCATCAAATCGATCACTTCCGCCTCGATTCCTTCCTTTTGAAGCTCCTCTGCTGCCTTTAAGGAAGAGTGGACCATTGCGCCGTAGGTAATAATCGTGACATCTTTTCCTTCGCGTTTAATATCCGCTTTGCCGAGCTCGATCGTATATTCTTCTTCCGGAACTTCTCCACGGAATGAACGATAGAGCTTCATGTGCTCCAGAAACACTACTGGATCGTTATCGCGGATCGACGAAATTAACAAGCCTTTCGCATCATATGGTGTTGAAGGAATGACTACTTTTAAACCGGGCGTTTGCGCCATTAGTCCTTCCAAGCTGTCGGCATGCATTTCCGGTGTTTTCACGCCGCCGCCAAAGGGGGAGCGTACAGTAATCGGAGCATGCTGAGTACCACCCGAACGATAACGCCAGCGGCTCATTTGACCAGCAACCGAATCCATAACCTCAAACAAAAAAACCGAAGAACTGAATTTCCATCACAGGACGAAAACCCGTTAATCCTAAGCCAATAGCAAGTCCTCCAATTCCTGATTCGGCAAGAGGCGTATCGAATACACGTTCTTCACCAAACTCCTTTTGTAGTCCTTCCGTCGCCCGGAATACACCTCCGTTTTGACCAACGTCTTCCCCAAACACGAGGACATCTTCATTTGTTTTTAGCTCATTACGCATCGCATCCGTAATTGCTTGGATCATTGTCATTTGCGCCATCGGTTATTTCGACTCCTTTGCTGTGTACTCGTCCATTTGCTCGCGAAGATGAACAGGTAACTCATCGAACATATGCTCAATTAAATTTGTTACCTTTTGCTTTGGAGCGGCATCGGCCTCTTTAATCGCATTTTTTATATCTTCTTTCGCTTGCTCAACCGTTTCGTTTTCTTGCTCTTCCGTCCATAATTTTTTTTGCTTTCAAGAAATTTACGGAAGCGCACTAGCGGATCCTTTTTCGTCCACTCATCATCAAGATCAGACGAGCGATAACGGGTCGGATCATCACCTGAAGTTGAATGCGGACCATACCGGTAGCATAATGTCTCAATCAACGTCGGCACTCCTTCTTTAAGCGCACGCTCTCGAGCTTGCTTTGTCGCTGCATAAACAGCAAGCACGTCCATCCCATCAACCTGAATGCCTTCAATTCCTGCAGCAACTGCTTTTTGTGCAAGCGTTTTGGCTGCTGTCTGCTTTTCAACAGGAACAGAAATAGCAAAACGGTTATTCTGAACGACAAAAACAGCAGGTGCACGATACGCTCCGGCAAAATTCATCCCTTCATAGAAATCTCCCTGTGAAGATCCGCCATCCCCTGTATACGTAATCGCAATATTGTTCTTTCCTTTTCGTTTCAGGCCTAATGCTACTCCTGCCGTTTGAACAATTTGTGCACCGATAATAATTTGTGGGACAGTAATATTCAGCCCTTCCGGAAACTGACCTCCGCCAAAGTGTCCGCGGGACCATAAAAACGCTTGATACAACGGAAGCCCGTGCCAAACAATTTGCGGAATATCACGATAACCGGGCAAAATCCAATCCTCTTTATCAAGAGCAAATTGTGAACCAATCATCGACGCTTCCTGTCCGCCAAAAGGAGCATAAAACCCAAGGCGCCCTTGACGATTTAATGAAATCGCTCGTTGATCCCATATCCTTGAATAGACCATCCGGCGCATGATTTCTTGCAGCTCGTCATCACTTAGTTCAGGCAATTGGGAATCATTTACCACTTTTCCTTCTTCATCTAAAATCTGAAATGTTTCAAATTGTTCTTCGACTTGCTCTAGTGTTTTAACACTCACTACCTTCACCTCTTCCTTTCTTTTCAAAAGAGAAATACGTCGTTCTTTTGTGTACACTTCGTCGTACTATCCATCGATGCGGACACACTTCTTTAACATAGGATACCCATTATCAATAGCAAGCATTACCGGAATACGATTATCGCTTGCACGAGTGTATAAAATGTAAAAGCTCCGCATTTTTCGTTCCTTACGGCTGAAGCCACACTGGATGAATCTAAACTGTATTAGTGCTCCCTAAAAAAAAGTAATACAATATACCCTACGCTGATAAGTCTACCGTATTTTGACGAATTCCGTCAATCCTTTTGTCTTGATACATGACAAACCACTTTTTATTCATGTTAGCTCGATTAAAAATTACCCTGTGTTATAGATCAATCCAACAAATTATTAGTACAGATCAAGTATTTGTAGCCACATTTTTGGACAAATCAAGCGCATGCATACGAAAGCGCTTCCCTGTTACAATAAAATCGAGCCTCCATCGTTAGACAGATGAAGGCTCGATTTATAACCGTATCTTATTCGTAACTTACGTTTAAGCCTGCCGTTTCATAATACGCCTTTTTGAGCTCGTTGTAATTTTCGGTTGCCTGATTAAAATCATCCTTCGCTTCTTCAACGTTTTCATAAATTTCATTAACGTGGTCGATCTCCTGCTGAAGAGCTTCCATCGTTAAATCTTCCTGCTTCAGCTTCGTAAATAATTCCTGATCTTGACTTAATGCATCACTGTAATATTCTGATAACGTTTGATAGCTTTCATAACGAGCGTCCATGGCCTCTCGAAGTGCGGTTAAGGAGTTTTTCTCTTCTTCATCGTCAATCTGATCAACGACTTCCTCTATTAGCATGAACTCATCATAGCTCGCTTGCAGGCTTTCCTTTTCAATTTTTGTAAATTCTGTTCGCTCTTCTATAGACTGTAATGCTTGATCGGCAAGTTCAACAATCTTCTCGTATTGTTCCATCCCTAAAGAAATAATTTCTTCATATAGCTCATATTCTTTCTGTTCTGCTTGCTGCAGCGGCTCCTGCTGTTCGCCAAAAGGGGCTTCCAATTGAACCGCTTCTTCCAAATGAGTATATATCGTTTCTGTCGTATTATTTCCACAAGCCGTTAACAGTCCTGCCGATAAGATAAGTGCAGAAAAAAAATAACTGCGTTTCAAGCTGGTTCCTCCTTCTTCGTTTTTCTCTTTGCGGTATCCATTTACACATTATATGAAATAAGAACAAATAACAATACTTTTTTATCCTGACTTTGATATGACCGTTTAGGACTTTTATCTTGAAAACCGGGCGACAGTAGAATTTATAAAAAGGTGGGTATAGAGCTCCTATCGCCCCCATAAACTTCAGCTAGCATGAGCTGAACCTCTATTTTTTTCCGCACTTGCCCGGAACGTTCGTGTCATTAAATCATACTCTACTTATAGCATAAACGGTTTATCATATCGATAAGGAAAAGTTTAGTTTATTTAGGCAAATATCCAATCCTCTTTTCCATCCAATGCATACAGTAGTTAGTGAATCGCAGCCATTGCGGTGGTATGAAAAAGGAGGAATTTGCATGTACGGAAATAATTATGGCGGATATGGCGGAGACTGCTGCTACGACCCTTGTGGTGGTTATGGCTATGGCGGTCACGTAGGCACTGTGGCGGCGGAAGAGGTTTCGCGTTAATTGTAGTTCTGTTTATCCTTCTCATCATTGTTGGTGCTTCTCGCTTCGGCAAGTGCTAATTTCAGATGATGAATCCGAGCAAAATACCCCTTGCTCGGATTTTCTTATCATTTATTATCAATTATCAGGTAAAATATAAATATTAGCCTCTTCTTCGTGTATGTGGAATGTATAAGACCGAACAAGAAGGCTTTAGCGTGTTATTAATTAGTTTAGCTTCCCTGTATAAACCGCTTGCTATTTTTCTAAATTCTTTTTAAAGTAAATATAAAAAAGAAAACTAGCTGTAATCTTTGGTCGGTCATCAATGCTCTTGACCGCGGACTTCGTTCAGCTGAACGCAAACGAGAAGCTTCTATATATTTAGAGACTGTACTTTATTCCTCTGAAAAAGAGCATCGGTTCAAATAAATAAAGGAGTGGTACATATATGTTAACAATGAAGGATATTATCCGTGAGGGTGACCCGATATTACGGGAAGTGGCTAAAGAAGTAGAGCTTCCTGCCTCTGAAGAGGATAAAAATACGCTTAGAGAAATGCTCGAATACTTGAAGAACAGCCAAGACCCTGAAATAGCGGAAAAGCAGCAGCTCAGACCAGGGGTCGGACTCGCTGCACCACAAATCGGTATTTCTAAACGAATGTTTGCGATCCATGTCATCGACGAGAATGATAAGCTATACAGCTACGGACTAATCAACCCTAAAATCGTCAGCCATTCGGTAGAGGAAACGCACCTTGAGGGAGGAGAAGGCTGTCTTTCCGTGGACCGGGATATCCCCGGTACAGTTCCGCGTTACGCAAGAATAACGATAAAGGCGACAACACTGGAAGGCGAAGATATATCCTTACGGCTGCGTGGAATGGTTTCCATTGTTTTCCAGCATGAGCTTGACCATTTGAACGGAATTATGTTCTACGATCGAATCGAAGGTTTTCAGGATCAATTAAAAAAGCCACTGTAATCGTAACAGGAAGGGCGCTTAACAAAGTGCCCTTCCTGTCATTCGTTTCACAGCTTATTCTTCAAGCAATCCCACCTCGATCAACCCGTTCCGAATCCCCTTCTCGTCCACAGCCGTCGTCACATAATCCGCGGCGTCTTTAACTTGTTCAAGCGCATTTCCCATCGCGACTCCAGTTCCGACAAAGGACAACATCTCTACATCGTTTAAGGCATCACCGAACGCAAAAGCTTGTCCGGTGCTAATGCAACATGATCAAGCAACCTTTTGATCCCGCGCGCCTTCGAACCCCCTCCTGGTAAAACGTCCAATGAGAAGTCGTGCCAACGCACATAATTAAAGTCCTGGTGATCGGTAAGGTATAACGCTTCCTCAGGCTCCTTACAAAATAGCAACGCTTGGTAAACTTGGCGTTGGCGATAAAAATCAGGCTGAAATGGCGGGTGCTCCATTTTTAAACTTGCCATGCTTTCCAATATTAGCGGATCCCGCTCTTGATTGGAGCTAGCCCCTTCGTGATCAAGAAAAACCATTGAATGCTTCGCTCCGTTTGCTGCTTCTTCGAGCGCTTGAAGCCTAGTAACAGGTAAAGGATATCGGGCAATAACCTCTCCCTCATATACGACATAAGAGCCATTAAAGCTGACATAGGACTCAATTCCGAGCTCTTCGCGTAGCTCTTTAAACATAAAAGGAGCACGACCTGTAGCAATCGCAACGTAGACCCCTCGTTCTTTTAAAGATGCAATGGCCTCCTTCGCAGATTTCGGTATCTCTTTGTTCTGATCCAAAATCGTCCCGTCAATATCAAAAAAATACGATGCTTCTCTCCAATGTTTCTCCTCCTACCGTGCAGGTTCCCTTATTTTTCTCTCCATTTATTTCCATGAACAGCAATGCTTTTTCCCACACATACTAAGCATAACAAATCCTCCCTGTTTGGTCACTGCCTTTCGTTTATGGCAAAAGATGGAGTACGGGTAACTTAACCAGCAAGCCTCCCTCCTGATAAAGAGGGGGAACCTGATGACAGAGTCAGCATTTCTTTAAGAAAGGAGAATTAACATGCTACGTCGACTGCGGAAGCGTATTGTCAAACGATGCCGTAAGCTTTTACCGAAGCACCGTCTTATAGAAGCATAACGAGCCACGCCTCATTTCGTTACAATGCGTGCCGATTGGCCACTATTGCTCAGCTGCAAGGAAGGAACGTTCAGCAAACTGCTCCTTACCTTGCTCGCTCCAACACTGCTATTGCACGCCGATGTTTCAGGCAGTTTAACCGATAGAAGGATTGAACAGCTCGTTGTAGCCATCGAAATTGCTTCGAAAACACCCTTTGAGCGGCCGGTGCGGTAGCCCGAAAAAGAAAAACATGAAAAACATGAGGGCTTGCTTTATAATGAAATAATAATCAATGTTTAAGGAGAGGTTCTTATTATGATTTTCAAAGTTTTTTATCAAAAGGATGCTAAGCAAGCGCCCGTACGTGAGTTAACTGAAGCGCTGTATGTCGAAGGGGGAAGTGAAGCCGAAATACGGTCAAAGCTTGCCTCAAGTAAATATAATATTGAATTTATTACCGAAATCTCTGGAAATCATCTCGAGTACGAAAAAAAGCCGTGAACATTTTCAGTTGGAGTCACTGTAAGTAATGAAGCAGACTAAAAACAATCAAACAGCTGTATTTGCCTTAGGGGGATTAGGCGAAATCGGCAAAAATACGTACGCCGTTCAATTTCAAGACGAAATAATTCTAATCGACGCCGGAATCAAGTTTCCAGAGGACGAGCTTCTTGGCATTGATTATGTGATTCCGGATTATACGTACCTCGCTCAAAACAAAGAAAAAAATAAAAGGGTTATTTATTACCCATGGCCATGAGGATCACATTGGCGGTATCCCGTTTTTACTTCGTGAAATCAATGTCCCGATCTATGGAGGAAAACTAGCTTTAGGCCTTTTAAAGGGCAAGCTTGAAGAGCACGGGCTGCTGAGAAAAGCTAAATTTCATGAAATTCATGAGGACCAAGTCGTTAAATTTACGAAAACTTCGGTGTCCTTTTTCCGTACAACCCATAGTATTCCTGATTCATACGGAATTGTTGTCAAAACACCACCCGGAAATATCGTCCACACTGGTGATTTTAAATTTGATTTCACACCTGTCGGAGAACCGGCAAATTTAACAAAAATGGCGAAAATCGGCGAAGAAGGTGTGCTTTGCCTACTATCTGACAGTACAAACAGTGAAATTCCGGACTTTACGATGTCCGAGCGAAAAGTCGGCAAAAGCATCGATGCTATTTTTCAAAAAGTCGAAGGAAGGGTTATTTTTGCGACCTTTGCTTCAAATATTCATCGGCTTCAGCAAGTAGTCGATGCTGCTGTTCAACACGGCCGAAAGATCGCTGTATTTGGCAGAAGCATGGAATCCGCTTTAACGATCGGGCAAGAGCTTGGATACATTAAAGCCCCAAAGAATACGTTTATCGAGCATTCGCAGCTTAATAAATTACCTGATAACCAGGTAACGATTCTTTGTACAGGAAGCCAAGGGGAGCCGATGGCAGCACTATCGAGAATTGCCTTTGGTACTCACCGGCAAATTCAAATTATTCCTGGCGATACCGTCGTTTTTTTCGTCTTCACCGATTCCTGGAAACACATTAAGCGTCAGCAAAACGATTAACCAATTGTATCGTTCCGGAGCCAATGTCATTCACGGTCCACTTAATGATATTCATACATCTGGTCACGGCGGACAAGAAGAGCAAAAATTAATGCTTCGGCTAATGAAACCGCAATATTTCCTGCCGATTCACGGCGAATACAGAATGCTGAAAATGCACATTAAGCTAGCCCAGGATTGCGGAATTGAGGCAAACAATTGCTTTATTATGGACAATGGCGACATTCTCGCCCTTCACCCGGAAGAGGCAGGTGTTGTCGGTAAAATCCCTTCCGGTTCAGTCTATGTCGATGGCAATGGAATTGGGGATATCGGCAATATCGTTTTGCGCGACCGGAGAATTCTTTCTGAGGAAGGTCTCGTCGTTGTAGTCGTCAGCCTCGATATGAAGGAATTCAAAGTAACAGCTGGGCCTGACATTATTTCACGAGGCTTCGTCTATATGCGAGAATCCAGCGATTTAATTCACGAGGCACAGAAAATGCTAACAGATCACTTAAATGAAATTATGGAACGCAAAACCTCGCAATGGGCTGAAATTAAAAACGAGGTTACCGATCTACTCGGTCCCTTCTTGTATGAACGAACAAAAAGAAAGCCGATGATCCTGCCTATTATTATGGAAGTATAACTTTAAAAAAAGGGGCAAACGACTGCCCCTTTTTTATATGCTCTGAGAATAGCTAACGACAGCAAGTAGCCGCCTTCCACTGCCTCACCGTGCTTTACTTACTCGTTTCGATTCAAATTTTGCTCATTTGTCAGTCATCTGCTGCTCGAGACGCGAAAGCTTATCATCCTCGCCAATGATAATGAGAACGTCCCCCTGTTGAATTATTTCATCGGCCTGTGGCGCAACAATGACCTCCTTCATCCTCTTAATTGCTACTATCGTACAACCGTATCGCGCCCGGATGTTCAAATCGTTCAAGCTGCGCCGACACATTTTTTGATTGGCTAATAGCTCGATTATACTGTAGTGATCGGATAATTCAAAATACTCTATTACATTTTTAGAGAGCAAATTATGGGCAATTCGAAGCCCCATATCCCTTTCCGGATGAATGACTCGCTCGGCCCCGATTTTATTCAAAACCTTTTCGTGATAATCATTTTGAGCTTTTACGGTAATATGTTGAACCCCTAGCTCAGTCAAAATTAACGTTGTTAAAATACTCGCCTGGATATTGTCTCCGATCGCAACGACGATATGCTCGAAATTACGAACGCCAAGATTTTTCAATGCCTGCTCATCAGTGGAATCAGCAACAACTGCATGTGTAGCAATTTCCCGAAATTCATCAACCTTCGCTGCATCGATATCGATAGCCAGCACTTCAGCTCCTTGGCTGATTAACGTACGGCATACACTGCTACCGAACCTGCCTAATCCGACCACAGCAAATTGTTTTTTCATTGTCCCACTCCTTGTTCAACGAGTTCCTTATCGAATGCTGTATCATTATTTAACCATATTGTACCCATCTATTGCCATAGTAAGAGTTTTCTATTCATTCGTCAGAGCCATGGCTCCCTTTAACTCACATAGAATAAAGCGACTTTATCTAAGCAAAAGGGGTCCGATAGCAGTTACACTTTAGCTCGCCTACATGACAAAAGAGGCTATCCAAAAAAGGTCATGGAAATGATCTTTAAGGGGACAAGCTCTTTCAATTTCTGTAAGAGGGTATGTAGTCGCTCCCAGATGGGGTCACGCTTTCCGCAGGCGGGCGTTGAACTAACCGGCACGCCGGTGGATTTCAACCTGCCCTTTTCCTCCTGCTGGAGTCGGCCACCCCATCCCGTCCGCTAAGGTTAACTTTCTTTCAAAAAAAGTGCACAAAAAATCGCTCAATCCTTTCGAATAGAGTGACCACACAACAGACCAAAGAGGAGCGATTTTTGCGTAACCAAAAGGCCCACATGAATGAACTCTACCTTCCTATGGATGATTCCGAAAATCATGTCGGACATATGGTCAATGGATGAAACATGATTTCTTCTTCGAAGCTTACCAAGGTGGTGGGCGCCCTAAATGATGACCAAGATTGTTTTGTTTGGCTGCACACAAAAGTGGTTTTCCTGTCGTGATATAGCTAAAGCCTGAAAAGAAAACCTACCGATGATGTGGGTAGCAGCAGGACAAGCAGCCGACTTTCGCCCGATTGCATCTCCAGTGTTGTGGATCGGGCTTATCGCCTCGCCTAACAGCGATAGACAGCCACTCGCAAAAGCTGCATTCATCTAAAAAGAACAACACCTCGAGTCATAATAAAATGTCTCGAGGTTTGCTTACTTAATGGCTTTTGAGCGCCCCCTTAAGAGGAAGGAAGGTCACCTTCCCAAATACTAATCATTTTTTGCCGCTTGCAGCAGCTCCTTATAGCCGAATCTTGTCAGTTTAAATTCAGCATCGAGATAGCCCTGCTCCTTCAGTCATCTACCGTTTCCGTCGTTAATCTCGGCAACACAGATTGAATTTCCTCATTTAGCTCGACCACGTCCCTTTTTCGACAAAGCCTGGCTCGAGTGCGGCCGCGATTTCTTCCATTGGATTATCTTTTCTGAAATACTTTTTCGTTTCTGAATACACTTGCTGAAGCTTCTTTGACGCATTGAAAAATTCCTGTCTGATCCGGAAGCTTTCGGAGTCTTTCTGCTTAATCTTTTCTCGATACTGACTTTTTTTCACTTTCGGCGAGCTCCGCTTTAGTGAAGAGCTCCTCGAGCAACTGAGTTCGATCCAAATCAATTTGCTTTAGCTGCTGCTCTTTTTCCTCGATATCCTCGTGCTCTACCCGATCCTTTTCTGCCGTCTCCTCGTGCTTGACAGGCTCCTTCTCGTCCATATTCTCGTCCTTGATAGGCGGCATTGCTGCTACCTCATTTTCCGGAACGTTTTCCGGCAAATGATCAGGAGTTTTTAGCTGCTCAGCTAATTTGTTCATTTTATGATTGATAAACAAGGCGAAGGCAACCATCGCCAAAAACACAACGATTCGATAAGCCACTTCATAAAAAAACAGCGAAATAATTCATTACTGCCACAGCTACGAATCCGAGCACAAGAAACAGCCAATCGGTAACCTTTTTTTCTTTTTTTGTAAACAGCATCTCGTAATTACCCCTTTAACTACTATTGCCATTTTTAGGCTTTTTTGTGTAAATAGGTCCAGCTCTCCTCTATATTTACACTTCTTATATAGACGTATCAATGAGTCAAAAGGTTTCTTTTTTATAAAAATCGATTCATTCCAGAGCATATTAATAGCATTTCTATGTTTATTATTAGGCCATTCTACCTAGAAAAGCACCTATCCGTGTTGGACAGGTGCTTGTATCGTACAGTTATTCCTTTATACCGAGAACACGGTTGACTCGCTTCGTCAGCATTTTCATTCCGCCGCCTCCAGCTTGAAAATGACGCAGCTGGCCTTCCTCATCAAACACATAATAAGCAGGGACATACTCATTTTCAAAAGCGTCTGTTAGCTTATGCTCATTGTCGACGAAGATCGGCTGCACAATCTCGTGTTCATCTGCCACTTTTTTTTATTTCATCAAGGTCCAAATCCTTCTCGGAGCGCGGCATATGAACAGCGATTACATTCAATTGATCTTTATATTTGTCGCGAAATTCGTTCACGTTAGGCATCGCTTCCTTGCATAATCCACAGCTTATAGACCAGAAATGAATGAGGGTCGGTTTTTGACCTATTATATCACTTTTTGTTACATCGCCGTTAAACCACGTTGTAGCTCCTTCAAGCTCAGGCATTTGTGAGCGCAATTTCAAAGCCATCATTTCTCCTCCTTCAATAGATTCGTAAAGAAAGATTACTGAACAGCCTCCATAATTATTGATTCTCCGAGAGTACCGGTGGAAACCTTTCGTTCCCCGTCACATTCGCTTCATCGGACAATTATCGCTAAATAGTTCGAGACAGCCAAAATTACGAGTAGCACTCTGCGCTTACCTTGGAGCGCAAAGTAGTATCTTTCTTTTGAAAAAGGCCTAACAGTTCCTGCTAGACCTTGTCGTTGCATTATCCTTATACTTTCAACGTTTCTTGTCCAGGCTTCCAGTTAGCCGGGCAAAGGCCACCCGTTTGCAACGCTTGAAGCACGCGCAACGTTTCGTCTACATCGCGTCCGATGTTGTTATGGTTAACAACAGAATACATAAGTTCGCCTTCCGGACTAATAATGAACAGACCGCGAAGAGCAATTCCTTCGTCTTCAATTAAGACGCCATACTCTCGGGATACTGTATGATTTGTATCGGCTGCAAGTGGATACGCTAGCTCACCAAGTCCGTTTTCGTCGCGCGCTGTATTAATCCATGCTTTATGCGTATGAACGGTATCTGTTGAAACGCCAATGACCTCGGCATCAAGATCCTCGAATTCATCATAGCGATCGCTGAGAGCAGTGATTTCTGTTGGACAAACAAATGTGAAGTCCATCGGATAGAAGAAAAGAACCGTCCATTTATCGCTTTTCATATTTTCTTCCAAGCTTACTTTAGAAAATTCCTTATTTGGTAAAACAGCTTCCATTTCAAAACGCGGAGCTTGTTTCCCTACCATTCGCTTCTCTGACATATGTAAAGACCTCCTAATGGTTAAATAGATTTTGCCTGCAAAGTCCATTATAAAAGAATAGATTTTTTTTAGTCAATACTAAATAATAATTAATCTAAACTAAATACCTCCTCTTTTACGCTTTGCCTGCAATTAAATGATTCGTACAGTTCTATTATAAGACTGTATCATTAAAATTACCAACATTCGCTTGTCCTTTCTCATTCACCCTCTATCATTGTCAATTGCTTATTTTTATAAGTCTTGCAGCTGACGCTTACCTTTGACTGATCGCAGGAAGCTCCTGAATCATAATTTGTACCATTAGTTCTAGAACAGAGCTGTATTAGTAAAATGCAGCGATAGACGGATTAGTAAGTACGCTTTTTCTGTCTTCCTATCCTCCGATATCCTCACACAAGCATTCCGGACACCAAAAGTAGAGGCCGACGGAAGTCCGTCTGCCTCTAAAGGGATCATAAGCGTTTTTATTGAAGATGACCTAGCTTTTGTTCGACTTTCTGGCAAATGTCCTGTGCGCTCATTCCTTCTGCATTTATGACTGAGCCTGCAGTTACCGTGTTGTGAATCCCCATCATATTCTCATCCTGTCCAGTAATGACACAGCAATCGCAATCTTGCGCATCCTGTTCGTCCTTTAGTTGAACAATATCATAGCCTCTGGCCTCCAGCTCCTGCTGGACGTCTGTTAATGACTGCTCAATACCAACCTTTGGCATTATCCAAACACCTCCGTATTGTTGAAATCTCACTAAGGTAGTATACCCAGTTATTAACGCTCTATTCGGAAGCCCATTTATGAGATACAACTTTTGTTATACGAGCCTACCTCTCAATGATTTGAGAGAAAACGTATTAGTTATATTACAGGAGGTCATTCTCTTGGCAAAACAGTCGAAATCGCTTGGAAGTGGCTTGGCCATCGGTCTACGTATTGGGGTTGCTCTCGGTCTTGCTTTAAATAATATTAGTGTAGCGATTGCGATTGGATTCGCTATAGGGATAGCGTTCAATAGCTCTCTTTTTGCCAATGACCGAACGAAGCATTCCTAATTTTGCATTCGGGTTTGAAGGTAGTCGAGTAAATGATTAACCGCAAACGACAATGCTTCTTCATCGGGCTCAAGCCTCGGATCGTGAAGGCTAAACGGACTGTTGACACCGAGCCAAAACATAAAGCCTGGAATTTCTTTTAAGAAATAACCGAAATCCTCACCAGTCATCGCGGTCGGGCTTTCTATTAACGTTGTACCGCTTCTTTCTGATGAAAATCGCATGAATTCATCAACTAATTCTGGGTTGTTATTTACCTCACAATAATTGGCTCCATAATCAATCGAAATCTCACAGGCAAACCCAGTTTCCATACCTTTGGCCAGCGCTTCAATTCTTTGCTTCATTCCTTGCATGGAGTTAATCGAAAGGCTACGTATCGTCCCTTCGATTCGTGCCGATTCGGCAATGACGTTTTGCTTCGTTCCGCCTTGAATGACACCGATTGTCACAACTGCGGAATCGAGTGGATTGATATTGCGCGAAACGATCGTCTGAAGCTGTGTCACAAAATAGCTGGCGGCGACAACCATATCATTTGCCTGATGAGGGTAAGCAGCATGACCACCCTTCCCCTTCAGGTCAATAAACAGCTCTGAAGTATTCGCAAACAACAGTCCAGCTTTAGTGGCGATCGTACCAACTGGATATTCCGGTGCAATGTGCAGGGCGATTATTTCGTCCGGCCACCAATCCTTAAGTATACCGGCCTCAAGCATAGGCTTAGCACCGCCCGGTCCTTCTTCTGCTGGCTGAAACAGAAACAGCAAATTCTCTTTTGGCTGGTGGCCGGCATAATGCGCTAATATCCCAAGCGCAATCGTCATATGGAAATCATGGCCGCAGGCGTGCATGTGGCCCGGGTGCTGAGAGCGGAAACCTTCGTAGGAAGTCCTCTCCTCGAGCGGAAGTCCGTCCATATCTGCGCGATAGCCAATCGTGCGTGTCCCTTCAGAACCGGTCAGCTTAACGATAATACCCGTTTTCCAAATCTTTAGCTCAAGCCAATGTGCCGGTAGCGACGATATGAACTCCAAAAGATAGGCCTGCGTTTTCTTTTCTTGAAAACCGAGCTCAGGAATTTGATGCAAATCGCGGCGAATTTTCACTAACTCGTCTGCCTTCACTTCATTCCTCACCTGCTTTCTTTTTCGAATTGCAGCTGTTTGGACAACGCTTCAATAAATCGGTCAATCTCTGCTTCAGTTAAGGTTAAGGGTGGCAAAAGCCGAATGATCGTCTTCTGGGTCACATCAACGAGAAAGCCTCCCTCAAGCAGCCTACTTTGCATGCTTTTTACCGCTTCTGCTTCCAGATTCATAACGAGCCCAAGCATCATTCCCGTTCCACGAATGCCTTTAAGGACGGAAGGAAATCGCTCTTTCGTTTCCACTAAGGCACCCCAAAGCCTATCAGCAGCCCGTCTGCCTTTTTCGAGCTGTCCTTCGTTAAGCAAAACATGAAGAACGGCAGAGCCGAGTGCAGCACTTAATGGGATGGAGCAAAGGTCGTTCCATGATCGCCTGGCTTGAACAAATCCGTCAATCCTTCTGCAGCAATGATTCCGCCGAGTGGCAGCCCGCCGCCGATTCCTTTAGCAAACAAAATCAGATCCGGTTCGATTTTGGCACGCTGGTAAGCGAACAGTGTACCTGTCCGCCCTACACCGGTTTGAATTTCATCCATACAGCAAAGCACTTGATATTTTTTGCAAAGCTCTGCTACGGTTTGCAAATACTCGCTTGACAATGGGAGTACTCCACCTGAGCCAAGCACTGGCTCCATCAGCACAGCGGCGGGCTTCTTATCCTTTAACAATGCTTCCAGCTCTGCTGGCGCATGCGGCCCCACTTCATATACAGGAAGATCCGTGACCGGAAAATCCTGAAATACTCCGGGCTGACGTGTCAATTTTAACGCGCCGAGTGTTCGCCCGTGAAAGCTTTGCTTCAACACAACGACTCCTTTGCGCTCAAACTGCTGTTTTTTTGAATATTTATGAATTAATTTTAATGCCGCTTCAGTGGCTTCAGCTCCGGAATTCGTAAAAAAAAGACCTTTCCCTTAACCGTATGGTGAATCAGCGTTTCCGCCAATGTGATGGCTGGTTTATTTAAAAAAAACGTTGGATATATGCAGAAATTTCTCTCCCTGCTCCTTTAATGCATGTAGAACGGCCGGGTGGGAATGCCCAAGAATATTAACCGCGAGCCCTGTAAACAAATCCAAATAGCCCTTTCCATTTTCATCGTATAAATAATTCCCGCTTCCTCTTTCAATAGTAAGAGGTATTCTGCTATAGGTTGCCATCACAGCTTCCCGATCCTTGTCAGCCCAATTAGTCACCTTCCTCCGCCTCCTATCCTCTTCGTAAGGAAGAGCCTTGCTACAAAATCAACTGTAGCAAAGCCTTCTTTTCCTTATTCGTCGTTTAAACGACGGAGCTCTTGCTTGATTTCCGTCTTTCCTTTTGTTTTCTCGTCGATTTTCTTAATTACTCGTGCTGGTGTGCCTGCGACAACCGTATGAGCTGGAACATCTTCAGTAACAATCGCACCGGCAGCGACGACAGCTCCCTCTCCAACGGTAACACCTTCAAGGATAACGGCATTTGCTCCAACAACAGCTTGATCTTCAACGATAACGGGCTTTGCGGAAGGGGGTTCGATAACACCGGCCAAGACAGCGCCAGCACCAATATGGCAATTTTTCCCTACAGTCGCCCGTCCACCAAGGACGACATTCATATCGATCATCGTTCCTTCTCCGATGACTGCGCCAATATTAATACTTGCTCCCATCATGATAACCGCATTGTTCCTATTTCGACTTGTTCACGAATAATTGCTCCCGGTTCAATGCGTGCTTGGATATGCTTTAAATCGATTAAAGGAATGGCTGAGTTTCTCCGATCGTTTTCGATACATAATCCTCAATATCTGCTTCATGGCTTTGCAAAACCGCTTCAATTTCCTTCCACTCTCCAAATACGACGCCAGTATTACCTGTAATAAACGTTTGGGCGGTCGAACCAAAATCGATTTGCTCAAGGTTTCCTTTAACATATAATTTTACTGGTGTTTTTTTTCTTGCTATTCGAAATAAACTCAATAATTTCGTTTGCGTTCATCATCTTCATTTTCTCTCCCCTTCCTTAATAATTTAAAACCTTATCATAATTTTGTTTAAAAATGCAATCAAAAATATTCACTTCTAACCGAGGAAGATTAAAAGTACTGTTATCGAAACGATGCTAATTAACGTCGTAATCAAAGTAATGCTCGAAACAAGACGCGGTTCGGAATCAAACTGAACCGCATACATTACTATTGTTGCCGCTGACGGCATTGCAGCTGTAACAATCAAAACCTTCGCCAAGAGCGGGTCAAAAGGTAGAAGCAACGTTATCACAAAAGCAATAACCGGAGAGAGAAGCAACCTTGTAACGACGCCAAAAGATATACTTTCCCAATCGAAATGCTCCCATCGAATTTTTGCGAGCTGCATTCCTAAAATTAACATTACTGTCGGAATTGTAGCATCGGCAATAATATCCACGGTCATAAACAAATTAGTTGGAACGGTTATTTGAAAAAGCTTTAACGTAATTGCAAACAGAACGACATACGTGGCAGGCATCGAAAAAAACGGTGCGGACTGCCATTCTCATACCGGCTTTTCCGCGCGCTGCATAATATACACCGAAGCAATTCATAATGATCGCCTGTAAAACCATATAAGAAACCGCATATGTGAAGCCCGATTCCCCATAAGCAAACAAAATTATCGGTGCTCCATAATTTCCAGCGTTCATGAATGCTGTTGCCAGGATGAGACCACTTTCTCGTGCTTGCGGCAGCTTTCTAAATTTCGCGTATAACTTATTCCATAGTAATAATGAAAATAAAAGCACGAGGGCAAACACGGTCATATACAGATGCTGAATGTTCAGCTCCGAGGTGTAAAACGTTCGAAATACAAGACAAGGTGTCATAATATAAATCGTTACCGTCGAAATCGGCTTGATATCTACCTTCTTCCAGCGCTGAAGCAGAAAGCCAAGTGCAAATACAAGAATGACCGGCAAAACTACTTGAAAGAAAATTGTCATACGAACACGCCTTCTTTAATTGTTAGTTTCATAGTTTCAATCTATTTTACACTACAGCTTGAGCAAGCTCTAACTCCTTCGTATCAAGTATAAAGCAAGCCAAAAAGAGCCCGCTTTCTGCCCTTGGTGAAGGAAGCCTTTTATAAGGTGAGCGTACTTCCGGTTTTTGAAATGAGAACTCTTTCCTTGTTTTATCGAATCAACGAAAAAAACTCAGCTAATGCTGAGTCCAAACACTATTTCCCTCTTGCTGTCTCCAGAACGCGGACATACTGCTTCGCTCTTTCTGTTAGCGCTTTTCTTGCCTCTTGATCAAACGGCTTTTTAGTATCGACAAGATACTGCCGAGCCCGACGGCAACAGCACCAGCGCGAACGTAGTCGCCAATGTTGTCAAGGTTAACTCCGCCCGTTGGCATTAATGGAATGTGCGGCAAAGGTCCATGAATATCCTTTAAATACGCTGGACCGAACGAGCGAGCCGGAAAGACTTTTATTACATCTGCTCCGTGCTCATAGGCGGTTAGAATTTCGGTCGGTGTTAATGCCCCAGGGATGCTAATCACACCATAGCGCTTCGTTAAGCGAATCGTTTCTGGATTGACCGTAGGCGAAAAAATAAACTGGGCTCCAGCATGATCGCTGCCCTTGCCGTTTCCGGATCGAGAACAGTCCCTGCCCCAACAATTAAGTCTTCGCCAAATTCGTCTCGAACACTTTCGATTAAAGTTAATACCTTGGGTGTTTCAACCGTAATTTCCAAGGTTTTCACGCCGCCTTCAAGCAATGCTTCAGAGATTTGCAGGATTTTCTCCGGCTTCGCCCCTCTAATAATCGCTACTATTCCATGCTGTTCAATCTTTGTACTCATCGCTTGTTTCCTCCTCATTAATCTAGTCAGTACGACTCGAATCGCTTATCGAGTCACATCGTCATGCCGGTCATCTTGATAGCGATCAAGCTCTTCTCTTTCAGGCAATCCCTCGACATCCCCCTGTACCATCGTTGCAACCGCACCGACAATCGTTCCACGCTTCACTGCGTCGTAGACTGAAGCACCTTCAATCAAACCGGAAAGAAAGCCTGCGGCAAAGCCATCCCCTGCACCTACAGGGTCAACAACTCGCGCCACTTTCATACCGCTGACATGAACATGCTCTTTCGCATTCGTATAATAGGCACCGTCAATTCCTGCTTTAGTTACAACTAGATGAGCGCCCAGCTCAAGTAATCGTTCCCCTATTTTTTTCGGATTATTCTCGTTAAATAAAAACTGTCCTTCTGCAATGCCAGGTAAAACGATCGTCGCTTCTTGCGCCAGGTCAAGTAAAACCTTTCGTGCCCGTTCCTCGCTCCAAAGCTTTTTTCGAATATTAGGATCGAAAACGATCGGAATGTCATGCTTTTTGGCGACGTTCACTAAAGCCCAAACCGCCTCGTATGCCGATTGGCTTAACGCTGGTGTAATTCCGGATATATGAACATATTTTGCTTGTGCAACAAAACTCTCATCGACATCCTTCGCCGACAGACGACTCGCTGCCGAACCAGTCCGGTAATAATGAATTCGCATATCGCCTTCTCGGCGATTTTCCTTAAAGAATACACCGGTAGGAGCTTCGCGATCAAGAGTCACCTGTGAGACATCAACTCCTTCCCCGCGAATAAAAGCGAGCATCCCCTTCCCAAATTCATCTTCACCGACTCGAGAAATCCACGCCGCTTTATGACCTAAACGAGCAAGTCCAATAGCGACGTTCGTCTCGGCACCACCGTATGTCCGGGTGAACTGATTAGAAAACCTCATCATTCCGTGAGTATCGGCCGTAAATAATACCATCGTTTCTCCCATAGTGACAACGTCCATAACGTCCTCCCCTTTTTCCGTTCCGCATTATGGAATACCATTCGTATATGAAATAAAAATAAAGCGCTTATCCTCTCTATCTTATATAATTTTACCTGACTGCGTCAACGTTCGTAGCCCAGCTGTCTAGAAATAACCGACGCCGAAGTTAGAAGCATCGCCTTTAATTCCCCTTCGATACGCTCTAGTGTCATTCTCGCTTCCGGTCCAGCAACACTTATCGTTCCAACGACTTCACTATGATAATCGAAAACAGGAGCAGCTATACAGCGAATTCCTTCTTCGTGCTCAATATTGTCTATCGCAAACTGCTTCGTTCTAATCGTTTTCAGCTCCTCTTCAAGCTGCTCAAATGACGTAATCGTTTGTTCGGTATACCTCGGCAGCCCTGTTTCAGCAATAATGGCTTGCAGCTCTCTTTTATCGAGCCAAGCTAAAATCACTTTGCCAACTGCTGTACAATGCAGCATTGAGCGCCTACCAATTTTTGACCTCATCGTAATCGTCTGATCGCTCTCGACCTTATCGATATAGACGACTTGATTCTCGTCCCTAACGCAAAGATGAACGACCTCATTCGCGCGACTTGACAGCTGTTCCAGCTCAGGACGCGCAACCGTTCGCAGATCAAAGGTATCGAGAACATGAGTAGCCAAAGAAATGATCTCCGTTCCAAGTAAATAGTATCCTGTCTTTCGATCTTGCCTAACAACCTTCGGTGTTTTAATGTCAATAGCAAGCGATGAATTGTACTCTTCGGCAAATTGAGCTTATCGCTTAATTCCTTAATGCTCATGCCTTCCTTTTCCATAGACAGAGCATCCAAAACAGTTAACGCTCGCTCCACTGACTGAACGATGGTCATCGCCCTTCCCCTCCCTTCTTTTCCTACTGCACGTATCGTAACGCCCGATTATTCCTTCAGAGATCGGGGCACCCGGTAGATAAGCTGTAGAAGCATCTCTTCATTTATGATAGAGAAAGGTCGATCGTCTTTCAAGTACATTTATTCCCTTTCATTAAAGGCTTGGAAAACGCTCATCACCTGTATACTTTTCCAATTGCAACTAATTCTTCAAAGCAATTTACCACCTAGAGCTTATGTACTGCTCCTTAACCGTGAAAAACTCTTCATAATAGCGCTGTCCTGTTGACGTACTTTCTTTCAATCGATTTAGCTCAGGCATCTCTGGTTCTGTCCCTGTCTATGTTAAAATAGATTGCAACATTAAAAACGTATGTAACAAATGATTAACTCGGATCGTATCTAATTCACTAAAAACAAAATCATATGTTAACGCATATTTTCCTTATGATATACACAGATCGATAAAAAGAAAGGAGATTTATTTATTGAACATTTTATGGGATTTTGATGGTACGCTTTTTGATACTTATCCTGTTTTTGCAAAGATTTTAAAGCAGGTTATTAACAACAAGGACATTTCTGAGGATAGCATAAATGATCATCTGAAAATTTCTTTCTCACATACGAAAAATTTTTTTTGATTTATCTGACTATCAAATAAAAGCTTTTATCTCCCTTGCCAAGCAAGTCCCGGCAAAAGGCTTTAAACCATTTAAAGGAGTAGAGGAGATTTTAAAATATGCTAATAAAAATGTAATAATGACGCATAGCACCCGGATGAACGTTTTGAAAATATTAAAATATTATTGCTTTGAAAAATATTTTATAGAAATAGTTACAGGTGACGATGGATTCCCCCGAAAACCGGAACCAGCTTCATACGAATACTTGCATCAAAGACATGCAATTGATCTAGTTATAGGTGACCGCAGTTTAGATATTATTCCAGCAAAGAAATTAGGAATAAAAACCTGTCTCTTCCAAAATAAAGAGTCAGGTTCCGATTATTATCTCAATAAATATGAAGACTTTTTTTAACATTGTAATTTAGAGCTCAATGACAATATAGGTGGACATAAACCATGGTTGCAAAGCCTATTCGGAGTCAGACTTTGAATATGAGCAATGAATACGACTACTACGCATAAATACAATATGAGCTAGTTCGTGCTCTAGATATCTCAATTATCTCCTCAAATTAATTAACGGTTCAATTTAAAGACCTCCTGACACTCGGATGAGTTCGCCATTAATGTGTCCATTCGCCTCTGAACCAAGGAACAAAACCAAATTCGCCACTTCTTCTGGTGTTGTTAATCGTTTTGTTGGCGTTTGATTCGCGATCTCTTCTTTAACATTATTTGGTAATACACGTTTGGCTCGTTCAGTGAGGGTCATACCTGGAATGACACAGTTACTTAATATTCCGGCATCGGCTAATTCAACAGAAAGAGTCCGCGTTAATCCGTGTAATCCTGCCTTCCCAGCTGCATATGCACCCGCTCCGGGTAATCCTTCATCCGCAATACTGGATGAAATATTAATAATTCTACCCCACTTTGAAGCCCTCATTGCAGGTAAAGATGCTTGAATGGTTCGATATGCCCCTTCTATTGTAGAGCGTATCATATTTTGCCATTGTTCAGGTTCAACATCTTCAAATCGTGTCATTCCAGTTGGATTTCCCCTTGCTCCCCACTGAACAGCATTGTTAACGAGAATGTGAAGTGTCCCCCACTCATCCATAACATTTTGGACCGCAGCGAAAATAGATGCTTTATCACTTAAATCATACTGCGCGATTATTGGCGTACCTCCGACCTCTCTTACACTTTCTGCCGTCTTTTCTGCTCCATCCCGATCAGAATAATAGGTGATGGCAACACGGGCACCTTCTCTTCCATAGGCTATGGCTATTTCCTTGCCTATTCCAGATGAGCTACCAGTAACAAGAACCACCCGATCTTTTAACCCCATGTTCATTTTACTTCCCCCTTGAAGATAAATTTTCTCCAGTTCTAACTGTTCCCCACCCACTACTTTCTAAAAATTGATGAATCGTAGTAAGAGAAAATGAATACTTTTCTTTGGTTGATGTCATATCAAAAATGAAACCATTTTTGTTAAAATAACGAGTCATTTCAGCCAAATCGAATCCAAATTGCTCTTCTACCTGATTTATCGGGATTTGGTGATAGGTAATTTTGCTCCCAAGAATATCAGACATTATCTTGATAATTTCTTTATAGGTGAGTTGTTCTGGTCCACCAAGATTGATCACTTTTCCCATCAGCTCAGAGCTCGATAAAGACATCTGTGCAAACTGTGCTAAATCCTTAGAGTAAAGATAGCTAATTGGTGTATTTAAATCAGTTGGACTCGATAAAACCCCTTGCTGTAGAACACTATCCTTTATCCAAGGTGCGTTTAAGGTGTCCATAAAAGTACATGGACGTAAAATCGTATAGGGTATTCTTGATGACTGAATATACTTCTCCAAATGCCCTTTCACTTCAAAATGTGGCACATTCGTTTGCTCATCGGCTTTATATACAGATGTATAAATAATGTGTTCTACCTTGGCTCGTTGCGACGCATCAACGAGCCACCGAGTAATAGTATCCTCGTCTGCAGCTGGATTTTCACCCCTTCCTAGAATAGATACAACGAGAATATCAATATTTTCCAATTCTTCTTCAATAGCGCTCTTGTTTCTTAAATCAATCTCAATTGGCTCTACCCCACGTGGGAACGCTGATTCTATTTTCTTCCCTGGTCGAATTGTCGCTTTAACCCTATAACCATTTTTACTAAAAACCTCCACATATGCCCGCCCCGCCGTTCCTGTAGCACCTGCAACTAAAATGGTCTTTTGAGACAATAAAATCATCCTTTCGCTTTTTACTTAGACGGCTAAATAAAATAAGAAAAAAACATTCTCAACAATTAGATGCTGTCGAGAAATTTATAATAATTGTCGTTTCACATAAGAGAGTTGTTTCTTTAGACTTAAACGTTCTTCAGACGATAATCCTTGCACAATTTTCTTTTCAATGTCATACCAAGCTTGGACGACTTGTTGTTGCAGTCCCCTCCTTTTCCGTTAAGAAGATACGGGAAACACGAGCATCTGTCAGGTCTCGCCTTCTCTCCAGCAGACCTGTCTTCTCCATTCGATTAATCATTTTTGTAATTGTAGGTGGCTCTACATTAAGGCTGCGAATAATCTCAGACTGGGTAACCCCATCTTTTTCCCATAACATCATCAGAATCATATCCTGGCCTACATGTATACCAAGCTTCGAAAACCTTGTACTGATTTCCTGACGATGCTGTTTTGCAATTTGCACGATTAAATAGCTTACACTGGATTGCAAGTCACTATTGTTCATTGTTAGCCTCTTTCATTTTAATTAGCCGTCTAATTAAATAGTTTAATTGATTTATTTTCAGATGTCAAACAAACTTCTAGTTTTCACTCGTGAGTTTTGCAGCACTAATCTTATACTCATTACCATACCACATCATCCGCCAACACTCGGCTCCATTCTTCTGTTTCGCCATTAAAACACGTCGTACAGAATTCTCTTTATACCGATACGGAACACTTTTTGTCGCATGACAACCTTCACAGACAAACAGCTTGAACCCATTACTAAAAATTCCTGCATCCTTTCAATCTCTCTACTTCTTTTAGTACAACGAGTCTAATCTTGGTTCCATGTTTTGCAACGAAACGATCCCAATGCTGATATGCATCGAAGAATATCTGCTTTAACGTGTTTGTCTCCAGATGTCCATTTTACCAAAAATCTTAAATAGGGGAGCCCCATACCTTCCAAAACTTATACTTTCTTTAACGTCAAGAAAAACCCCTTGAATATCAAGGGGTTTCGTTAGTGACCCGTATTGGGCTCGAACCAATGACCTCCACCCTGTCAAGGTGGCGCTCTCCCAGCTGAGCTAACGGATCAAAAGTATGTATCTGCGACATTTATTAATATACGATGTTTCCTTTAATAAGTCAACAGGAATTTCGAAAAAAATAGAATATCGCTTAAATAAGTGCACTGCTTTTTAAGACATCTCCCTTATTTATCGAAGTGAAACGGATCGCAGCGTTAGCTGACTCGATTTGTGGCCAGTGCTCTCTCTGTTAACATTTCTACCCCACTTTTATTTAAAGAGGAGGATTTACTGCGCGTTCTTCTGCAAATCAATAGAGATGTGTGACGTAGCGCTATTTTTGCAAAGGATCGAAGTCAGTCAATTCGAGCTAGCCGAGAAGAGGAGCGGAATGAAAAGAAATAATCGTGCCGCTTTGTTCATAAAAACTCAAAGGAAATGTCCTTCATTCCCCGGGCAAGCGCAGGATACGACACGATTAAACAAAAAAGAAGATATTGTGTATTTGTAAACCTTGACTTTTACATAAATCCGAGGACCGTGGGAAAATTAAAGAAATGAAATGAGCTAAAGGTGGGATTCAAATGGGATGGAAAAGAAAACGGACAAGAAGAGGATTGATGATGTATTCGGTTTTGGCAGGTATGGCTGGAGCTGCAGGAGTCATATGGATGACTCGTGGCCAAGGCTCAATGCGAGGAGCTGAATTGATGGAAAAGGCTAAAACCTTCATGCAAAAGCCGAATTTGTCTCAAACCTTGCTTGAGCTTGGAACAGAATGGTCTGATGAACTAGAAGAGGTTGTGCGAGAAAATCGGAAATCGAAAGCAGAAAGCAATCATGAAGATTCCGATATGGGCAAAATGATCCAGGAAGTATTGGACGATGAGCAGAGTGAGTCTTGACGACTCGCTCTTTTTCGTGCTAGCGTACAAGCGGTTTTCAAACGTTTTTTTCCGAGGTACAGCCATTTTTCTCCATATGTTTTTTCACAACAAAATATGATAAAATAATCGACGTAAGTGCAATAAAGGTGGGATGACATGGAGAAACTGAATCGCTTAGTTTTATCGATGCAAAATTTAAATTGGGTCGAGATTGGTATTGCGTTATTAATTTTCATCGTATTTTTGATTTTTCGTAAGCTGTTTACTAAGTATATTTTTCGGATCATTTTAGCATTGACGAAAAAAAACACCGACGCACGTGTTGACCAATTTATTGCTGTCCTATGAGCACCCGCTCCGTATATTCTGGGTAATCCTTGGTACATATTTAGCCTTACTTTACTTACCTTATGATATTACCGCTCATGAATTTGTCCAGCACTCCTATCGCTCGATCCTGATTATACTCGTAGGCTGGGGCTTATATAACTATGTTTCCCAGCATTCCAGAGGGCTCTTTCGCTTCGCGCGCAAAATTGAAATTGACGAAGACAGTATGCTTATCCCGTTTTTGGAGAAGATCGGGAAGTTCCTCATATTAGCGATTATATTTGTCGCTGTTCTTAGTGAATGGAACATCGAGATCGGTACTTTCATCGCTGGTCTTGGAATTGGTGGCCTAGCCTTTGCTTTGGCAGCACAGGATACGATCGGCAACTTCTTTGGCGGAGTTATCATTATTACTGAAAAGCCATTTTCAAAAGGAGACTGGATCGAGACACCAACCGTAGAAGGAACAGTTGAAGATATTACGTTCAGAAGCACACAGATTCGGACGTTTGCTGATTCCTTGGTCACCGTGCCGAATTCAACCTTGGCGAATGAACCAATTACGAATTGGTCATTAATGGGAAAGCGGCAAATATCGTTTAATCTTGCGATAGACAAAGTGACTTCACCTGACAAGCTTGAGCAGGCAACTGAAAAAATTGAGGCTTATATAAAAAACTATGAGCCAGTTCACCCAGACACCATTTTTGTAAATTTTACAGAATTTAACGAATCAAGCTTAGATATTATGGTTTACTTTTTTTACTAATACGACATCCTGGGGAGAATGGCTTGAAATTAAAGAAGCCATCAACTTTGAAATTATGAAGATTTTGGATGAGGTCGGCGTAAAGCTTGCATTGCCGATCCGAAGTGTTTACACCGACAATGGGGTGAAAATAACGGACGAGAAGAACACACCTTCGTGAGTTCTTCAACCCGGAGACAAAATGGTTTTGAGGAATTGTTCCTCAAAAAATTGGATCGTATATCTGTTTCAGCCAGTTGGATTTGGAGGAGTATTTGGCCCCCAAATCTAACTGGCTAGTTTTATTAGATTCATTGTAGCGAAACAAGTATTGCGGGGACTTTTTCAAAAGAGAGTCAATTTCATAAATGCCTGTTTCAGAAATAAATGC
>BAXO01000055.1 GCA_001310555.1 Bacillus sp. JCM 19058
GATTTTAAATAGCTTTAGTTTTGGATATAGTAATGGATTTATTGAAGGGCTTAACAACCAAACCAAGGTCATCAAGCGGAATGCCTTTGGATTCAAGCGTATGACCGTTTTCGTTTTCGTATTTTATTGCATCATCAATTCAAACATCAACCATTCCGGATAGGATAAGGAGGAAGGTCACTTCCTCTCTTACCCCAACATTTGACTTAGAACCATTTTTATAGACTTTTTAACTGTCTTTCCAATGACAAGTGGAGTTAAATCCAAATCAAAGTGCGTCTGATCAAAGATTACTGCAATTGCCTATGTTGGTCACTAAAATCATTTCCGGAATATTCCAAAGTATCACAAAAGAATTTATTAAAAACTAACATACTATTCAAAAAGTAAAAGATCGAGGTACAAACAATCTTTTATAATGGAAGGCTGGTGGTTCCTGTCCAAATCCAACATAAAGGATATCCGATACACGACTTTCCATTACAAACGTTACAAAGCTCTTAGACAATCTGGGCATTATGTTGAATAATAACTTCTGGATCAGAAGCCGTTTTCTTGCCACATTCAAAAGCGACAAAGATAATGACTTTATTTTCTCATTTATTTTTGACTCTCTTCTTCCAGTAATCCATTTATTTTTTTTATAAAAATCTTCAAGAAACTGTAACTCCTGTTCATTGTATGATAATAAAATTTTGTTGATTTCTTCACCTAATGATTCAAAAAGGGGCGAAATTGCTTCTTTTGCTTTATTTTTATTGGCTTTAACAAAGGTACGTCTTCTATCCGTAGGATCGTTCTCTCTAAAGATGAAATCGCCTTTTTCTAACCTGTCTAAGACCCAGTTACTGCTCCTGTTGTCAATCCAGTAAATTCAGCAATCATACCAGCTGTAGCAGGTTCATTATTTAAAATTATTTCCAAACATTTATGGTCAGTTGGATTTAGACCTAATTTGGTACCGATTGTTTGATGAAATATGATGGTAGCTGTTGCGTTCTTCCGCATTTCCGTCCCAAGAGAATCCAACAATTTTGATGTTGACATACTGACACCTCCATGATACTGTAATAAATATCTTATTTAACTAATATATTTATCTTAATAAGATAAGATAAATTTACGATAACTGTATTATACAGCAATTTATAGTAAAGGATACAATAAACTGAGGGGGAGTAAAAAACATCAAAACAAAGTGCATTTTATCACTTATAGAAAGGATTGAGATCAAAATGAATCAATCAGAATCTTTAAAAGAGAAGATTGGAAACGGAAATAACAGTTCAATAGAGTCTATTTCTCAATATATAGAAAGTTATATCAAGAAAAAATTGGAACTATGTTTTTATTAAAAATATAGAGAAATTAACGGAAGCATATAATAAGGGTGGAGATCGGGCTTATGGGACCTATACATTTTTTACTTTTCTCTCCTATTCATAAAGCGTTGAAAGATGCAGGGATACAACCAGATTCTAGATTACCTGGAGACTTAAATATATCGAGAGAGTGGGGGGAAGACGAGGCCGATCGCCAACGATGGATTTGGAGTACAATTAAATCTGTGGAAGAAGGGGATATTGGTACGATTGTTACTATTTTATACCATGATCACACAGAGTTGCGTATCCCTCGCCCTCCAAAAATTTTTGCTTTAAAGGAAACAACAAATGAAAGTGTTATCGAATCACTATCGCATAAGTCTGTTAATTTCAAAACATCCAAGGAATTTAAAGCTGTAATAGAAGAACTTTATAATAATGATCAAGTATAAAAAAAACGTTGACTTAAGTTCTATATTAGTTGCAACCTGGTTTGAAGAGAGAACAATGTAATTGTTTTTCGAACTACATTTAATAAAATAATCAACCTAACAAACTTTGTAGTACAACAATTTTTGTAAAATTCATGCAATAATACACCCTTAAAACCGTTGTTTGTTGAGGTGAAACTATACAACTAAGATATAAGCGGCGGGTTGAATAAAAAAATTCAAAACCGTCGTATTCCCTTTTTATAAAACATATGCCCAAGGTTATGAAAAGGGAAATCATCACCCCACCTTTGCAGTTGCGAAGGGAGAGGAAATGTATGATAGGATCAGATCGTATCGAGTGTCAAGTTCGCTGTGCATTCCGGGATTTGTCGTGCTTTGATCAATGAACCGAAAGTGATCTTTGCGGATGAAACAACGGGAGCTTTAAATTCAAAGTCTGCCGAAGAAATAATGGAATATTTTCTCCAGTTTAATCAAGAAGGGACAACGATATTGCTGGTGACGCATGATGCGAAAGTTGCTGCCCAAAGTGAACGGGTTTTATTTATGAAGGATGGACAAATTGTCGATGAACTGCATTTAGGTAAGCTTTCTAATCGGCCTTTTGAAAATCGTACCGAAAAGGTAACAAAGAGAATGCTGAAGGTAGAAATGTAGTCTATTTTACTAAATAAGAGTTAGGGAACTATAATTTTAAATAATTAAGTATTTAAACTAATGGGGCAGTAATGATTAGTTTAATGTGTAGTAGACTTAGTAACTGCAGTTTTTACTTAGAGGATAATTTTTGGTGTTTAAACAAAGAGGAGAGCCAATATGGAAGTAGTATATTTTGCAGGTGGGTGTTTATGGGGAGTACAAGCTTTTATAAAAACTTTACCTGGCGTTAAGTTTACAGAAGCGGGAAGGCTAATGGAACGAGTCATACACTTGAGGGTGATTATGATGGGTACGCCGAATGTGTAAAAACAGGATTTGATCCGACGGTTGTAACGATCAAGGAATTAATGGGGTATTTATTTGAGATCATTGATCCATACAGTTTGAATAAACAACAACAGGATATTGGCGAAAAATATAGAACAGGAGTATATAGTAAAAAGCCCGAACACTTAAAAGAGGCGAAGGCGTTTTTTTAGTGAGAGAAATGATTATAGTCTTATAGTTGTTGAAGTATTACCTCTGACAAACTATGTGAGAAGTGCGGAAGAACATCAAGATAGGTTAGCTAGATTCCCAAATGATTATTGTCATATTCCAGAAGAAATATTAAGTAGATATAAGTAAGGGAGAATAAATTCTAAAACCCCTTTGGATATGCGTTGTCTAAAGGGGAGCTTGCGGCAAAAGTAACATAAGCGTATACCGTCATCGAGCCAGTTTGTTAAGAATATCAATTATCAGCGTACTTGCACCTTCTCGCAAGTACGCCTGTATAGTGATGATATATTGTACACTTTAGTTGCTATTTCATAACCTCGTAATCCAGTTTCATTGAACCACTCGTTTCATATACTTGAGTATTTAAGAGTTTTAATTCACTCCTAGCGGTAATGTTATCAAGGTATCGCTTACCACTTCCAAGGATAACAGGATGGATAACTATACTAATCTCATCCGCTAACCTGGCATTGAGCAAGCTCTGTACAAGATCGGCACTCGTCGTAACCATGATATCACCTTGGATTTGCTCTTTAAGCTTAGCAATATTCTGACTCAAATCACCAGCAAGCAGGGAAATGGTGCTGCCATAATCACCCCAATGCACTTCCCGAAGATTCATATTGCGAGTAGCTACATACTTAGGCGTATAGTTCATGGCATCCGCAAAATCTCCCTCCTGGTATGGCCAAACTTGTGATAAGCCATCATAGGTAACCCGGCCCATCAAGAGGGCTTCGGCTTGCTGGGCCATATTCAAGATGTCTTTCCATGAATCTGTAACGCCAGGCATAGCCCACTTTGTGAAATTGTTCTCATCTTCACGTGGTCCTGTGAAAACACCATCCAATGTACTGTGGACCAATACAATGATTTTTCCCATACATTTATCCTCATTTTCATATTGGAATTTTAGGTTTCGTGTGATATAGTTTCTTCAGTAATAGAGCTCTTGGATTTCATGTCGCGCTGCATTCCCCAATGACGTTGCGGCATGTCTTCCGGGGGTTTTTTTTGTCAACAATTATCAATCTCTTCAGATCATACAGGCTTGATATTAAGATTCCTTGGATCCATCCATTGTTCCGATTGCTTGGCAAGCTTATCGAGCGATTGATTCATCCCAATAATTTTTTTGTTCTCCTTTCAATAATTGACTTATCATCATGCATACTAATTATAAATTGAATAATTTATAAAGTAAATACTTAATTAATAGGCGTTCAACCGCAACTACATAATTGTCAGTTGGGTAAAAATATTTCACGATAAAAATGTGATGCAGAACCTTCAAAATGGTATGATAAAAAGAATATTACGCTTTTTTTGTACAAGACTGTTTACCCTATTTCTGTATCAACCAACCTGCATTGGACTCTGTACCTATAATCCCTGGCATCACACTATTTACTGTAATTCCCTTTGTACCAAGTTCCTTGGCTAGTGTAAATGCAACCTTTTCGGTATAAGGAAAGAAGACAATAGGGTGATCACATACTAGTTTTATACGGACTTGTTTCTTGGCCCAATACAACAACTTGTCAAATTGTTTAGAAGTAACATAAACCGGCTGCATATATGCAGCACGGTTTATGTCGATTCGGGCCAAACAGGGTTCTACTAATCGTACCAATAAATTAGCATTGGGGAAGGAGAGGCAGTTATTGTTCCAATACGTTTTCAAACTTGCCAAACCATTCACTCCAGCCATACTTTGCGCCTTCAAGTCCTCCAGCATTTGAGAATCCAGTTTGTTCGAGGTGAAGGTTAACCTTTCCATCTCCTAAATCCTGTAGAGTCCAGGTGACTGTTTGCCGCTCGTCTCCAGTACCCCAAGAATAGGACAGCTGGTTTGGTGTTTCCACGATAAGCACTACTCCGTCAACGACTCCATCCCAATCTTCGTACGGATGGTGGCGAAACTGAAAACGATGTCCTACGACGGGCTTAAAATCATTCTCCGTGATCCATTTTGTTAACTTGCTTGAATCGGTTAAGGCGGACCAAGCCTTCTCGATCGATGTTGTGTACTGAAAATCTATGGATAATATTAAACTCATTCTTCTTCCTCCTCTAATCGTTTGTTGAAGCATAACTGATCCATACTTCAGAACTTGCTGTAGAAAGCCATCCAATCTTGAATTCCTTTGAGTGGAGGGGCGTTGAGCCTAATCGCGTTTCTCTACCGACTTTTCGATCAAATACCAGTCTGGCCTCTTTGAGAATCGCCAGATGGTTGGATACCGGCCCATTGGTAACAATGCTGTTCATTCATTAAGCGGTTTCTCCTCTGCTAACAGTCGGTGCCTAGTTGGAGCCGTAATCGCAGCAACCCATCCTGTCACTGATTATTTTCGCTCATACCCCCCTCCAAGTATTATTCTTATGGGATTGCACAATCTCCCTTTGATAAATTATTTTAGCTGCCCCCATTCCTGTCATAAATTGAAGAGCAATCGCCACAAATTTCATTAATCGCCTGAGATAATTTTTCTATTCTCAGGTCTGAAATACCACGAGACAACGGTTAAAATAAGAAGTATTAAGGACTGGTATATTTCTCCAAAGGAATCGCCTAATACAATATGTGAAATGAGGCGCCTGACATTGTAAAGAAAAAACCTGCATAGGCCCATTCTTTAAGCAGAGGGAATTTAGGAGCTAGTATGGCTATCAAGCCCAAAATTTTTGTAGCGCCAAGTATAATAAGTAAATAGGAAGGATATCCCAAGTGTGTCATCATATCAACTTCTGCATCCATTTTGATCAGTTGAACGATTGCTGCTGAAAGCATTCCTAGCGAAAGCCAAACGGTCGCAATCCAATAGATAATTTTATTTCTCTTTGTCTTGTTAGCTTTTCCCCTTACAGTTGTTTCCGTACCGATCATCGTACTCATTTGTTTTCTCCTCCTTATCGTCGATTCCAATAAAAACTTATTTAATATTAGACACCAAATGGTGTCCGTTTGATTATAGGACACCATTGGTGACGTGTCAACAATATTTTTATACTACATTCGAAAACTGTCAACGTAAGGCTAAATTCCAGAGAAATAGGCATATTTAATTTGTATAGTCACTCCGGAAATAGAGCTCTAGAGCTCCTTAATATGTAACAGGAGAACATTACGTAATTAATAGTTGACCAGACACTAATTGGTGTCGTATACTAACAGAATCAATAAGTGTCATTTTTATTGAAGGAGGAAATATGAATACCGCATATCAACAACGTGATGTATTTGTCGCCATTGCAGACCCAACAAGGCGAAAAATCGTACATCTATTAGCGAATTCAGGTGAATTACCCCTCTACAAATTAACTCCTCATTTTGAAATGGGGAGAACGGCAGTCTCTAAGCATTTAAATATTTTGAATGAGGCTAACCTCGTAACCAAGCGTCGAGTAGGTCGGGAAACAAGGTATCAATTTAATGCTGTGGCCCTACAGGAAGTGAAAGATTGGATATCCTATTATGAGCAATTTTGGACAGAAAATGCATTTTTACTTAAAGGTATATTGGAGGAATAGACCGTGCCAAATGTATCGCTTGATTTTCAATTCAAAAGTTCTATTGATAAGGTCTGGGATGCTTTAACTCATTCAGATACACTCGCAAAGTGGGTCATGGAAAATAACTTTCGACCAATTGTCGGTTACAAGTGTCAGTTCCATAATAAGGGAATTGGCTTAGTTGTGAATAGCGAAGTATTGACAGTAGATAAACCTTATAAATTATCGTACACATGGGTAGGTGGTCCAATTGATACGATCGTTACATGGACGTTAAAGCAAGAGGGTGAGATCACTTATTTGCACTTAGAGCAAACTGGATTTGAACAAGAAAATCATGAATATAATGGTGCGAAATATGGTTGGAAAAGCATGGTGGAAAATTTAATCAAGTTGGTAGAAGAAAATAATCAGAAGTAAAGCAGGATATGGGCTTCTTAAAAGACTCTAAAAAAATGAACTCGCCTAGGAAGAAAAAAAAGGCGGACGGTATTTTTACTTTTTATTTTGAAAAGCCAAAGGATATAAGCTTGCAAGCAGGGCAGCATGGTTTATTTACAATAACCCATAAGAAATTAAAATGTCCTACACGACCACTAAGCGTTGCGTCGTCCCTAGTCGGAGATGTTATCACGATTACGACCTCATTTAGTGAGAAACCCAGTGATTTTAAAAAGTGGGTTACGTCAGTTAGACGAAGGCATGAAAATTCGCATGAGTGGCCGTGTCTGATCATTTTATATAAGTGATCGGAAACAAACCCTTTTAATTGCAAACGAAATCGGTATTACGCCATTTCGGGCAATGTTAAAGCGGGTGTAGAGACATGAAAAATGACACTGCTTTATATGAAAGGTGGTAAAACTCACATTATAATAAAGCACTATTACATAAAAGAAGAATCCACTGTTCTTGCAAGTATTGACTCTAATTCTTAATCCCCACCTGCAATAAGATACGTCCCTTTCCAACGTTCTCTTACCGCATCACACACAGCTGTTGCAAAATCTTCATAACTAATACTTTCCTTCAAAAACTCCCTTTCGTCATTTGTGGCTTCCCGACGTTTATAACTTCCAACACGTGTCCATCGGGAATATAAGCTGGTGGTGGAATTAAGTACGTCCACGAGGCTTGAGGTAATTCTTCTAGATAATCACGTAGCTCAGCGTGTGCTATGCCTCTAGGCAATGTACGTCTAGGGAAAGCAGGATCTTGCCAAAATCGTTGACCATGAAGCGTATATAAAGATCCGGCTCCACCTACCGTGATTATTAAACGCCCCTCCATATCTCCAACGCTTTCTCGAATTCGTTTGTCAAGTGTGGCCAATTCCACCCGTGGAATATTCCCTCGGAGTCTAATCGCATTCACAATAATATCAGCCCGAGATGTAGCCTTACGAAGGCTCAAGATATTGTCTATATCTACAATCGTAGTGTGAATAGGTCGTTTAGTCTTTGGAAGCCTAGAAGAATCGCTCACATCTCGTATTGCTGCTGTCACCTGAATATGCTCATTTTCTGATAATTGTCTGAGAATAGAGTTGCCTGTGCGTCCAGTCGCCCCTAAAAGTAATAACCGTGTCAACGATAATCGACTCCTCAAAGTTTATTTTATTTTTTCTCTGCCCTGTGTCTTTTCCTCAATCTAAAAAAATTATAAGAATAGCTAAATCTACTTATCTATTACTATCTACCGTTTAGTTATAAAAAAACGAAATGGCTAATCCTATTCCGAGGATTAACGTTAATGACACATAAGCAACTAAATAACTTCCTGTTTTTAACAACGATACGGCTATGATTGGGCCAAGACTCGTTCCAATAAACAGGATAAATGTATATAAAGAGACTGCTGCGCCATGATTTTTTCCGCCAAGATGACCTACTAAGGAAATTAGGGTAGGTACGGTGATCGCAATGCCAGTAACAAATAATACACTCATAGCAACTAAGAAAAAGAGATTAGTACTCATCCCAACAATAAAGATACCTAGCACTCCTACCGTTAGTCCACCTCGCAAAACGGTAAGTAAGTTATATTTATTGGCTAATTTGCCTGCAAAAGGTGCAAATAACATCCCAATGATTCCAACCATGCGAACATATAAAATTCCGTCTTCACTCAAGGAAAATCTTTCCGATAAATAATCTCCGAGCACCGTATAGAAAGCAACAAATGAAAGTAATAACGTGATCGCAATGCTGTACGCTTGAATCAAACTTTTATCGGTCAACAGCGTTTGGAACTGGTGAAACATTGTCTTCCATTTGCTATTTGCTTGTTGTATGTCAGTCTTCGGAAGAAGTAAAAGAACTAAAACAGCAGTAATTAAATAGAGCGAACCGGAATAATAAAAAACGCTTTGCCAGCCAAACTGTTGACTAATATAACTACTGAATATTTGCCCTGCTATAGCAGAAATTAAGAAACTGGAGCTAATAAATCCGATCGTGGTCACTCTTTTTTGAGCTGGAAATTTATCTACTACATAGGCGATGGCCACTGGCGCAAAACTGGCTGCAGCGAATCCTTGAATAGACCGTAATGCAATCACCCAATATAAGTTACTAAAAATGGGAACTGCAAATGTACTAATAGTCAACATTAATAGACCAGTAAACATAATTTGTTTTCGTCCAAAGCGGTCAGATAATGGACCAGAAAATAAAGAACCGACAGCATAGCATAAAGAGAACGCACTTCCCGCCCACGCAGCTTGAGCAATACTTGCATGAAAAACTTCACTAAATATGGACATTAAAGGGATGGTTAAATAATTACTTGCAACTACTACTAATCCGCACCAGAACAATATAATGGTTAGTACATTATAGTTCTGTTGTAACGATGTATTTACTTTACTTAACTCCATAACGAACCTCCTTTTTGAATATAATATGCCTTGATTGAATATTATTAGCACAAATTGTAGTTTATTTACAATTATAAGTCAATAGGTACTTTGTAGATTAGCTGCTTTTATTGTAAAATAGTTACAAGGAAGCCTAAAAAGCTTTCTAAAAGAAAAAGCAATATTTTAATCAACAACATAGAAGAAATGAAATTGGTATGAAAGTGATGATTCTAATAATAAGATAGGAGTGTGCCTTATGAATGAAAAGGATGACAACCTAAACGTCCTGTTGGACTTTGACTTGTTGAAAAAGCTAGTAGTTGGAATCGGAGAGGTATCCAAAATCACCGGAATTCCGACTCGTAAAATTCGTTATTGGGAAGAAAAAGGAGCCATTCAATCTGAGTCCGGTGCAGAAGGTTCCACGAGAAGATATAATTATTTAAATGTGAAAAAAATGCTCCTTATTCAGGAAATGATGGATGAAGGTTTTACATTGGATGCAGCCATCAAAAAAGTGGAAAAACGGATGGTCACGTTAAACGAGGCTTTTCGTAAGCTGGCAAATATAGTGCCGGAACCGGATTCGGATGATTAAGAAACGTTCTGCTGCTGAACCGCGTACGATGAGAGGGCGGCAGCATACTTCTGACAGAAGCAGTGTTGATTTAAAAGGCGAACAATATTAGGAAGTTGATGAAGGTCGTGTTGTTATTTTTTTTACAAGTTAAAATCATTAGGTAATAATGTGACCAATAGAGTCAATTTGGAAATGGTATAGATGCTGCTTGTAGCAGTAATTTAAGGTGAAGATGATGCTCATATTGTACTCCATAAAAAAGAATGTTAATATTATTATACAATTATGAGAGGACTGATGGATGGACAATGATTAACTAATCTATATTTTTATTTGAAATGAACAACTTCAAACTACAAAATATAGGGTTAGTCTATCCATTTTTATAAATGCAGCTTACACTTTATTTGCCATGATTCTAGTGGCAAATAAAAGCTTTTCTAATATAAGTGAAAGACTAATCCTTCCAATTATAAATTGGGAGTATTTTTTATTCTCTCATAAATAAGAGTTAGCTAAATCTTTACTTTAATCTAATCAGTAAAGGATGGTGAAAAATGAGCAATTCAGACACTGTTGTTACACATGTAATACTCCGTATAAGTCGCTAATATCCATCAAACATATACGGAGAAATTTTTAAAAAAAGGTGGATATGCCGACTTTGTATAAAAAGGAAAAAGTGTTGATATACAAAGGAGGAATTATCATGTCAATGATACAAGTTCAAGACTTAACTTTTTCTTATCCAAGTAGTTTTGACAATATTTTTGAAGGTGTAAATTTTCAAATAGACACGGATTGGAAACTTGGATTTATCGGTAGGAATGGACGAGGTAAAACAACATTCTTTAATTTATTATTAGGGAATTATGAGTATAGCGGGAAAATCATTTCTTCGGTACAATTTAATTATTTCCCATATCCAGTCTCGGATAAAAACAAGTATACTCATGAAATCTTTGAAGAAATTTGCCCTCAAGCTGAAGATTGGGAATTTCTTCGTGAAATATCCTATCTAAAAGTTGATGCCGAGGTCATGTACCGACCATTTAAAACATTATCAAATGGAGAACAAACAAAGGTGTTGCTTGCTGCGCTCTTTTTGACTGAAGGTCAATTTTTATTAATTGATGAGCCAACTAATCATCTAGATACTGGTGCACGAAAAATAGTCTCTGATTATCTAAGGAAGAAAAAAGGGTTTATTTTAATTTCACATGACAGAATCTTTTTAGATGGATGCGTTGATCATATCTTATCTTTAAATAGGGCAAATATTGAAGTTCAAAAGGGCAACTATTCTTCTTGGAAGTTAAATTTTGATAGGCAGCAGGAACACGAAGAGGCAACAAATCAACGTTTACAAAAAGATATAGGGAGATTAAAACAAGCTTCAAAGCGTTCAGCAGGTTGGTCTAATCAAGTGGAAGCTTCCAAAAATGGGACAAGGAATTCGGGTTCTAAGGTGGACAAGGGTTTTGTAGGACATAAAGCGGCAAAGATGATGAAAAGAGCAAAGAACCTTGAATCAAGACAAGAAAAAGCTATTGAGGAAAAATCAAAGCTGCTAAAAAATGTGGAAAAAACTGAGTCATTAAAATTAGCACCGTTGGAATTTCAGTCAAATGAATTGATTGTTTTGACAGATGTGTCTATTAAGTACGATGATCAAATAGTGAATAAGCCGATTAGCTTTAACGTTGAACAAGGTGACCGAATTGTCTTGATGGAAAGAATGGAAGCGGAAAAAGTAGTATTCTAAAACTAATTCTAGGAAATCCGATACAACATACAGGCTCAATCAATTTAGGTTCAGGCCTCATTATTTCCTATGTCCAACAAGATACTTCTTATTTGAAGGGACGGTTATCGAACTTTATTGAAGAGCATGAGATTGATGAAACGTTATTTAAATCCTTCCTACGGAAAATGGATTTTTGATCGAATTCAATTTGAGAAAGATATATCTCATTATTCTAGCGGACAAAAGAAAAAGCTTCTTATAGCCAAAAGTTTATGTGAAAAAGCTCATTTATATATTTGGGATGAACCGTTAAATTTTATTGATATTTATTCACGCATACAGATTGAAGAGTTTATTCAAAGGTTTAATCCCACAATGGTTCTTGTTGATCATGATCAGGCATTTCAACAAACAGTTGCTACAAAAACTATATCTCTGTAGCTAAATATGAAAAACCGAAGATAGTAAATGAAAGGGTTGCGTTATAGTTCCCTACCAAAATCCTTATCAAATTTTTTGGTAGGGATTTTTTTAAAAGGTAAGAAAGGTCTACCAAGGGCATTTAGACTATAGTATTTTTACATTATATGGAGCGGAATATTCTTAGAGAAATTTTTTTAGCATTGGTAAGCTTTCAATCAAATTGTCTCGAAGGAACAGACCGTAAGACCCCAAGAATGAGTGAAGACGAGAAAAAGGTAAGTATGGGAATTAACTGAAAGTCAAAATACATTTAGATAAGGAGTAAACAAATGAGCCATGATCATGTTTCCTACAAAAAGTTACACCGTGGTAATGAGAAGGATTTTTATGACCTAGTTCTATTATTTAATGAAGAATTTGAGACTACAAATGAGGTGAATAAGGAAAATATTCGACAGTTGTTGAATAACTCTAACTTTGTATGTTTTGTATCTTATATTGATAAAAAGATTGTAGGAGGATTAACCGCATACGAATTGGAGATGTATGACCAAAAGGGCTCTTCCATGTATATATACGATCTGGCGGTCAGTAAAGAGTATCAGCGTAATGGAATTGGAAGTAGGTTAGTTAATGAAATTATGGATTATTGTAGATCAAAAGGGATAAAAGATATGTTCGTTCAAGCGGATGCAGTTGATGAACATGCTATTCAATTTTACAAAAAAAGCTGGTGGTGAACAATCTGAAACATTTCACTTTTCTTTTAATCTATCCGAGAAATTAGGCAACTAATTTAAACGTTACTGAGAGCCATTTTCCTGGTAGAATTGAGGAGAGAGCGCCTATGTAACAGTGTTTATCCTAACCTAAAACGGGTAAATTGATGTAATATTATATAGTTTCCTACCAAAAAATATTTGGTAGGATTATTTTTTAAAATGTAAATTATAAAAAAAAGTTGCAAAGTTATACCCATGGCAAAAAGTAAGATAAGCTTATCCACTATCAGGCCAAATTATGGAATAATCCTTTTTGAACTAAACGGGTAAAGTCGTCTCATAAAATAACAATGCCATCAAATCACTTGGTGCGACTGATGGCAGAGGTCTTGCTAATAAAAATATCTCATGATTCGAGATTTTTCCCTATCACAATATTGATCGAGTTGTTGGTTTCGATACGCTGTGCTAACTTCATTTTGTGAAAAGAAGCGACGCTTCACAATAATTGTTAACCCAAACAAATGAATACGCATAATCACCCAACTCCTTTCTGTTTGAGTGGTTTCAGCAGAGTTTTAGAACGGTGGGAAAACAATGATTATTCTAGTTCTTAAATTAGTCCTTGCTGACATGGGAACTCTCCATTTGATCAACGTATTCAAAAGGCTTGGTCTCAAGTTTGTTTGCCCATACTAAGTAAAAATAAGCCATGAACGGAATTAGCATTGTCAACAGTAGGAAATACAGGATCGCATTTTCATTTATAAAAAGATCTAACATGATAGAAACAATCATTACACCTAAAATGCTTCCCATTTGACGTAAAAGGTTCACTAAAGAGGAAATCTCATTGTGATACTTTTCATTCGTCGACAAAAATGCTGCATTCATTAATACAGGTGCGATGGCTCCTGAAAAGCCTAATAGAATGAAGCTAATTGTAATGAAACTTGGCAGGGCTACGGCCGATATTCCAAAGTAAATGCACAATAGGATGCTTCCACCAATAATTGCAAATAGACATAACTGTTGTGTTAATGTTGTTCCAAGCTTATTCACCAATATTGGTGATAAAAATGAGGATATCAACATAGCGGATACCGTTAAAGGTAGAAATTGAATCCCTGTCTCAAGTGAGGATAAATATAAGCTCTCTTGAAAATAAATGGACAGAAAATACATAATCCCATAGATCGAAAAGTTATAGGTGAACCCATTTATCAAGCTGGCAGTATTCAACCGTGAAAACATTTGTCGTTGTACAACATGTGTAAGATTTTGTTTAAACTTCATGCTGTAAATACATCCAAGAATCAGTAACATAAGAAGGCCGATAGCAACAGTAGTGGCGACTGATAAACGGTTTTGTATTCATGCGTTAAATACACAAATGTTAAAATAAGTAGCACAACTATCATTTGTTCCTTCATAAACATAGGTGTTTTTTTCTTTTTTTTATGTCTTTAATGGCTATCATTGCTGTTAAAATAACGATCAAAGAAAAAGGAATATTGATAAAGAAAATGCTCTGCCATCCCCATATCTCATTTAAAAAAACCGCCGACCATTGGTGAAAATGCAAACCCTGTGCCTGAAGTACCTGACCAAATACCGAACGCAATAGCTCGTTTTCGAGGTTCTGTCACAGTGGAAGATAAAAGCCTTGTGGCAATGGGAGCAAACAAAGCTGCACCAATTCCTTGAATAACGCGAGATATTAGCAATGCTCCGTAAGTCTCTGATAAGCCACAAAGTAAAGAACCGATCATAAAAATGGTAATACCTGTAATGAAAGCATTTTTTTTGCACCTATTCGTTTACTAAATTTAGCAAATAATAAGATTAATGAAGCGAATGCGAGAACATAACTATTTAGGACCCACGATGTTTGTGAAATCGTTAAATCCAATTGCTTTCTTAATTCAGGAATAATGATGTTTACAATGTTCGTATCTAAGATGATTAAGAAAGAGCCGATACAAATGCCTATTAAACTAATTATCTCCTGCCGGGTAAATCGCATGGAAGAACCTCACTTCATTTCAAATGTATTTGAACTGATATTATCTTAGTTCAAATACATTTGAAATGTCAAGAGGGAACGTGTATAATAAAATCATGAACAATACGAATGTAATAGACGTCTTTAAAGTACTGCAGGACCCAATACGTATTCGAATTATAGAGATGTTGCGATTTGACCAAGAAAGGAGGAAATTTTTGCCGGATACACTCGAGGCAAAAGTAGGATTTTGTCCAGAGGATATATTGACCATTTTGTATGCAGAAGGTATCAACATATCAAATACCAAATTGTCTTACCATCTCAAGGAATTAAAAAAAAGTGAACATTGTTCAGCTGGTTAAAGAGGGAAAACGTTACTTTTACCTGTTTAACAAAGATTGTTTAGAAATCATTTTTAACTGGACTAAAAATATATTGGAAGAGTAACACGCCGTAAAAAAAGGTAAAACTCCATTGTACGATGATTGCTATTTCTGAGTCTTGTTAAACAACGGGCGCAAGAGTGGAGTAATGGTGCCCGTCCTTTTGAGGCCAAACTCTCTATTAATTTCCGAAAAAGTTGGTCTTTTTGTATTGGGGTTTTTACCGTTGTAAAACCGCATTTCCTTATGGTGCCCACAGCAGTACGTTAGCAATATATTTTTCGATTTTCTGAATATAATTGTGGCTTTTTTCATTTTAGCCTCAAGTCATAAAATAAGGAAAAAGTTTTCTGACAGTTAGTGATCAATGCTCGTATGTTACCTGAGTTTTATACCAAAAACATCCTCAATATACTGCTGAAATGGCATGATTCTACCTTCTCTTTCTAGGCTTCAGGTTTCGATTAGAGTTTTTACAAAATGCCAAAACAAATCAACTTTTAATTAAAAGAAATGTTTCGTGAAATAAAAGAACCCAACCGAAAAGCAATCAGGTGTATAACAACTTATCATTTTGATGAGTGAAAAGAATAGTCACAAACCTTTTCATAGTTATCTTTGATACTTTAAGTTACAAATTCCACACCGAAATGAGCTAAAACAGCAATTATAATTCCATATACCAAAATGCTTGCTCCTGACGATACGAATAATTTCATCTTATTCATACCAATTCCATTTGCAATAACTGCAACTGCCCAAGAACCAATGATAGGTGTAAGCAATAAAACGATTAACGGTCCTTGATTTTCGATACGATTCTTGTATTTACTATTCGATAATTTATTTAACCATTTCTTAATTCGTTTAAATTTCGAAAGAAGATGATAACAATACACAATTAATGGAACAGGTAAAAAAATTACCTAATCCTGCCCAGAAAATTGCTGAAATAGTATCTAACCCCATAAGCATGGTAGCGGGAATTGCGATATATATTTCTAACATTGGAAAGAACCCCATAAACCAAGCACTAGCTGCTAACCAAATATAATTCAACATATTTTTATCCTACCTTTCTTATCGCTCCTATCCATAATGACTCTCTATGATATGATCATAAAGTATCTGGTAACCATATACTCAAGAGAAAAGAGGTGAAAATATGAGTTTTACAAACAAATTATTTACGACAGGAGAATTTGCAGATATATGTGGGGTGAAAAAGCAAACACTTTTTCATTATGATGATATCGATCTATTAAAACCAGAGTGCAAAAACGAAAATGGGTATCGATTTTATTCCGTTCAACAAGCTGAAATTTTTAGCACGATTGACATGCTAAAAGAAATTGGGATGTCTTTAACTGAAATTAAGGATTTCTTTCAATTTAAAACTTCAAAAAGTGCTATTGAATTGTTAACTGAAAAGGAAAAATTGGTGGAAATGAAAATCCTTAAAATGAAATATACACAGCAGCTGATTCAAAATCAGAAAAGACAAATTGAAGAAGGAATGCGGTCGGATTTTGATCGATTTACAATTGAGGAGATGGGGGCAGAACAACTTGTATTAAGTGAATATATTTTGAGCTTCCCCACAAAAGATATTGCGAAGACCGCAATTTCTTTTATGAAATATACAAAGCGTGAGAGATTAAGTATTAATAAAGGTGGAGCTTTGATTCGTCAAGAGCAAATAGAGAATGAAGATTACTTAAATTATTCGAATTTTTATGTTCATGCGACTCAACCTGACTTAGTAGATCCGTTTATTAAAAAAAAGCTGGAAAATACGTGATAGCCTACCATAAAGGTAGTTATATGAGAATTACAGAAACTTATGAAAAGATAAAAGATTATCTGAGTAAAGAGGGGTATCGTATTTGTGGGAGTAGCTTTGAAGAATATCAATATATGATGGATGTAGTGAGTTTAACTTTGGAGGACAATTTTATAACAAAAATAATGATACAAGTAGAAGAAAAATAATTAAGCTGTTCAGTCCAGCCTTCCGAATGCCTAGGGAGTGGCAGGCGGTGAGGTGGAGGCACTCATGTTTCTTGGCAGTCGGATTCTATCACAAATGATGAGGAGGTAAGGGTATGACAGCTTATAAGACTAATGTTCAAATCGGTCATGTGACAACTGAAGGTGACACACTATACTTCGAAGTACGTGGGCAGGGGGACCCATTACTGATGATTTCACCTGGTGGTGGTGATGCTGATCATTATATCCAAATTGCGGATATTCTCAGTGACGAATTTAAGGTCATCACGTATGATCGACGGTCAAATGCACGAAGCAGTGGGGAATATCCCCAGAATTTTGAAATTAGCCAACAGAGCCGTGATGCTACGGCTGTACTGAAAGCGGCTGGAGAAACATCTGCCTACGTCCTTGGAAACAGCAGTGGTGCAAACATTGCATTGGACATGGCAAAAATGCAGCCACATGCTTGCCGAGCTGTGATCCCTCACGAACCACCTGTCCCCGGCATTCTTCCGGAATCCAAAAAGTGGAGGCGTTTTTTTTGCAAGTGTATACAAAACTGGATGCGGTATAGGCGGACCCAACCTCGCAGCATTACGATTTATTATGGGAATTAATGAGCCTATAAAGCAGTTGAGCAAGGCTCATAAACAGGCGGACAAGTATGCCAAAGGTCAGCGTCTGCAACCAGACCGAGCTCGCATCAGTAAAACCGATGCCGTTAACGTTTTAATCAAAAATGAACTGCTTCCTGTAACAAACTATCTACCCGACACCGACAGAATTAAGAAGAATGGCGTAAGTATGTTTATCGGAGTGGGAAACTGGGCATATAGAAAGAAAACTTGGCTGGCACGAACGGCAAGGATCCTGGCAGACAGGTTAGGTTGTGAAATGGTAACATTCCCTGGACATCACGGATCATTCATGGATATGCCTGAGAAGTGGTCTTCGGTCTTGAGGGATGTGTTGCATAGGGCACAAAAGGAGAATTCGAAGAAAGTAACGAGATAATAAATTTAAACGTTCGCTCATTCAGATTTTTCCATTGAAGAATCAATTATCGGTACGATTTGAAGGTTTTGCTTTCTATTTTGTTGATTTTCGTGCTGTATAACTTGGAATATGTTCAAGAGCATTATTACAAAAATGAGCTGCAAGCCCCCCAAAGATGTTCCTCGTAATTTGTGAATCCAAATAGTAAAATGGAAGGTGTGTAAATTGTCCAAAGCTTTAATACCGATTTCAAGGTTTGGCTTAGGGTTTATTTTTCTTATCGCAGGTTTAAATGGTTACTTTGTCATCTTTAGTCTTGAACCATTTATTGCTACCAGTCCAGAGGCAATGTCGCTATTCGAATTTGGTTATCTATTAATCATTGAAAAGTCATTAGAAATTATATGTGGTGTTTTACTATTAATTAACCGATTTGTCCCATTAGCACTTGCGATATTATCACCAATTATAGCCAACATTTTTTTTACTTCATTTATTTCTTGACCGTTCTTTACTTCTTTTAGCAGTCATTCTTGTCATCATGCAATGTTACTTATTGTTTTGTTACAGAAGGAACTTTATTAGTTTGTTGGAGAAAAAACCTATATAAACATAGTTCCTTACGGTTTTACGAGTAGAGCGTTGATCATCATTAATTGTACGAATGGTTTGTTCATGATATCAAATAAGCTAAAAAAATAACACCAAAATCACTTAACGGCTTTTTTTACTTGTTCGATATGGAAATCGTTATATTAATGTACAGATTAGTAGAATCTATTAAGAACCGTAAAATTATAAGAGGCGACAAAGACGATCGAAACGAGCTTACTATTCGATCGTTTTTTTTGTTTCTTTAAAATATTCTTATTCTCGACTTGGATACTGATTTCGATCATTACCTCTTCAACAACATTGCAAAATTCGAGTAATTGAGTAGTGCAATAATTGAAATAAAGAGTACTTTTGGAATCTTTTAATAAACAGTGCAACCTTACACAATATTATCAACTTTACAGTTTTCTTTAGATCAAGTTTATGAAAAGATTATCCGTGAGTAGCTCAGCTACTTGTTCTAGGGAATAGATGACTACGGGAGACATTACTACGTGAGGTGGATCATGAAGTCCGAATTAAAGACTATGAATCAATTGAAGCATGAGACGAGTAAAGGGAGGAAGTCAAACAAAACCAAATTAGGCAGGGAATGGAGGTTATTTAAAAAGAACATACCTTTATTATCATTATCATTCCCAGCAATTATTTATACTTTTATTTTTTCCTATTTACCCCTTGAATGAATAAACAATTGATAACAAAAGATTACATTTTGATAAACTTTATTGAAAATGACTATGGAGAGCTGTTGCGTTTATTCTAGTATTTTTAAGACACGTTCTTTCAAATGATCATAAACAAGTAGTTGATTCATCACCATTACCCATTCTTGAATAAAGCCATTCGAAGGACTAGCTGCCAGATCCTTTAGAAAAAGCATGCAGATTTTTCTATGCATAGCTTCGACTAATTATCTAGATGGTTAACATTGTAATTTTTTTTATTGACTTTTACCCATCGGGGGTATAGTATAAGTGTGTAAATAAATTTTTTTATCAAACGTTATTTTTAATCAAGAATGCAAGTTGGAAGTATTGTAGTTGGAGTACACTTGTAAAATGATTTCAATCACTTTATTTACTGGAGGGAAAATCAAATGGCTGTAAACAAATGGACAGTAGAACAGGTTGCGAGAAAAGTATTTAATCATGAAAAGCAATTTATATTAGATGTACGAAGTAGGATGCCTTTGAAGATTGGAAAATAGAAGGACATCAATTCAACTATTTGAATATACCTTATTCTGAATTCGTAGATAGGGTAGAAGAATTCCTCCCGAAAATTCCTAAGGATCAAGATATATTAGTTGTATGTGCGAGGGGAATTTCAGCTGTGACGGTAGCTGAAATATTATTAGAAGAAGGACTGAAAGTTGCTTATCTTGAAGGTGGCATGAAATCTTGGAGCAGCTACGTAGAACCAATTAAAGTATCTGATTTGGACAATGGTGGTGAATTGTATCAATTTGTTCGTTTAGGAAAAGGGTGTCTATCCTATATGGCAATATCAGAAGGAGAAGCAGCAATTATAGACGCGGTTCGCTTTACAGATCTATTCATAAACTTTGCAAAGAAAAAAAGGTGTAAAGATTAAACACGTGCTTGACACCCACTTACACGCTGATCATATTTCAGGTGGTCGACACATTGCTGCTCAAACCGGAGCAACGTATTATTTACCACCTAAAGATGCTGATGAAGTACTATTTGATTTTACACCTCTGACAAATGGAGTAAACGTGAGAGTTGGAACATCAAGCATGGAAGTTCATGCACTACATTCACCAGGTCATACACTGGGTTCAACTTCTCTTATTATTGATAACAAGTACCTATTAACTGGAGATACTTTATTTATTAATTCTATTGGTCGTCCAGATTGGCTGGTTTGGCAGAGGATTGGGTTAGTGATCTTCGTGAAACCTTATATGTACGTTACCGTGAACTAACAGAAGACCTAGTAGTATTACCAGGACACTTCATGGCTATCGATGAATTAAATGAAGGTGGTACGGTGGCAAGGCGCTTAGGTGACGTATTAAAGGAAAATCACGGCCTAAACATTGTAGATGAAGAAGAATTTCGTCACGTCGTTACAGATCATTTACCACCAGAACCAAACGCTTATATGCAAATTCGACAAGCTAACATGGGTAAAATTACGCTGAAGAATGAAGAGCAAACAGATATGGAAATCGGACCAAATCGTTGTGCAATTCGTTATTAAAATAAAATTGTCTTCAAATACAAGTTGAATACTGGGAGGGTCAATTATTATGAATGTCTCAGATCAAGCGTTACATCGAGGACTAAGCACGAAAGAAAAAATAAAAATTATTATAATATTGGCTTTTCCTGCAGTAATTGAAAACTTTTTCCAAACTATGCTAGGGTTTGCAGACACATTTTTTTGTCTCTCAGATCGGACTGGAAGAAGTATCGGCCGTCGGTGTGACCAATGCTATATTAGCCATTTACTTTGCAATCTTTATGGCGATTGGTGTCGGTGTCAACGTGTTAATGGCAAATGCGACTGGTGCTAATAACCATGAAAAAGCTTCAAAAATTGCTCAACAGGGCATTGTATTGGCTTCATTGATAGGTCTGTTTATGGGGGGAGTAACGTTAATTTTCGCAGAACCTCTTTTGAGTTTGTTGGGTGCAGAACAAAGGGTGTTAGAAATTTCCTCCGTATATTTTCGTATCGTCGCTGTCCCCTCGATACTCATGGCTTACATGTTTGTAATGAGTAGTATCTTAAGAGGTGTTGGTGATACGAAATCGCCAATGAAGGCGATCATTATTGCTAATATTGTTAATATTGTTTTAGATTATGTGCTCATCTTTGGATTTTTGTTCATACCTGCTCTAGGTATTGTTGGCGCTGGTTTAGCTGGTGTAATTGCTCGGGGTGTCGGTACACTTATTCTTGTGTATTACATTAAAAAAACGGCTCAAATCAATTTCTATAAGGGATATTGGCGAATTGATAAAATTTATCAAAAAGAATTATTAGGGCTAGGAACCCCTGCAGCCGGTGAACGTTTAGCCATGCGTATAGGACAAGTAGTGTATTTTGGATTTATTGTAGCCCTTGGAACAAATACTTTTGCAGCACATCAAATTGCAGGAAATATTGAAACCTTTTCTTATATGATTGCATATGGGTTTGCGGCAGCTGCAACTATCATTGTTGGGAAACTGGTAGGGGCAGGGGATTATAAAGAAGCAAAAAGCTATGCAAAGTTAATCTCCATTATTTCAGCTGCCTTTATGGTTTTTATGGGAATACTGTTATTTATACTAGGTGAATGGATCGGAAGCTTCTTCAGCGAAGACCCTATAGTCATTGGAGAAATAGGGATTGCTCTAAAGATCGCGGCAATTTTCCAGCCTTTCTTAGCCATACTGCTTATTCTAACTGGTGCTTATCAAGGGGCTAGAAACACCAAATATCCAATGTATCTTACAACGTTTGGTATGTGGCTTGTTCGGACAGTGTTTGTTTACATCTTAGCCATTCAACTAAGTATGGGTATTGCTGGTGTATGGATTGCCATCGGGATTGATATTATATTTAGAGCAGCCGTTCTTTGGTACAGGATGGAAAAAGATAAATGGATTAAAACGGAAAAGAAGATGTCCTTCAAAGATAAAGTTGAATGTCAATGTCACCCTAAAACAAAACAACCTCGGATAAATGAGTGTGTGAACAATTATTAAGTAGAAAAGAACAAAGCAAATAAAAAAACTTTACTAAAGTATTGTATATAAGCGGATGAGCAGAAAATGGATTAATGGGCTATTTTCTGCTCTGTAACGGACTGACTTGTTTAAGGATGTCAGTTATTTCTGACAACCTGTTGTTCCAACAGAGAATGAAAAGGGAACATCAAGGGTGTCAAACGAAGGATTGGTTATTTTAACTCAAATGTCTGACTGTATTTCACTCTACTTCGCAGCAGGTTCTTGGAAAGGTACAAAAATACAAGAGTTACTCAACGAAAAATTAATTTTTTCACTTGAAAATACCCAACGGGGGTATGGTAATATAAAGATGTATTAAAATAAAAGGAGGAAATTTCAATGACCAATAAAACACTTAACGTACAAGGAATGTCTTGTGGACATTGTGTAAATTCTATTGAGGGAAGCGTTGGAGAACTAAATGGGGTGGAAACTGTAAACGTCCATCTACAGGATGGAACAGTCGATGTAACTTTTGATGGCGGGAAAATTGAATTGAAAGATATTACAGAAGCTATTGAAGAACATGGCTATGAGGTCACCTACTAACGCGCTCTCTTCACATACCTCAATGGGTATGTGAAAGGAGAAAAAGAAAGGTGGAAGCTCAAAAAGAAATAGGTTTACTAATTCAGGGGATGACCTGCGCCACATGGGCAAATAAATAAAAAGATCGAAACAAGATAGACGGTGGTAAAAGGCTGATATTAACTTTGAAATCAGTGTGAACACAATACTGAAGACGTTTAAAAGGAGGAAGAAACAATGGAAAACCACCATCACCACCATCATCATCACCATGAAGTGAAATCTGAAATAGCTACTCATGTCACCTACGACAACAAAGAAATTTTTATTGAATTAGAAGATGATACTGGGGCAGCGCCTGAACTGGCAGTCGAACATGAAAAAGAGATGCATTTTATTGTTATTTCCAATGACTTGGAAGAGTACTATCATTTGCATCCTAAAAAAGAACAACAAGGAACTTATCGGGCAAGCAAAGCTTTAAATGAGGGAACGTATCAAGCGTTTGTTGATATTTCACCAGAAAATAAGAAGTACCAAGCTGCTCCTAATCTTTTACAGGTTGGATCGGACGAAACAGCTAAAGTAAACCTTACAGTCGACGCTCTTTGGACAAAAGAAATCGCTGGCAAGACCGTCACTTTAAAAGATGTGGATGCAAAGGTTGGAGAGACCGTCCCATTGATCTTTGATATGCATGGAGAAAGCCCAGAAATGTACCTTGGTGCCTTAGGACATGTGGTGATTGTCGATGAAGCGGTTAAAGAATATATTCACGTTCATCCAGCTTCAGCGGATACAACTACCTTTAATGCGCATTTTTCTCAACCAGGCATGTATAAAGTATGGGCTGAATTTAAGTTTGATGAGCAGGTTCATGTCTACCCGTTTATTTTAGAAGTGAAAGAGTGAGACATTTCTCTATCAATCGAAGGGAGACAAGTGGGACAGATGGCTAAATATCAATTAGAAATCTATACGAGACCTACTTGCTCAGATTGTCAAGATTTAAAAAGGTTTCTGAAAAAGCATAGGATTCCGCACAGGCAATATGATTTAGAGGAGCACCCAGCTAAAGAAAAAGAGCTAAAGAAGCTAACAGGAAACAGAATTGTTCCGGGAATTATATTTTCCCATCCCGCCGTTTTAGGGTTACGGAAAAAACCAAAAAGTATGACGGGATTTGAGCAGAACAAAGAGGAAATCAAAGAGCTGTTGGACGTTAGATAACTTATGTTAGATCGGATAGGAATTCTTACTAGAGAGCAATTGTTCCTCTAATTTCTCCTTGTTGAATCCTGAAATTTAAGCGTTGTAAAGGATTTTAACATCTCATTTTAAGGAGGTGATTAAAATGACAAAACCAACATGTTCCTGCTGTACGCCAAAGCAGTCTAAAAATACGAAGTCTGATCAGCAAATAAATACTTTAAATGATAATAAGCAAAAAGAAAGAAATGGGGTCATTAACACTTGATTGGAGGAGGGACAAGGTGAATGATATATAAAACGGTTATATTAGGAACAGGACCTGCGGGATTGACTTCTGCCATTTATTTAGCGAGAGCGAATATGGAACCACTGGTACTGGAGGGACCTGAACCTGGTGGACAATTAACACTAACTACAAATGTTGAGAATTATCCTGGATTTTCTGACCCAATTATGGGGCCGGAATTGATAGAGACGATGCGTCAACAAGCGAAGCGATTTGGAGCTTCCTTTGAAAGAGGTTTGGTGAAGGATGTAGATTTTTCAGAACGTCCCTTTAAGCTAAAGGTTGATAATCTAGGAGAAATTTATGCGGAAGCTGTCATCATATCCACAGGCGCCTCAGCTAGAATGCTACAGATTCCAGGAGAATCGGAAAACCTTGGACGTGGTGTAAGTACTTGTGCCACGTGTGATGGATTCTTTTTCCGTGATAAGAAGGTCGTTGTGGTTGGCGGTGGCGATTCTGCCATGGAAGAAGCATTATTCTTACGAAGTTTGCGAAAGAGGTCCATGTGATTCATCGAAGAGATCAATTGCGTGCTTCTAAAATCATGCAAGAACGAGCTAAGGCACATAAGAAAATATCCTGGATTTTTAATAGCGTACCGACTGAAATTGTCTCTAATGGCAAACAGGTAACAGGTCTTAGAGTGAAGAATAATCGCACAAATGAAGAAGAGCTTATAGAAGCAGATGGCGTCTTCTTAGCGATTGGGCATATTCCTAACACCAATTTTCTAAAAAAATGAAATAGAAATTTATGAGAATGGTTATATCAAGGTTGAGCCTGGGACGACAAAGACGAATATACCTGGTGTATTCGCGGCAGGTGATGTCCAAGATCAGAAATATAGGCAGGCTGTAACAGCAGCTGGAACTGGTTGTATGGCAGCCATGGATGTAGAAAAATTTATAGAAAGCAATCCATTGGTCCCATCATCATAAGCAAATATTATTATGCGGATAATCGAAGGGAGGTATGCAATATGTTGAAGGAATTAAAGGTCAGTGAGTTTGACACATTGGTTAAAGAAGAAACCAAGCCAGTTGTTCTTAAATTTACTGCAGATTGGTGCCCAGGATGTCAACAAGTAGCTCCCGTAGTTGAAGCTATAGCAGAGGAATTGCGGGATGTAGTATTTTATGATGTTAATGTAGATAACAACTTAGAGTTTGCCCAGCAGCAATATGGCGTAATGAGCATCCCCACCTTGATACTTTTTAAAAATGGGGAAGAAATTGATCGGATAACGGCACCTGAACCGAGTAATGATACAATAAGAGCTTTTGCGACTCAATAAAGGAATATACTAGATTGCAGAATTATTCATTGTTTATCTATTCTCAGGCGGGCTCCCTTAAAATAAAGGAGAAAACAAAAATCGTGTGAGGTTTTCATTGTAGCTGTTTCTCATTTGCTAAATACCCCTCCTTAGTATTGTATTTGATCGATAACTCTAATCACTCGAAATACATTCACCCAGTCATAGTAAAAAAAACATAAGGAAGTAACCTGAATCTTTATCTTTCTTAGACTCAGGTTGCTTCTTTTTTTTATTTTGCACTAACTTTTATTCTACCTATCAAAGGAAAAAAACGATACATGCCAGAAATGATTGGCTAGTGGTTAACACATATGTTACCCTTTTTGTGTACTTAAAAATTAAAGGGAGAGTGTAATCATGTAGAAAAACGTTTTGAGGAAGTTTATACCCAAGGAAAACTAACAGCTACTAAAGTTATTCGTGATAATGAGACAGGAGTTCTGTAAATTCTTACGGTGGTGGGCTGACAGTTATGGTTGATCAAGAAGGAAAGCCTTAGTAGACAAAGACTTTTAAAGAGTATGAAAAAACATTCCACAAGCACTTAAATGGAATAAGCTTTCTAAAAAATGGCAGCACTAAATAAGGTGGTGAGTAGGTTGAAAGCAGCAACATTTAATGTTTGGAATAATGCCAGTACATGGAGCAGTCGAAAAGTAGCTATCATCGAAGAGATAATAAGGATAAATGCTGATATAGTCGCTCTTCAAGAAGTCCCGAATCTTCAGGAGCTTAAGTTCATTTTAAAAAAAAGTAGGGATAGATCATTACTCTTTCATGCAATATTCAGATGGGGTTGAGGGACTGGCTATATTTTCAAAATTTCCGTTAGAAACGGTTAGAAAATCGAATAACGTATTAAATCAATGTGCACAGAGGGTTATTGTTAATTTTAATGGATTAACTCTAGGTTTTACAAATGTACACCTAACTTGGGAAAGTGCTTTAAAAAAGAGAAAAGCAAATAGTAGAAGTGATACAATGGGTTTCTGAAAGTAGTAATACTGACTATGAATTACTATGTGGTGATTTTAACAGCACACCTAATATTTCAAGTGTTTACAATTTTTTAGTAGGTGAATTATCACTTGGTTCGGTTGACACTAGTTGGGTTGATTTGGGGCAATCTCTAAAATCCCCAACATTAGATTTTTTTTAAAAATAGTTGGCTACATAATAGAGATAATTTGAATAATATACGAATTCCAGTTCGATATGATTGGGTGTTGTTGAAGTCGTGTTATCCGAAACAAGAGCCAGAGCTAACAAATATAGAAGTATTCGGTAATAAACCGACATCCATTCATCAAATACTGCCAAGTGACCATTATGGGATACATATTGAGTTGAGTTTTTAAAATTAACATCTGACCGAAAAGACTGACTGACCTTATTATACGAAAGGGCCAGATTGTTGAATAACTTATAGTTTGAAATGAATTATATAAACCTTCGCTAAAAATGAGTACAACCTCCCAATCACAGTTCTTCAAAAAGTTTGTCGTCTGCATAATCAAAAACGATAGAACTTCCTGATGGAACGTTGGTAAATAATTTATTAATCAAATTGGCATTTTCTTCTTTTGTTAAATAATAAGAAACACCTAAAAGGCTAAAGAAAGTTTTTTTGTTAGGGATAAAACCTTCTTCAACAAGATTTTGAACAATAAATTCCTTGGTGAAATCCATTGAAACAAAATGTAGATTATCCGGAATTTGATAATTAGCATTTTGCTAATCTTATCTTTTTAAAGTCTTGTGTGGCTGGATAATCAACTTCAAATATTTCTAAGTTGTCGTTTAGTTCTGGGTGTCGGAAACAAAAGGTATCTAATCCAGCTCCTAGAATGACATACTGTTTAACGCCTAATAGCATTTCATGAAATAATATTTTTAATTAAATAAACTGTTTGTTCCGAATAGGTCTTCAATATAGAAGTGTTTATAATCGAATATCTTTGACGAAGAGCCAATAATTTGAGAATTGAAAATCTCATGTTATTGGCTCATTTTTATTAGAAAGTAATTGGTTTGCTATAAAGAACTTCAATGTAATTGTAATTCAGAGCCGGATGCAAAGACGAAGAGCCGATAAGGTGGGCTACGATTTATCATTATTTGTTTGTATGACTCTGATTTTTTTTAAGAAGATCCATATCAAACAACTTTCACTTGTATTTCAGTTATATACTCTTCTTGATTTACAGTTGTTGTCTCATTTAACGTTTTCTCAAAGAAGTAGCCATCAAGTATTAAATTATGATTATTAAAGTAGGGATCTTAATGGAGAAAAAAAAGTGATGCCAAAGTCATTGAAGAGTTTGGTCAATATCTTCAGAACATTGGGTGCAGCCCTAACATCGCGGTCCAGCTTTCACTTTCACTTGCGTTTCATTAAGACCGGGATTAACACCAGTGACAAGATCGCTACAGTATAGTGCAGCGGATTGGCGACGGATTCAATGTTCGGTTCCATCGGGTTGGCGGATGTATTAAGCGACATCAGCACCGCCATAAGTAAGCTTAGAATCGCATAATAGAGGATTGCACGTGAACTCCGCTTTTGTATGAAGCGGAATATAAAGGCTCCAAATACATTGACGAAAAAGGCTGATAAGGTAATAGAAAAGCCGTTTAGCATGGCAAACTCGTAGTTATTGTTCGACATAATTGCCCATGCCAACAAATTGGCTGCGATTGCGGAAATCACGCCCGCTGCAGAACCCTTTAGCAAGGTCCTTCCCAATGTAAGTGAACTAGTTTTTTTTGCTGTTGTGTTGCTGTCTGCATGATAAATAACTCCTTCCCCGATCCAGTGCCGATTGTCAGACATCGTGCACTAGTTTATTTTTGATTCGATACTTGCTCCCGATGGATCAATCCCAAGCCGTGGCTTGCGCAACGTCAGGCTAAGCGCAATACCTGCGGCAGTCATGATGGACGTTAACAGAAACGTATCGCTATAGGCCGCGGCCAGGCCTTCCAATTCCAAACTAACATTCAATTTACTCGTTCGGGCTGCAAGGAATCCCGTTAGTCCCGCTACCGCGAGCGATGTAACGATATGCTGGGCAGCCGTAGTCAAAGAGGTCACCCTACCGACAAGCTCCCGTGGGGCGGAATTAAGAACATGCGTATTTAACGCCATCATAATTAGCCCCATCCCACATCCAATAATAAATAAGGGAAGCAGCAGCATCATTAGCTCGGAGTACGGGGATATCCTGGACAGCCAGAATAATGCGACCGAGACGGCCGTTAGACCGATGAGTGCCAGCGGGCGAGCCCCTACCTTGTCGAACAACCGGCCCCCAACCGGTGTGAAGAGAATGGAGCCGACGGCTTGAGCGAGCATGATTAACCCCGTATCCAGCGGAGAATAACCCCGAACAGTTTGCAAATATACGGGAAACAAAACCATGACTCCAAACAGGGCGATTTGCACAAGCCATAGAAGCAGAATGCCTCTTGTAAAATCCAGAGATTTAAATACGCGTAATTCAAGCAGAGGTTGTTCCTGTCGCAGTTCCGTTACAATTAGCCCGAATAGCGCCGCCGCTCCAAGGTAAGGGCTATTACGGTGAGTGGAGATTTCCAGTCCGAGGCCCCTTCACCGACACCAAAAGCCAGCATGGAGAAAGCGATCGGAGCAAGGATCATGCCGAGAATGTCCAGCTTCGGAACATGGTTCCGCGGCAAGTCCGTCAAGTGTTTCCACCCGATCACGACAGCCATCAGTCCGATGGGCAGATTAATGAGGAATATCCAATGCCAAGAAACATGGTCAATCAACCACCCGGACAGCACGGGGCCAAACGCGGGAGCAATCAGGATAGGAATCCCGAGCATGCCCATCACAGCTCCGGTTTTGTGAGGGGGGCCAGCCGGTAAATCATCGCCATTCCAATGGGCGCGACCATACCGCCGCCAAGTCCCTGTACAATTCGGAACACGATCAGTTGCTCAATGGTTTGCGCCATGGCACAAAGTGCCGATCCCAAAGTAAAAAACACAATTGTCGCAAGGAAAATGCGTTTGGCTCCGAATTTGTCCATCATCCAGCCGGCAAGCGGAATGACTGCCGATAACGCTAAGGTATACCCCGTAAACGTCCACTGCACAACAGACAGGGGGCTATCAAATTCCTGCTGAAACTTGGGTAAAGCTACATTCACGATGGTGCTGTCCAGAATGACCATAATCATCCCAACAACGACTGCTAGTAAGGGTGCGAGGATCGTGCGGATGGAAAAGGGTTGCTCCTCTTGCAAAATAAATCCCTCCTTTCTAAACTGTGATTTATAAAGCCATAGTTAAAATCAAAAAAATGTGATTGCACAAATCACAGTATAGGTCGTTACTGTGATTTTGTCAATCACAATTAGAAAATTAATTTGGCGCCGCATTATTTTTCCTGATTAATCTTAAGAATCAAATCCGCAATCGTATGCCTTTCCAGCACTTGTACTAGCTGCCGCTCCGATTCATTGATAACCTCGGTGAACATTGCCCTCGTTTCCTGGGCGAAGGGGCCGTCTTTTGTGGTGTCCAGCAAACCTGTATACAATGGCTCTACCATCTGAATTGCTCGGTATACATCGGCGAACGAAATATCTTCAGGCTTCCGGCTAAGGGCATAGCCGCCATCCCGGCCTTCTCTTGCCTCGACGATTCCCGCCTTAACCAAGCGGGAGAGCACACGGCGTGTTAAGGTAGCCTCGCTGCAGACATTTTCAGAAATTTCGTTGCTGGCACAGTGCTCCTTTTGTTGTCCGGACATAAACACAAGCGATTGAAGCGCGTAGCCAAGCCACTTGGCGTTGCCGTCGGCGTATATTTTTCCGTTATCATAAGACTCTCACCCCACTGTTTTCAAGTGAGCATTTTGCATAATTCCATTTCACAAATTGTCGGTTATTTATCTATTTATGCAAAATGCCGAAGTAATTCTATTGTATCAGCAGTTAACCGCTATCGCCACATTGGCATAATGTGTACATATCCTTCATTTCCCATTCCCGAGGCTAGCTACAGAACCGGTTCGTGGACTACGTAACAGTCGGGGCTTGCTAGAGCTTCATCAGATTCAATTATTTAAACTTCATGTTTCTCAACCTTTCCATCGCTTTTTTTTGCAAATACAACAAAAGTGAGTTAAGCAAGAGGATGAATACTATCTTACTGGACATTTGGCTTATGCGAATCCTCAATGGAAAACATTCGAGGATGATCACCACGTTCTGGTTATATACCAAGGCCCGCATGCTTACATTTCTTCATCGTGGTACAAGTCTGAAAATGTGCCCACTTGGAATTATCAAGCTGTCCATGTATATGGAACGGCTAGTCTTATGAGTGAACAAGAATTGCAAGAAGACCTTAAGCTTCTATTGCAAAAATATGAACAACACCGTGAAAATCCAGCTCTATGGGAGAATTTTTCTCCAAAAACAAAAAAAACAAATCAAGGGCATTGTTGGATTTAAAGTGAAAGTGCATGAAATCCAAGCAGCATATAAGTTAAGTCAAAATCGAGAAGAAGAGGACTATGACAACATCATTGATAAACTAAATAAGGAGAAGGATTTAAATTCTCAACATTTAGCAGAAGTGATGAAAGCTAGAAAAACGAACTGATCGATTCTCAATCTTTCCCTATTTAAGATCTTCATCTTCTATTTCTGGGTGCCTCAATATTCGACCATAAGCCCAAATACAATTTGACAAAGCTCCATTCCGTCCCTAGTCAAGCTACATTAATTAGCCCCCCTAGAAAACGAACAATTTTTGCCGTTTTCGAAGAGGGAGTCTATTTACCGGACAGTTCCGTTATATACAAGGCCTCCGTGGAGATTAATGATTTTCAAACTATTTGTGTCTTTAATGTAGATGCTTTTGAATTGTAGTTGATCGTTGTCATCTTTTAATAGAATGATACGTTTGTGATTATTGTTTTTCTCAACTTGTGCGTTAAAATGAGCTACATCAACGTAATTGGTAAGTATAGAATATTCTGCTAACCCTTCGAGTTCTGTTTCTTGCTTTGTAGCTTTACTATGTAGGTCATCTTTTTCAACAGCTTCGTTGTCACTGTACACTTGATCATCTATATTAAGCTCTTCATCGCTATCGCTGAGAATTTGATTGAAAGCCACCCCGCCCTTGAAGTCGATCACTTTTAATCTATTTGTGTCTTTAACATAAATACTTTTGAACTGCGGCTGACCATTGTCATCTTTTAATAGGATGATACGTTTGTGATTGTTATTTTTCACGACTTGAGCGCTGTAGTCATCAACATCAACTACATCATCAAGTGTTTCGTAGTCAAGGAGATTGTCCATGTCTTCTGCGTCAATTTGAATTTTTTGATGATTCGTTGCAGTGGTATTCTCTGGTACTAGGGTTGTGTCTGGATTTGCGTAGACAGCGTAGCCGAATCCTCCAATTGTTAGAAGTAGTGCGCTTGCTGCAGTGAATACGAATGTTTTCATGTATTTTTCTCCTCTATTTTTAAGTTACTTTTATCCTAAAGAAACTAAATTAAATCTCAATGTGAACAAGATTAAAATTGGATTAGAAAAAAATGAAAGCTTTCTGAGTGATGCTGTTATTGTTTCAGTTGCAAGGATGCTGACAACGAACAGGGGCAATTCCATCACGACAGAAATTTATAAGAGATTTAAGAAAAGTAATAAAGTTTTCACCTGTTTCTTTGGATGACTTTCTGCTCCGAATTAAATGTCCCCATACGTCAAGCAGATTTTTTTTTAGGTATAGATTAATTAGCGGCTCTACATTTTTAAAATATTTGAACTGACTCATGAGCCACGAGGCAGTTCAAATAATTTTTTTAGGTTGATTACATGAAGGGGTTTAAGTTAAAAGCTTTTCCTCGGTATTAGAGTGAGCGAGCAAGTGAGATGAACTATTTATGGGTTAACTTTCCCTTTTAATCCAGTAACCATAACTTCCATTCCAAACTGAAATTCTTTATCCATGTCCGGAATGGTTAGATTGAGTGGAGGCGATGAGCTAGCTGCAGAACTATTGGGAGCTTTTTTGGAGATTTCTGCAAAGCGGTACTCCTCGAGAATGAATGAAATTATATAGGTGTTGAAGAACCACAAAGCTGAGAAGGCATCTCCATGACTTAACCCTATGTTTTTAAAGAGGCTATGGATCTTTTGGATTAATTGTATACGATAAGGTGTTGTTGGAGCTGTTTCAGCTAGAACAATGGCGGAATCTCGGATGGATAAGAGTTTGTCCCGCCATTCAAACCCGAGCTGCATTAATTGTTCCTCCCATGCTGCATCCTCGTTTGGAAATTGAACATCTTTACATATTTCATCAGCAATTAATTCAAGCAATTCATTTTTATTTTTTATATGCCAGTAAAGTGAAGCACTTTTAATCCCTAACTTTTCAGCTATTTTTCTTATCGTGATGCTTTTAAAACCTTCTGCGTGGAGTATTTCTAGAGCAACTCGTACGATTTGAGATTTGTCCAGCATTTTATGGTGGGCTTTGTTTTGTTCAGTCATAAAATTATCCTCCCAGCTAAAATTAACTGCTTATCTAGAATTTATAAGTTTGTAAAAAAATATTCGAATCCTTTCTTGACAGTATATCATTTTTGCGATAATCTATCAATGATAGCTAATCTATCAAAGATAGGTTAGAAACATACTAAATTGAAGGAGAGAAATGACGATGAAAAATAAGTTGATTTATGCAGTACTTATCGGTTTGATTACAATGATTGGTTTTGAATTAGGTGGAGCGGTATACGAAGGAGTCGTAGTCGCTTCGCAATGGGGTGCACACCCTCCAGAATCTTTTGCCATTCTTCAAGGACCGTATGCCCTGCCTGTTGAACATTTTTGGATACCTCTTCATATGTTTGTCCAAGTTTTAATTGTTGCTGCACTAGTTTTGTGCTGGAAGCACAAAAGAGTGAGAAACATGATCTTTATCATCGTGGGACTTTATCTGTTGCTTCGAATTCCTACGTTTCTTTATTTTATTCCTGAGTTAAATGCATTTTCAACGACAGAACCTACCGGAGCTTTTTCAAAAGAATTAAAAGAACGCGCGGACTTGTGGGCGAATTTAAGTACAGTCAGAACATTGATTATTGCAAGTGTTTATGTGCTTAGCTGGATGGCGCTTAGTCGATTTAATAAACGGCAAAAACACGTGGATAGCCAAGTGAATATCGTGAGGTGAAATTCGAATTGCGATTGAATGTTCAACGATAGAAAACGAAAGCATGAAATAATGATTAAAGGCCCCCGTGAGCAAAGCTCATGCGCGATATCATGACATTACTTTCTAGACAAAAAGCTTACCGACTATCCCGTTTTACGGGACTTTGTCGACAAGCTGAAGGGTTTTGCTAACAGCAAGACCCTAAATCGTATTTTTATATCGAAAACTTGCCGCTGAAGACCGCCGATAAGCGTTCGATATTTCTGTGACATCTTGGATTTTACGTTATTGAGTAAATAAGGACGGAAGAGGCTGTCGCTTACACGTCTCAATAAACGCTTGTGTTAAACTGGAATGCTGTTCGTTTTTTCGAACACATATGGCAATTTTATTTTTCAAATCGATATTTTCGACAAAGACTCTCGCCAATTGTTCTCTTTCGACATATTCCCGGACGACTATCGATGATATGAAGTTTGCCCCATAGCCCGCCATGACTGAACGAATCGTTTCATGAAGTCCATCGAATTGCAACGATACTTTTGGCGGCTGGACATGGTAGGTTTGACAAAGGGAAACGAGTCTTGCCCTCGTTGAGCTTCCTTTTTCACGCATAATGAACGGCTCCCTCATCATTTCCTCGAGTGAGATCGACCGATTGGCATACGCATGATCAGGTGGAACAATAAACCAAAGCTCATCCTCATACAAGAGCTCCCATTCAATGTTTTCCGGCTGGCCGGCCAAATCACCGCCATAGACAGCAACATCGGCTTTGTATCGCTGTAATTGCTCAAAGGCCCCTTTCGAATTCGTGGTCGTGATTTGCAACTCAACATCTTCATTGTCTGCCTTAAAGTGAGCAGCCCAGTGAGGAATAAGAAAGTTTGCAGGTAAATACGTGGCCGCGATTCGCAATTTCCGTGGCTGTGCCGAGCGGTACTTTTCAATTAGCGCTTCGATTTGCTGCTCGTGAGCAAAGAAGTTCCGAGCTTGCTCAGCTAGTTCAACACCAAACTCGGTCAAGTCGACTCCGCGCCCTCTTTGTTTAAATAACGAGAGCCCAAGCTCTTTTTCAAACTTCTTAATTTGGCTGGACACGGCAGGCTGACTGATTCGCAGCTCCGTTGCAGCCTTTGTTACACTTTTCGTTTCAGCAACCGTATAAAAAGCTTTAAGGCATGAAGATTCAATGTATCACTCCTTGCGTAAAGCGAAGCTTCTAACAGTTGCTCCCTTGCTTATTCGGTCATTCAAGGGATCGGAACGTAGCGTCTGCTCTACTGTCATTCATTAAGTATAAATAAAAGTTATATATAATTAAAAAAAATATATATTGGAATTATGCCTTGTTTTATCATACAGTAAAAGTAGGTTCAGAGCAAAGAGCTAAAAGCACAAAGAAGAAGGAGGAATTTGAATGAGTGGACAAGAGAGATGGAGCGAGGTTGATCGCTATATTGAAGGGAAGCTGCATGCATCAGATCCGGTGCTTGAAGATGTTTTGCAAACGAATGCCGATGCGGGGTTGCCAGCTATTGATGTGGCTCCGAATCAAGGGAAGTTCCTACACTTGCTTGCTAAGCTTAAAGGAGCTAAAACGGTATTGGAAATCGGAACGTTGGGCGGCTATAGTACGATTTGGCTGGCGCGTGCTTACCAGTTGATGGCAAGGTCATTACGCTGGAAGCAAGTGCAGCCCATGCAAAGGTAGCGAAGGAGAATGTTAGGAAGGCAGGATTACATTCGAAGGTAGAAATTATTGTAGCCCCGGCTCTTGAGACGTTGCCGACTCTTAAAGAAAAGGGGAACGTGTTCGACTTTATCTTTATCGACGCCGATAAACCGAACAACCCTCACTATTTGCAGTGGGCGCTGGAGCTAGCGACCGAGGGGACGCTCATCGTCGGAGATAATGTAATTAGGGACGGAGAAGTGATTAATCGTGAAAGCGAGGACGAACGTATTCAGGGAGTAAGGCAGTTTTACGATTTGCTTTCAACAGAACGGCGACTTGAGGCAACAGCACTTCAAACCGTAGGAAGTAAAGGATACGACGGCTTTATGCTCGGAATAGTCACCGGGAACTAGTCATGTTATGGATATTACTCTTCCGGAGGCTTTACCAAGCATTTGACTGTGCATACCAGAATTAAAGGAGAGACTGAGTTGAATCGGGAAACTAATTTGTTTCCCGATTCAACGCCGGATTTAGAGTTCAAGCATGAGCAAGGACAGCGGTTCATCGTTTGCCGCCACTCTTCCAAAATATTTTTTTGCGCCGAAAAGGCGAACTCACTCCAAGGTATGCTAGCTAGTTCAGAGAAACTTAATTTGCCTTCTAGTGGAACGTAACAAAACAGCAGCAAAACCTTATTGCCGCCCTTTTATTTGCTCAGCCCTTGACGTTAGAGTTTATTCCAGCGTTCGCAAGCATTTCTCTCGCTAATACCTCATGAGATTTTTCCAATTTCATTTACCCCGCTGGAGCCCCCTTTTCCGACAACTTATTGCATGCTGCTTCAATAATTACTCTAAAATAAGACTCGCGCGACTCCGACAATTTGACAGAAGAATTGTGTAAAATTGAACCTCCTCTCTTTACTTAATAATGTTGCATAATGTCCGGCTTATTCTTTACATAGTAGGCTATGAGTAAATTCAACAGCAAAGCTCAGTTTCTATGTTACGCTTATTGACAAAAAGGCTTAAGCGAACATTACAAACCAAAATTTGTATAATGTTCGTGTTTTGTTGACAAATGAAAGTGAGCTTGATAAAATTCCTTTATAACTGAACATGTCTCTTCGTATATTTGCAGAAAGATGGTCTGCGAGTCTCTACCAAGCCTCCGATAAGTGCTTGACTACGAAAGCTTACGATTACGGAACTCAATTTCAGTCGAAAGGTATTTGTACTGGAACACTGAGTTTTTTGTGGCCAAGGCTGGTATGCTTCCGCTTGCTTTTTTTCTGCTTATATCTGGACATGTATAGAAAGTAGGAGAAAAAGCAAATGGAACGTTTTTTTTCGATTTAAAGAGAACGGCACATCCTATCGAACAGAAACGATGGCAGGCTTTACGACGTTTTTAGCAATGGCTTATATTTTATTTGTTAACCCGCTCATGCTGGAACAAACAGGTATGGATTTAGGGGCTGTTTTTGTCGCTACTGCTGTCGCAGCTGCGATTGGGACACTAATTATGGGCCTGTTGGCTAATTACCCAATCGCGCTTGCTCCTGGGATGGGGCTCAATGCCTTTTTCACTTTTTCTGTCGTTATCGGGATGGGGATCGATTGGCAGGTTGCGTTATTCGGAGTATTTTGCTCGGGTATCATTTTTATTATTATCTCATCGTTAAAAATACGCGAAATTATCATTAATGCGATCCCTGCCGAACTAAAAAGCGCGGCATCTGCAGGGATAGGTTTGTTTATTGCGTTTATCGGTTTGAAAAATGCCGGAATTGTTGTTGAGGATCCTGATACGCTAGTCGCGCTCGGTGATCTCACTATCGGTTCTACGCTACTAGCATTATTTGGGCTCGTCATCACGGTTTTGATGCTCGTTCGAGGAATCAGAGGCAGTATCTTTTACGGAATGGCCATAACAGCTGTCGTAGGGATGGTGACTGGCTTAATTGATTTACCAGAAAGGATTGTCGACACGATCCCGAGTGTAGCGCCAACCTTCGGACAAGCATTTAATATCGATTTCGGCAGTGTATTCACCGTGCAATTCTTGATCGTCGTACTCACTTTTCTGTTTGTCGACTTTTTTTGACACAGCGGGAACATTATACGGTGTTGCGAATCAGGCTGGCTTTGTAAAGGATAATAAGCTACCACGAGCTGGACGTGCCTTACTGGCAGATTCGTCGGCTACGTCGATTGGCGCCATCTTGGGGACATCGACAACGACCGCGTATGTCGAATCAGCTGCAGGTGTTGGTGCAGGAGGAAGGACGGGGTTTGCTTCTGTCATTACCGCTCTTTTCTTCATAATCGCTCTTTTCTTTTCGCCGTTGCTAGATGTCATTACACTTTCAGTCACGGCGCCAGCCTTAATTCTCGTCGGGGTGCTAATGGCTTCTCCGCTAGGGTCAATTGACTGGAAAAAAATCGAGATTGCTATCCCTTCATTTTTTTGCGGTCGTTGCAATTCCTTTAACTTACAGTATTGCCACTGGGATTGCCTTAGGCTTTCTCTTATACCCGGTGACGATGCTCGTTAAAGGGAGAGGGAAGGAAGTACATCCAATTATGTATGGTCTGTTCTTTGTCTTTCTAGGTTACTTTATTTTCTTGTCGTAGCAACACCGATTGTTTAGCGCACAGCCTTCAGGGGTCTGTGCGCTTTTGTGTCGCTCGTTGTCGACTGAGCTGTCGGGCAAAGTAATGACTATTTAGGATTAAGCGCTTTGTCATTCAATGGAAAACGCATCCAAAAGCCTCTCCTGTTAGAACAAAGCAGACGAACAGCATGCGGAGCATAACGTAGAGCTTCTATTATAGAGGCTCGTCCTTGACTGAAGTAATTATGTCGTGATTGAAGGGGAGAGGACCTACCTAATTTGTTTAACCGACACTCTACTTTTAAGGCACTGCCTGCTTTATTCGTAATAAATAGTTGACGAAAAAAAACGTAAAATGATATATTTACAAAGTCGCAGTTAAGTATTACAGATTCTTCCTCCAAGTGTAGGGGCCTGTAGCTCAGCTGGTTAGAGCGCACGCCTGATAAGCGTGAGGTCGGTGGTTCGAGTCCACTCAGGCCCATCAATGATTTACGAAGAGAAGCGAGAAGGTCGAGGAAACGAGCCAATGGCAGGAGAGAGCGTATCATATCATACGTGACACGAGTTGTCAGGCGAAGTGACGAAGAGATACGAAGCTTATCATAAAACATGATTTACGAAGAGAAGCGAGAA
>BAXO01000056.1 GCA_001310555.1 Bacillus sp. JCM 19058
CTCGGTGATGCAGATGATAAGGAGTTAGGCGACGATCCTTCACGCGGTGATGCAGATGATAAGGAATCAGGTGGTAATCTTCCTCGTGATGACTCTGATGATAACCATTCAGGTGGCAATCCTTCTCGTACTGAATCCGATGAAGACCGTTATAGTAACAGCGGAGGTGTCGACAAAAAAGAGTCATTGGACGAACGAGGCAGCTTACTTCCTAATACAGCAACATCGACGCTGTTCTATCTCTCTTTAGGAATCGTAATAACGGTAATGTCCGCATTGATTCTCTTGTTCTTGAGCTTAAGAAACCGTAATAAGAGCAGGTCAGTATAAAGAGTTCATACGTTTTCTAATCGTTTGGCTAGGAAAGAGAAGAGCAAAATGATCTTCTCTTTCGCCTTTTTCGTAACTCCACTTTCTAGGTTAAATCTCATAATACAAGTGTGCGCATTTCAAAGGGATGCGCCTTTTTTATAGAAACGGAGCTAGTTTGAGTAAATTAGCTACCGTTTTTTTCATATTAATGTGATGCGATGATTCAATTACAATTGCTCGGATTAGGAGGAGTGGTTCACGCCGTAGGTGCAGCACTAATTGCCCTGTTATGTTGGTTTAGTGGCTTGCTATTATCTATGATTTTGGAGAAAAGAGGAAAACCAGGACCCGCAGATGTCCTACTTCGACGTCTGATTTATTCACGCAAAGCCTAAAACAGTTCAAATAGAAAGACGGTTTTCTATGCTTAGGAAAGTTTACTTTCGATATTTAGGGGATATGATCGGTTTCGCTTTCGATTAGCTACCTTCGACCATAGTCGTAGTATGGGTCTTAGTATTACTAAGGCCTTTTTTTGTATGGGAAGTTTAGACAATCAGTGGATTTAATTGGAATGAGTCCGTGTCACAATATGAATAGATTTACAGTAGGGAGTGAAGACAAATGAACAACACTGAAAATAGCAATATAATGAAAGAAGCCCCCTCTCGGCGACCTGGCGTGAGTGGGTAGGCTGGTAGCTTGATGCTGCCGATTTTCATGCTAGCCACAGACATGGGTGGATTATTCCTCGCTATCCCTACCATTACCGCTGATTTAACACCAAGCAGTACACAAATGCTGTGGATTCTTCACATTGGCGAGCTCTTAACCGTCGGATTTGTACTAACGATGGGGCGTTTGGCTGATCGCATCGGGAGGCGCAGGCTGCTCGTGATCGGCGTGGCGGTATATGGGATAGCGTCTGTCGCTGCGGCGTTTTCGACCAGCACTTGGATGCTGATTGCCACTCGGGCGTTACTTGGCATAGCGGCTGCGACGATCACACCATCTACGATGTCTTTGTTACGTAATATGTTCCCAGATCCGAAGCAATTCTCGATTGCGATCGCAGTGAACTTGAGTGCTTTTTCCGCTGGGTTGACATTAGGTCCGCCAATCGGTGGTCTGTTGCTAGATCACTTCTGGTGGGGTGCGATATTCCTCGCCAATGTGCCGGCTGCCCTCGTATTTTTATTGGGAGCCCGTTTGCTCCCTACCTATCGTAATTCTAACGTCGGACGTCTCGATCTCGTCAGTGTGGCATTGTCCCTTCTTGCTCTGATGGCCATTATTTTCGGACTGCAGGAAATCGCGCAGAATGGATTCGCTGTTCTTTACGTCAGTGCGGTTGTAGCTGGCATAGCTTCGGGGTCGTCTTTGTTCGCAGGCAGTTCCATCTGAAGAATCCGTTGTTAGATTTAACAATGTTTCGGGCACCAGCGTTCTCTATCTCATTGCTCGCAGTTATGTTTGTGCTTTTCCTAAACGGTGGACCTGATATGCTTTTCACTCAATATTTGCAAACAGTTCTTGGACTCTCCCCAACTCAGGCAGGCATGCTGCTCATTATACCTGCGATTCTTGCACTTGTGGGGACTTTAGTGGCACCAGTACTTACACGTTTGATGCGCCCAGCCTTCGCCATGGCAGCGGGACTCATCGTTGCAGTAGGAGGGGCAGCGTTGATCATGCTAACTGCAAATGATGCGAGTGCTGGCATCCTTATTATCGGGGTTTCGCTCATCTCACTTGGTGGAGGACCGGCGATGACAATTGGCAGCGAATTGCTTGTTTCCAGTGTATCGGTGGAGCGCGCGGGTTCTGCATCGGCAATGCAAGATGTTGGCACTGGACTCGGCAATGCACTTGGGATCGCGTTCCTTGGCAGTATCGGTATGTTAATTTACCGAAGGGGGTTAGCTGATTCGATCCCGCAAGGAGTATCTCCAGAAGAAACAAACGCGGCAATGGAAAGCATCGGTGCTGCCATCGCGGTTGCCGAACAGTATCCTGCTGAGAAGCGGGCGGAGTTGCTCGAAGCGATGCAGGCATCATTTACTTTTGGTATACAGGTCGTGTATGCGATCGCTGCTCTGGGCATGATTATGTTGGCTATCATGGTCGTGTGGAAGCTTCGCCATTTACGCAATGACGCTGCTGACTCGTCCGATTCGGAAAACCAAACGGACCAAGCAGTTGGTACAGATGACCAAAATGACGCGAAAGATAAAGTGTATAGTACCTAAAAACAGTAAATGAATTGACACAATGACTTTAAGCAGCTGAGCTCAGGTTTAATTCCCAACTTTTCCTTTATCTCAGTGAAAGGTTGGGGTTTTTACTAGAATCCAGTATCATGAGTATGATGAATATTTTTGTGCGTCTAGTTCTGGATGTAGTTAAAGGTTTCAAAGCTGTTGGCATTAAATAATATAACAATTTCACGGAACTTAGAGAAGGTGATCCCCGTTTAATACAGGAATCATCTTCTCTATGTGGTATAATCTTTTACACAGGGTACGCCTTTAATTCTAGTTAACCGTTCTTACAATAAATACTTACTTAATAGATTTAATCCACCAAATGTTCCTAAATGGATCGACGAAGCCTCCCATGCTTTCATTATCTTCGGTGACCTCTATGAGGGAAGTTGCTCCTGCGTCCATGGCTTTCTTATATGTATCAGCAACATCGTTAACAAAAGCCTGCATTTGGATAGGCACAAGACCATCAGTATTGATATCGCCACATACGCCTGGTCCACAGCTTCCATCATAAGAAGTATCAGCAAAGTAAATCGTACTACCTCCTATTCTCATTTCTGCATGAATGACACCCTCTGTATCTCCCGCCTTTTCAACAGCTACTACTTCAGAATCGAAGACTTTTTTTGGTGAAATTAATAAATTTAGGTGCGCTTAGTACCATGAAGTAGGGGACAATCAATGGAGTTCTTTGTGGTGGCCTATTCATTTTAAACAGCTCCTTATATATAGAATGTAATAAGGGGATTTAAATCACCTTATTTTTTATAATATAATATTGGTGCAAATGATAAGGTTTTAATAGAAAACATTATTTTAACAAGGATTTAATTTAGAAAAACGCCATCAACTTTAAAGGTGAATGATAAGGGAGTGAATGTTAAGGCGAATGCGAAATGGCCCAAAAGCAACATATTGGCATAAGAGCTTAAATGATGAAGCTTTGGAGGCATGATACTAAAATTAGAAGAGTGGTAAGTGGGTATCGAATTTGTACGAGGCCTAGATCCAGAAGCTGCTCCTTCTGATGAGTCAGAGGTTTATTACAAATTCCCAGGAGTTTTCCTCGATATGATCTGTACTGCAAGATCCAAATAAACTTGTAGTAATAAATGCTCTGAAAAAGACTGCCACTATTGACTTTGAGAACTTATCAATGAGTATAATCAATCAATTGATATTTCTAATAAAAAGCCAATACGATTCCATGAAAAAGGAGAAGTTAAATGAAATTTAACCAACTTAAAATATATAACTATCACGGCTTGGAGGACATACGTCTTTTTAGAGTGAAAACAGAAAATGTGAAATTATGGAATGAACAAGTGTTGGTATTTGACGTTAGAAATGATAATTATAATTCAATATTGAGAAATTATTCTTTCTACGATAAATGGTTCGAAATTAATTGTACTTTTGATATGAAAGGTAACCTTCTTCCCGAAAATGGCCCAATAGAATGGAGCTTTAATTGTGATATATGTTCACCGTGCTTTAGTTTTGAAAACAATATTTATAATATAGATCTTGAACTTGATGTGCTGGTAAACCCTAACGGGAAGGACTTTATCATAATAGATGAAGAGGACTTTAAGGATGAAATAAAAAGAAATAATATTACATCCTTTGAAGAAAAAGGGGCTTTAGCTGGGTTAAGCAATCTAATTGAAATTATAAAAAGCGGGGGGTTAATCAATTTTCTAAATGACATCTATCCTTTTGTTGATGTAACAAATTGTACAAGCTCATTACCTATGGAAAAACTGACCCAAAAAGAAGGATCGCTTTTTGAAAAAGAGATTAGACATACTTTGTATGGAAAAAGGAAATGAATCTAAAAACTTTTAATTTCTATAACTAGATCTCTTTAAGACAAGGGTTACCTATAAACCTTTTTTTCTTGTGTTTAGTAACAATTGAGAGACGACAGCAAGTACAGGTAATTCAATCAAGGGCCCTATAACTAAAGCTAATGCAATTAACGGTTGGTCTGGGAAAGCAGTTACAGCAATCGCTAATGCTACGGGTGAATTACGTGCGATTGTGGTTAGATTTAAGCTCACTGTATCTTCATAAGAAAACTTTAGTATTTTGCCAGCGATCTTTGCCAATAAAAAGTTAATAATAAAGTAAAGCAGTATAGGGGTTATTAAGATATATATAATTTCAAGATTGTTCGTTAAATATGAACCTTGTGAGGCAAACATAGCAGTAATAGCTAATGATAAGAAAAAGATTTGAGCAGAGGAAAAGAAAGGTAAGACTCTCTCTTTCAATAGAGTTACCTTATTTCTCAGTATAAAGCGTGTCAATTGTGCAAGCGAAAAAGGAATAAATAGAACGAATACTACGCTCTCTATTATAGTAGATAACGAAACAGATTGAAGCGTACCTGCAAAAATAAATAAATAAACAGGTAACAGTAAAACTTGCAATATCAAATTAATCGGCAGGACAGAAGTCGATAATGAAAGATTGCCTTTAGCTATCGAAGTGAAGACTAAATACCAATCCGTACATGGTGTGACCATTAACATGATAAATCCAACCCACAATGCAGGGTGTTCTGCAAGGAAAATCGCACCTAGTCCCCAAGCGAATAACGGGGTCCAAATAAAATTCATGATAGTATTAGCGCTTAAAAAGCGTATATTTTTAAATGCATTTTTTAGTTGAGTTAAAGGAATCGTTAAAAATAATCCATAAAGCATTAACAATAAGAATGGAATAATGAATGATTCTGCATTATTTTCAAAAAAAGCAAATTGACCTAGCATGAGTCCAATTCCTATTGCAAATAAAATAATGACCGTCTGTAGCTTCTCTAATATACTCATAACATATCCTCCGAGTTTGGTAGAGGTGTCGTATTCGATTGTTTCTATGCATAATACATGGATGCTATTAATTTTCAGATCACCAGCACTTCACGATTGAAGAATGCAGTATATGTTTTACAAACGAGTGGCCGGCAGCAATAGCATTTTGTGGCAGGCAGAAACGTTAAAAGAAGCTGCGCTCCTTGCTTTGTTCTCTTTACTCTTAGTCGAGGAATATTGTGACAAATGTCAGTAGTATCTCAAGCCTATTATATATATATTTAGATATGTATACAAAAGTTGTTGATTTGAATAGGGAATTAGGCAATGCCACATTTGATGATATCAACGGTTAACAAAGCACGGTTAGAATAGCGGCGTGCTTTGTAGGTTCGTCCATAGCTGGCAAGGTAGGGTGCTGTTGTCGAATCTAGTTAAAATAAATTCAGGAGTGAGAATGAGATGGGAACTGACTATACGATCCTGTTTCCGAAATGGGGGCGATTAATAGGAATAATAAGTTTTTTAATCATCTTTTTAGCTTCCCTTTGGTTAATTTGGAGCGGGAACATAGGTATTCGATATTCCGGTGATCATGAAGGAACAATACCTATTTGGAACAAATGGGTACCCGCTGTTGTTGGGATTATTCTTGTTCGTCTCATTCCTTTTCGCCTTGAGAGCGATAATCCGCTTTATGACTTGAATCAGAGAATCCTTACGATCCAAGCATCGGTTTTAGTAATGGGGGGAGTGTTATTCACAACCTCTCTTCTCATCGTAAGTGGGCAAGGGTGGGAATCCGAGTTTTGGTACCTTGGACTTAAGCTCGTTTTGTTACTGATTATGCCTTGGCTTATGTTCAATGTTTATCAATCCAATCAAACAAATCGACCTAGACCTACAAAACCTCATTCATTTACTCGGTCTTGGTTGGCACCGCTCATTGTCTCAAGTGTCTGGTTTTATTTGAGCTTCTATTCTATATTTGCCATGCCTAGTGTTCCGACTGGACTAGCCGATCCGAGCATGTTGATTATTCCATTGCTAAGTGGCTTTCTCATTAACAGTGTACTAGAAGAAATTTTTTATAGGGTTTGGCTGCAAACCCGTTTGGAAAGGTTACTAGGAACGTGGCCGGCGATCCTCCTTACGTCCATTCTTTGGGCTAGCTGGCACATTGCAATCCATGGAACTGGGCAATGGGATATCGATGCGGCAACAGTGCTCGCTAACCATGGAGTCACAGGCTTATTCTTTGGCTATTTATGGGCACGGTATCGAAACGTCTGGGTCTTAATAATTATCCACGGTCTAATAAATGCACCTCCTCATTATATTCTTGAAATATTTTTTTAATTAATGGACGGACGGAATAAAGGGAACTGCTAAATATATAAATAGCAGTTCCTTGAGTCGTGGAATACCAAAAATTCCTTCATGAAATTCGAAGTGTCTATTCAAACGATGTGAAGGCGGCTAAGGAGAGGAATAACATCCAAAGCATTTCCGATAGTCCTTCGTAATCGTTCGATGGATATGGTAGTGAATGAATTGACTTTATATTTTTTTTGAAATATAGTTAAAGGTTTTTTTAGAAAATAAACGGTGACCATGCTAAGTATGTCATTACAATGCTTTATCATCAATGGAGTCAAGCCATTCCTCAATAGTGCCGACAGCCTCTCTAACAGTCCCTTCTTCAAATGGTGAACGGAGGTTGGCTGCTTTGACTAGATCTAGGAATGATTTTGAGCCGCCAAGCTTGCATAAATTTAAATAATCATTCCATGCTGTTTCGCTATTCTCACGTGACCTTTTCCAAAACTGGAAGGCGCAAATTGCGCTAGCGTATAGTCTATATAATAGAACGGAGCTTCGTAAATGTGACCTTGTCTTTGCCAAAAACCTCCTGCTTCCAAATAGGAATTCCCGTCATAATCACGATGCGGAAGGTACGTTTCTTCCAATCCTCTCCATGCCTCTTTACGTTCATCAGGTGTCCAATGCGGATTTTCGTAAACGAGATGCTGAAATTCGTCAACTGCTACTCCATACGGTAAGAATTGAAGACCATCCGCTAGGTGGGAGTACTTATATTTTTCTGTGTCCTCTTTAAAAAATAACTCCATCCACGGCCATGTAATAAATTCCATGCTCATCGAATGAATTTCTGCGGCTTCGTGAGTTGGGAATAAGTATTCAGGAATTCCGATGTCTCTACTTAAATAGGTTTGGAAGGCATGACCAGCTTCGTGTGTTAGTACATCGATATCGGCAGAGGTTCCGTTAAAGTTGGCGAAAATAAAAGGTGAACGATGATTTTCGATGAACGTACAGTAGCCACCCGCCTCTTTGCCTTTTTTTCGCTTCGAGATCCATTAATTTGCGATCAAGCATAAACTGGAAAAATTCTTTCGTTTCTGAAGATAGTTCTTCATACATTTTTTTTCCGTTTTCAATGATCCATTCTGGTGTTCCTTTAGGCTTTGCGTTCCCTGTATTAAACTTAAAACTCTCATCATAGTATTTCAGTGAACCTACACCGATCCGGCTCGCTTGTTTTTCGTATAGTTTGGATACCAGTGGTACGATCACATCTCGAACTTGCTGACGGAACACCTCTACCATTTCTGAATGATAACCGATTCTTAGCATACGTATATAGCCCAGTTCTACAAAGTTTTTGTATCCAAGTGAAGTTGCAATCTCGTGCCGTACTTTTACTAGCTGGTCATAAATATCATCAAATTTGGAAGCATGACTTTCGAAAAAAAACCCGCACTGGCATTCACGGCTTCCTTTCGAATGCTGCGATCTCTATCCTGCGTGAACGGTCCAAGCTGAGCTAATGTGTAAGTCTTGCCATTAAACTCGACTTCTGCTGATGCGACGAGCTTGGCATACTCGGATGATAATTTATTTTCCCTTTGAAGCAGGCTAATGACCTCTGAAGAAAATGCCTGTATTTCGAATTCAGCAATTTGAAATAGTTGCGATCCCCATTGTTTTTCAAGTTCATCGCGAAAAGGAGATTGGATTAATTCTTTGTAAAAGTCTGTGTTCAATTCTTTTATTTCCGGTTCTACCTCATCAAAGAAATCGCGTTCCTTTTGATAAAACTCGTTATTCGTATCGACGGATGAACGAATGTAAACGAGATTGAACAACGTCGATAGTCGGTTACGAAATTTGTTTATCGCCTCAATCGCTTTCGTTGCTTCCTCTGATGAGTTAGCGCTAGAAAAGGTTTGAAGAAGCTTCTCAAACTTAGCTTTTTCTTCCTGCAAATCTGGTCGTTCATACGTGTAATTTTCAAATGTTTTCATGAAAATCCCCCTTTATATGTAATATTCGACGTATTATTAGAATTCCTTTAATAACATTTTAAGAGTAAAAGCGAAAGCGTTTGGGTATAAGAACCTTGACTAATTGCTATTCTAAAGCTGCGGTTTCTCTTGACATTCTTATTCAATGTAACTATTATAGTTTTATTGGGAAAGAAAGGGAGCGAACATTATGGCTATAGCGAGCAGGTACACGGTTGCACTGCATGCACTAACTTGGATTGCTCAGATGGCGGTAGATAAAGACGACTATGTCCCTTCTAATCAGGTAGCGGTCAGCGTGGGGACCAGCTCAGTCTTCATCCGTCGTATTCTAGGGAAGCTTAAAAAAAGCGGGCCTGGTCAATGTAAAACATGGGGGGACAGAGACTGGTTGGAAATTAGCAAAAAGCCCAGTAGACATTTCGCTATTGGAGGTATATGAAGCTCTTGAACAAAAGCCCTTGTTTGAACTCCATCATAGTACACCAAGCAATAGCTGTCTTATCGCTCGGGGCATTCAACCCACCTTAAGTCGTGTATATGGCCAAACAGAAGGTGCTATGAAACAGCATTTGTCTGAGTACTCCATATCAGATGTGTTAAAAGAAACTCTTGCCCAAGCCCCTGCTAAGAAGCTTTAGAAGGGGAGTGGCATTTTTTTGGCAATCAATGTAACTTCTTTAGTTACGTTGATAATTGACGTTAATAAAATAGTAAAATGCTAGGAAGGATGGGAATAATGAGCCGTTGGAGTATCTACCTTTTGACCGTTGGTGCATTTTTAGCAGGAACAGCAGAATATATGATCGCTGGTGTAGTTGATATGGTAGCTCACGATTTGCAAATCAGCGTAGCGTTAGCAGGACAACTGGTGACTGCTTATGCGCTAGCGTATGCGCTTGGAGCCCCTGTTGTGGTTATGCTCACAGCACGGTTGGAACGAAAAAAAGTAATGACTGCAGCCATCTGCGTATTTATCTTGGGAAATATAATTGCTTGGTGGAGCCCGAATTTTACTGTATTGCTAGGCTCACGCATTTTGCTCGGCTTAGGCGGTGGTGTTTATACAGTTGTCGCAATGAGTACCGTCTCAAAACTCGTGTCGTCAGAGAAGTTGGGGAATGCGATCGGCACATTAACCATGGGAATTAGTGGCTCACTCGTGTTTGGAGTGCCATTAGGTGTGGTTCTTAGCGGTTGGCTGGGCTGGCGTTCGGCTTTTGGTGTGCTTGCTGTAGCAAGCCTTATCATCATGCTCGGCATTTTACGATTGATTCCATCTTTACCAGGGGGAAAAGCGGTGCCTTTTAAACAGCAATTCTCTGTATTAAGAAACCGTAAGATAGTCAGTGGATTCTTTATTACATTGTTTTGGATTGCTGGCTATGCGGTCGCTTACACCTTTTTAACGCCATTTTTGCGTGAAACAGTAAATATGGATACAGCAGCTATTAGCATTACTCTTTTTGTGTTAGGTGTATTTGCCATGTTAGGTTCGCGTTTAGGCGGTTATGGCGCGGATAGATGGGGAGTAATCAAAACGGTTTTGATCAGTATGAGTATACACGCAGTTGCACTATTGTTCTTACCGATTCTAAACGCAACTATAGTATCGGCAATAGCTATCGTCGCGCTCTGGATCGGTTCGGCCTGGATGACCTCGCCTACTTTACAAACTTATTTTATCCAACAAACTCGACATTCTCCAGATTTGGTCTTAAGTTTGAATACATCAGTATTGCAAATGGGGATTGCTTTAGGAGCTGGTTTTGGAGGGATTGTAGTTAATGCTGTCGGTACGGTAGCTATGACACCTTGGATAGGGGCAGGTGTCGTTATGTTAGGAATAGCTGCTGCAAGTATTTCTTTCTCTCTACGATCAAGCTCTGGAAAACAACTAAAGAATACGCAGTGACCTGTTGATCCTTACGGAAAATGCTTCGTGTTCATGTGAAAGACAAGAGCAATTTAGCGAATGGTCTAATAGCTTGGTCACTCTAAGCATAGCCCAATGGCTATACCGAATTGAAAGTCGACGGTACCAAAGGAGAGGCACAACTTTTTCTGTTTTTATGGGGCGTCCCAAAGGCCCCATTAAACAATCGACATCTCGATACTCGAGGTGTCGAATTTTATAGATAAATATAGCTTTTGCGAGTGGTAACTCCATTCGAAAAGAGTCGATTTTTTTTGCGCGCTTTTTATGAAAGAAAGTCAAACGTAGCGGAGGATGGGGTGGCCGACTCCAGCAGGAGGAGAGGCAAGTTGAAATTCACCGGCGTGCCAGTTAGTTCAACGCCCGTCTGCGGAAAGCGCTCCATCCCGGGAACGACTGCATACCCTCTTACAAAAATAGAAAGAGGCTTTCCCTTAAAGATCATTTTCATTGCCCTTTTGTCAACCTTCCGCTTCTTTAGCTCTACCACCACAACTATAATTGGGTATAGTCTCTGTATCGCAAGCCCCCGAAAGGCTTGTACTGAAATATTCCATTTACTTTTCGCCCTTCTTCATCTTGACAATCGGTTAATCGCCGCTGCATACTAACTTAATAAAGCGCTTTATTAAATAACGATATCACAATGATCTCAGATTAGTGCTAGTCCCGTTTCTAAATGAATGAAGAATTACAATCAAAAGGAAGGGGAAACGTAAAATGCCATTTTTATCATTAACAACTTGGAGTCTTCACCGGGTGCTTGGCCCACTTTACTGGACAGAATGGGACGAAAATGCTCAGGAGCAAATAACAGTTGTGGAGCAGCAACCAGACATCCATAGCTTACTTGAACTCCCAAAGATTTTAACAAAGAAAGGATATACCGCAGTGGAGGTTGGTCATTTTCATTTCCCTTCAACAGATGAAGCATATCTCAACAGCCTTCGCAGATCATGCGAAGAAGCGGGAGTTCGTTTCTATACTTTACTAGCCGATTATGGGGATATAACTAGTCCGGATCCAGTTCGACGTGAGAAGGATATGGAATGGATCAAACGTTGGATTGATGTCGCCTCGATGGTTGGGGCTGAACATGTGCGAGTTATTGGTGGACTTGCGGAACCCGATAATGCCTCCGCTTTGGAACTAGCTGTTCAACAATTTAATGAGCTTAGCTCTTATGCAAAGAAGAGAGATGTCAAGCTATTAACCGAAAACTTTCGCTCGCTAACTTCAACAGTAGAAAATTGTCTGTTTCTCCTAGACCAAACGGATATCGGATTTACGTGTGACTTTGGCAATTATAAAGGAGCAGATAAGCTCGCTTTTCTTAAAGAAATCATTCCGAAGAGCAGCTCAATCCATGCAAAGGCCATCACAAACCCTGATGGAAGCCTTGATGAATCTGAGCTTTCCCGATGTCTAGATATTATGGAAGAGGTTAACTATGAGGGGGCTATTACTCTTGTATATGACGGCCCAGGCGATATGTGGAAGGTATTCATCATGTAAGACAGGTAGTTAAACGTTATGTTTAATGAAAAGTAAAGGTGAAAAGGTGTGACCAATTTGACGGCATTCACTAAATTAAGGGTTGTCACGGGTAATCCACAGCTACTTGCCTTTGGAAAACTCTATGAATATAAGATGGAAGGAGTCGGCGATGGATATAGATTTTATTATCGTGCACGGTTCCCCAGGCTGTGGTAAAACAACAATATCAAAGAAGCTTCATAGGTACTTTGAATCGCCGTATTTTGAGTTTGGTTGGATTCCAGAGTATCGTATGTTGGCACCAGCAATCAAGATTTCTCAGCAGCAAGAAGAGCAGCTGTCATTTGAAAACCTTATTACAGTTGCTATAAATTATAACAAACACGGATTTAAAAACGTCATCCTTACTGATTTAAATGACGCGAGATTATTAGATATTCCTACTGCCTTTTCTGAATATAACTATATCATTTTAACACTGTATATCGACAGTGATGATGTGATTAAGCAAAGGATTCTCACTAGAAGCAACGGGAATACTTATAAAGACTGGGAGCAATCCGTAAATATAAACAGTTTTATAAAACGGCGTAAAGAGCTTCCTAACGAATACCGTGTTTTAAATTCGGGGGATGATATAATTATCCCTTTTAAAGAGATGATAACGATAATAGAGAGCCATACTCCTACTGCACCTTGTGATATAACTGGTTTTACAAAGGAAGATTTTTATAGTTACTTGCCCGATTAGATCTAGAACTCACTTTTTTTTCTCATCTCAGATTCTCTCCACCATGAACGGCTAATTGTATAATCCTACCACAGTCGTATTGCATTTTCTGCGTATCCCTTGAACTCATCCACCAAGATTTAACTTCTGCGAAAATACGAGAAGTGTTTATGAAACATTTTAAACTGACTCCTCCCCCCTAGTCTCGTTCCGTACTTCAAGGGGGATTATTACCCTAATAGAATCGACAGGTCCGTTTTCAAATACGATAGATATATACCAAGATTCTACCTATGATCCGCAATGATGGAAGGGAGATACCAATGATTACTTTAAAATCGCAAAGAGAAATCAATCATATGCACGAAGCGGGGAAATTATTAGCAGCTTGTCATAAGGAGATTGCCAAAATAATCAAACCTGGAATGTCAACTCTAACCATCGACCAATTTGTTGAAAATTATTTAAAGAAGAATGGAGCAACTCCAGAACAGAAAGGGTATAAGGGTTACCAATATGCGACATGCGCCTCTGTTAACGATGAAATATGTCATGGTTATCCCCGCAAATCTCCTTTAAAAGATGGTGATATCGTAACGGTTGACTTTGTTGTAAACGTTAACGGCAGTTTGGCAGATTCGGCTTGGACTTACGCGGTCGGAACTATATCACAAAAAACAAAAGCTTTATTGGAGGTTACTCAAAATTGCCTTTATAAAGGTATTGAAAAAGCGTGTATCGGCAATCGAATTGGAGATATTGGGCATGTCATTCAATCTTATGCTGAAGCGGAGGGACTTTCAGTCGTCAGAGATTTTTCGGGTCACGGCATCGGAGCAAAGATACATGAAGCACCGCAGATCCCTCACTATGGTTCTCCGGGAAAAGGTGTGAGATTAAAAGAAGGTATGGTGATTACCATTGAGCCAATGATAAATGAAGGCACGTGGTATAGCCAAATGGATGCAAACGGATGGACAGCAAGGACCGTTGACGGAAAATTATCAGCACAGTACGAGCATACGATAGCAATAACTAAAGACGGACCACTCATTTTGACCCTCCAATAATATTGCTTTGTAGCTCAGATAAAAGGGAGCGATTGCCGGATTGTAATCTAAACTAACTCACTAGTTCATCTATAGGGTAAAATATGGTATTCTTATGTTAATTATAAATTGGAGGTGCTGTATATTATGTCTGCAGCAAAATATGAGATGGGGTATAACAAACAAAAGGGGTTTATCGCCTAACTAGCCCCCGAAACTGCGAGCCCCTTATTAAGTGGGGTATATGAATGATTCAAAACAATTTGTCATTTGTGCGAAATTTAATTGCCGAACAATTTCCTGAATGGGCAGACCTGCCCATTCAACCATTAACGTCTATTGGTACAGACAACGCCATTTATAGATTGGGGGAGGAACTTGCGATTAGGTTACCCTCTGATAAAGGTGGATCTTTACAAATTAACAAGGAATACCAATGGCTTCCGATTATTGAAAGACACTTACCAATTTCGGTACCTACGCCGATAGTTTTAGGAATGCCAGTAGAAGACTATCCTTGGAATTGGACGGTTTATAAATGGATAGATGGGGAAGACGCAACTACAGCGAGCATTGATGATCCTTATCAATTGGCAGTCGATCTAGGTCAGTTTATAAATGCCTTACAAAGGATGGATGCATCCGATGGTCCAGCTCCAGGGAACCATAATTTTTGGCGTGGTGTTCCTCTTGCGATGCGAGATCGTGATGTTCGGAATGCGGTTAAGGATTTACAAAATGATTTTGATACAGCCCATATAACAAGAGCTTGGGAAGATGCGTTAAGCGTACCCATTTGGCGGGAGAGTCCTGTCTGGATTCATGGAGATCTTCTTGCGGGAAATTATCTTGTTAGAGATGGTAAGTTATGTGCTGTTATTGATTTTGGTGGTTTAGGTGTTGGAGATCCTGCCTGCGATTGGTTATTTGCATGGGATTTACTATCGGCAAAAGATCGTGAGAAGTTGCGTGGCAGTCTCGAGGTGGATGCTTCAACGTGGGAACGCGCCAGAGGTTGGGCGCTATCGTTAGGGGTAATTGCTCTGCCTTATCATAAAACTAGAAACCCTATGTTCGCAAATTTGGCTAGACGGTTAATTAAAGAAGTTCTTGAGGATTACAAATAGGAAAATATTTGTTCAATTTAACAAACACAAAGACAGGGAAAAATAGAACTGAATCTTAAGTATGCAATTTAATTGGTCTCGAGTAACCCTGGCACCGCAATGTGTGTCAGGGTTACTGCTTTCGAATTTTATATAAGTTCCTGCTGCTATCATACGATTTGGGGTAATACAAACGAACATGTTATTTCCCGCTAGTAGTATCCAAAGGATGTGGGGTATTTTTTTGAAGTATCGATAAAAAAGCAACCATGTCTTCCTATTCTAATATGCAATTGCATCCATATTAGCTTCGTCTGTTCACTTTTTCGGAAGGCTTAAACAGTGCTCTCCCTTATTTACATTATAAAGTTTTTTTCTTTACAAAAGCGATTTAGTTCGGTATGATGGATGAAATTTACATAACTAAATCGGACGGTAATGGGGGTAAATATGCTCAACCGTTTTTTTCTATTTCTTTTTGGTCGCGAGAAGTACAACAGTGTTTGCAGACATTGTTTATGTTATGGTCATCTCGCTTTTTATTTATGAGATTACAGGATCAGCAACTTATGCAGCAATTTTTCCCTTTATTAGTACAATGGGAGGGTTACTAGCCAGTTTTCTTTCTCCTTTATTTGTAGAAAAACTAGGAAGTAAAACAATTTTGTTTTATGTACCGCTGATCAAAGCATTTATTGTTTCTTTATTTGTTCTCATGTTCGAAGCTATATCACAATGGTGGTTTATTATTTTTATTGTGGTGGGAATCGTATCGTTACTTCAAGGTGTCGTCCGTCCGTTATTTAGCTCATCAATTCCCATGTTAGTGCACCAGAAAGGACTTGTAAAAGCAAATGGCATGTTATCATTCTCATTTCAACTATACAAATCGCGGGGTATACGTTAACGGGAATGCTAGTAGCTATAATCGGGACAATGTCTACTTTTTATCTATGTATCATCTTTTTATGGCTCTCCTGGCTCTGTTTACTATTTGCCTTAAAGGGCTTATATGATATTAGTGAAGTAACTAAAGAAGAAAAAAAACTGCACGACAATGGGATGTTTTAAAAGAAGGCTGGGTGAAGTTATGGAAAAATAAAAAAAGTACGCGCAGTTACACTTATGGACGTTTCAGAAGGGATTGCTGGGGCAGTATGGATAGGGGCTATTACACTTGTTTTTGTGACAGAAGCATTAAATCAAACTACGGAGTGGTGGGGATACATCAACTCAGCATATTATATTGGGGCAATTTTTGGTGGTGGGATTGCTATAGCATTTTCTAAATACATAACTAAAAATTTGTTAGTTAATATGGCTGTAGGTACTATGTCGTACGGGATTTTATGCATTATTTATGGCCTTAATAGTTTTCCTATTATTGCTATTTTACTTGTTTTATGTATGGGCCCAGTGTATCAAATTCGGGATATTTCCCAACAAACCATTTTACAGAATAGTGCACCCCCATCTGACCTTTCAAAAATTTATGCGGCACACACTGTACTTTTGTCAACGGCAACTGGTTTATCAGTTTTGCTTGTAGGAATTGTAGCAGATGTGTTTGGGATTCGTTGGGTTTATATTCTCGGAGGAGTGCTCGTTATCATCGTATCAGGGATATCATTAACCATACTCAAACGCAAGGGTACACATGACTCTAAGAGAGGTTTTTCTCATTCGAGGTAGAAATCTTATCATCGACTAATAGTCTAATCGAATCATGCCTGCTCGTACTTATACTGTGAAACACATTTTTAATCGAATATGAGGTTTAAAAGATTACTAACCGGGGACAAAACTCCTTTTATTGCTTCTGCTATCTTAGTCGGTCAACATTGGTCATGCTCGTTGATTGTTCCTCTACTTTGGAGGAACCGATATGGACGCATGGAGCTTTTCAAATCGTCGTTTCTGGATATTTTAAGTTTCAAAGTTTGAATTGAAAATTGTAAGTTCTTTAGTTTTTATTTATACTATAGGTGTTTTAATGGGAACAACAATTTAAAGCAGTTTTTTTTAAAAGCCTTGTTCTGAAATATAGATCAAAAGTAAAGTTGTAAATGTTAGTTTTACAACTTTAAAATTTAAAAAGTAATGAGTTACTTTTCAAATGAATGGATAACGAGTGGAGGAAATATAGATATGTCTAATTTACCAAATTGCCAAAAATGTAATTCAGAGTACACTTACGAAGATGGAAACCTTTTTGTTTGCCCAGAATGTGCCCACGAGTGGACTGTTGAATTAGAAAACGCAAGTAGTGATGATGCAAAGATTATCAAAGATGCAAACGGAAATGTTTTAAACGATGGTGATTCTGTAACAGTAATCAAAGACCTTAAAGTAAAAGGAACTTCTAAGGTTGTGAAAATCGGTACAAAAGTAAAAAATATCCATTTGGTAGATGGAGATCATGATATTGATTGTAAAATAGATGGTTTTGGAGCTATGAAGCTAAAATCAGAATTTGTTAAAAAGGTTTAAACGTAGGTTTTATTTAAGAAAAGTAATATGAGTTGGACAGGCAGGCGGAGACCGCGCAATTTGGTGACCTGGATGGAAATATAGGTGAGCGTCTTGCCGACAAGGTTGTATGTAACTACAACTCATGGTATCTGGAGGATGAAAACAATGCAAATTCGAACAATCAAAGGAGCCGATTATTACGTATTGTCGCCATTAATCAATGATTGGTGGGGAGGGCGACAAATGTCAGATATGTTGCCAAAGTTGTTCTTTGATCACTTCAATAACACGAGCATTATTGCCGAAAAAAAACGGCGAAATAATAGGATTCTTAATTGGATTTTTGTCTCAGTCTCATCCCGATGAAGCCTATATACATTTTGTCGGTGTCCACCCCGAGCATCGAGAGCAAAATGTCGGTAAAGAGCTCTATGAGCGATTTTTTAGCCTCGTCAAAAGGGAAAAGCGCTCGAAGGTTCGTTGTGTAACCTCGCCGATAAATACAACATCTATTGCTTTTCATACAAAGATCGGGTTTGAAATTGAAAAAGGTAATAAAGTTGTTAACGGTGTCGCAGTCCACGCTGATTATGATGGGCTTAATCAAGATCGGGTTTTATTTGTAAAAAGATTAACTGAATAAGTGCGTAATCCATGAGAAGTTGATTACTGTCGGCTGATAAGCCCGCCATATCGGCAGGCATCCGTACTCTTTTGCCTTCGTGTAGGTGGTTATTTTTCCACTGTGGTGGAAAGAGTCGATGAGAGAGTGTCGATTGGAAAGGTTGTACAAAAATAATGGTGAGCCGGAATGACATAATCTCATATTTCCCCGCTTCACTTACGTAAAGTCTTCCCATGTAAAATCGACACTTAAAATACCAATAGCCTCTTTTTTTAGAATAATAGTTTCTGTCAGAGGCTATTTCTGGTTTGCGAAAACAAACGAGATTTTTGTAATAACCAAATGCTTGACAAATTGATGGTCGTACTGAATGAATGCCGCAGCGATCGTTTACTTCGTCATAGAAAATACAGGTCCCAAAGGAGCGTTGTTGCTGTTTCAACTCCTGCCGCTTCTTTGCGGGCATTGCTTTTATTTTCTTTTTTTATTTTCCTCATTTCGTCTTTCGTAATTGGAATGGGACCACAACACATTCCTCTGCAACCGTTACAAGGCAATCTTTCCATCCAATCATCTCCTATAATGTTATTCTCGTTATTTAAAGGGTATGAAGTTCTAATTCCTAAACGGAAATCGTTCATTAAATTAGAATACAGTTTCATAATTATTGGATACTCTCGGTTACTGCCTACGATTTTTTTCATCCGACGCTGCCGGCAATTCACTCTTTGACTCCATCGAATGATTGTTAAAAGACGCAAAAAAAATCTTTAGACGCACTTGAAGACGGAAGTATCTCCAAATGAATCTAAAGACCTTAATTTGTAATACGAGATAAAGTCTGACAACTATCCCTTACTTAAGTATTCTATTATAATTTTATCACACTTATCCGCTCACAACAAATTATTAACTATCGAATCGCCGTCAAATAGCTTTTTTTTCGGGGCGAAGGGATCTGAAACCTATTCAAGAAAAGGTAATGTTGAACAAACAAATGATCTATAAAGGAGATGCTAGTTAGTGGAAAAACGAAAAAAACTAATAATAAACCGGTTGTGTGGATTAATGTGTTACCGCTAAGCCCGGTAAACTTGATGAATTAGTTGCGGTCCAAGCAGAAGAATTACGTAAATTCGAAAGAAATGATAAAGTTCATGGTTGGATCGGCAGTCATTGGCATCGTTCAACTGAAGGTAATAAAGCGATCATGATGTCCATCTTCGAGAGCGTCGAAGCACACAAAAGCTGGCATGAGAAAATGGACTTCACGGAGCATTTGAGCAAGGTTGATCATTTGGTTGAAAGTGCGGAAGGAGGCTATTACACATTAGAGGAAAGCGTTGGGAGACAATGAGTGCTCGTTACATGTTTTCCTTTTTAAAATCATGATTCGGCTGTCAAAACTGCCTCACGCACTTTCTGGAAATACCGTGTCAGTTATTTATCACTGACGCGGTATTTTCATTAATCACTACTAAACGTTTAGTTTGACCAGAAAGCTTTTAATTATTTTTGTGAACTTTTCCGGATATTCTTTTTGCGGCCAATGTCTAGCTTCTTCCATAATATGCAGCTCCGAATCGGCGATAAGCTCGTGTGCCTTACGGGCATGGGCAACCGGTACGGACCGATCTTGTGCACCATGGACAATTATTGACGGCACACCGATTTCCGACATCCTGTCCCCATAGGAGCTTCGTAAGCCTTTACGTCCCATGTACTCGCTCCTTTGCCATGTTTCAAATGCTCGGCCGAAATGAGGAACAAAGGCTTCCTGATAGATCTCGTCAACTAACTGATCGGTAATATTCTCAGGCTTGCAGATCAGACCGGCTTTAAGGATTAGCCGAATAAATGCCTTTCTGCGCATCAAAAAAATAGCTTAGGCGATTCAGTGGTGTTCGCACGTAAAAATGATAGGTGATAAAATGCCATTCCCATTTTTTTTGCGATTCCGTTGGAGCTGACCAAACCAAGTGCACTTACCTTCTCCGGATATTGCAGCGTAAAACCTAAGGCAATCCCCCCGCCTAACGACAGTCCCATGACCATCGCCTTCTCTAATTGTAATTCGTCCATGAAGGCTTTAAGGAATTGGACGTAAAAATCGTTGGTATAAACCAATCCGTTGCGATATTCACTCTGACCGTAACCGGGCAAGTCCACGGCATAGACACGTGCCTGTTCGGATAGAGGACGAATCGCTTCACCCCATGATAACTTAGCTGAATCCATCCCAGCTCCGTGAACGAGAATGAGCGGTGGGCCCGATTCTCCCGCTGTATAACAGTGAGTGTTGAAACCATTGACTTTGAACCAAATACTTTTTACTTCATTGGTTTCCATTACTATTCCTCCCGTTAATGAGTCTTGTTTCACATCCTTCAAAATTGTTGTAAAAAAAATTCAATATTTTCGTTTACTTCCTGTGGATTGTCTAAATTGGTAGCATGGTGGGCGTCTTTTATCATTTTCAATTCAGCTTTTGGGATTTGGGTTTTCATGTAGGATGCTGTCGCAAAGTCATCGTGTCGTGGTCGCCACACAATAAAAGAGTTGGAAAGGCGACCTTATGCAAACTATCGCGGCTTTCCATTCTGGTAATGGCATCCCAAACACGAATCCAGTTATTGTGTGGGATCATCTGTACCGCTTCTTCAATGTACGTTTGGTTGTCCGGGTTAAATTTCGACATCATTTTGGCAGACAGTCTGGCCGAATGCTTCATCGATAAAAGCCGGGACGACCAGCGATTAAAGGGAACAAACAGTTTCTCATACCAATTAAATGTGTTCGTAAAAGGCGTTCCAATTAAAATTAATCCTGCGACTCGTTTCGGGTATTTGAACGCCGTCTGCAATGAAATGTGGCCACCCATGGATAATCCGCATAATACTGCTGACTTTATTTCCAAATGATCTAGCAACCCGTTCAAATCTTTGCTGAAATCGTTTGAATTAACTTTCCCTGCAGGAAGGGTTGAGTACCCATGCCCCCGCACATCCCAGACGACAGTCTGGTAAAACTGAGAGAAATAGTCCACTTGCTTCTCCCATTGCTTATGATTAAAGGAAGCGCCGTGCGTGAACACAATAGGCTGCCCGGTTCCCCGAACTTCATAATACAGCTTCACGTTATTCACTTCATATATTGACATTTGCTCACTCTCCTCAGGTCCAAGAATGATGAACACATTCTTAAGATAATTTAATTATAAATATGAAATATAAAATAAATAAATTTCATATTTATATCTATATATTACGCAGAAAGGTAATCAAAGTCAAGATATTATGAAATTTTTCGTTTGAAATAGTTCATAATATTTAGTATGCTGAACTCGAGGTGGAAAACAATGAATGGATTTGAAAGACGAAAAGAACGTAAAAAAAGAAAATATTCGCCTTGCTGCTTTACAGTTATTCATGGAGCACGGCTTTCGTAAGGTAAATATTTGGGAGATCGCTAAGAAGGCAGGCGTATCCCAAGTGACGATCTACAATTACTTCGGAAGCAAAGACGATTTAGCAAGGTATGTTCTCGAGCTCTATATGGAAGAACAGCTTAAAGAATTTACTCGATTTTATAATAGCTCCCAGCCTTTCTTGGAAAAGCTCGAATGGATTTTTTTTCAAAAAAAAGTGAAGGCATTTGACACGATGAGTGTTGAGTTTTTGGACTCGTTTATATCGAGTGATCCGGAGATCGCTGAGGCGATAAAACAGTTTGAAGCGAAGTCAGTACCTTTGTTTGTGGGATTTATCGAGCAAGGGAAGGAGCAAGGATACTTCAATAATGATCTATCGATGGAAACGATTATGTTTTACATGAAACTGTTTAGCAGCCAAGCGATGCAACAGCTCGAGAAGATGCCGGAGGGCGAGCAGAAACGACGCGTATACAAGGAGCTGGTGACTGTGTTTTTTAAAGGAGTAATGGGAGAGCGCGTCGATGAATTGCAAGAATTGCTGGATAACAACAGTAAAGCCGAAAACACATAAGTACATGCTTGAACATCCATAGTTTTTAAGGGGCGGGAAGCCCCTTTTTTATGATGGTGGTCATGGTTTCCGTCGTGCTTACTGTTCTTTGGTCGAAATTCATTCATAAGGGCTTCTACTTTCTCCGCAGGCACATCTCCAACAAGGAATCACTTTTTTTGGCATGACATGCATGCCGTGAGCAGTAACGTGGGTTTGGACGTAGTATATTCCTTATTCTTCAACTGTTCTGTTCACGGCATAGATTCCTTCTCCCTCATGCTCAGCTTCTTCCCAGTCACGCTCTTCTCGATCGTGCGCTTTCCAAATTTCAAATTCGACTTCATCAGCGTCTGTCACACGCCCCTCTCCTTGCGTTAATAGGAGCTTAAGTTCTGCTTCATCATTCACTGCAAGTTCATCGGGAATTTGAAGATATACTTCTAGTACACTGTACGATTGTTCCTCCTGAACTGCCTCTCCTCCCGTTGATGGGCAAGCGGATAACCATAATAAAGAAAACAAGATCATTGCATGATGCATTTTAACACTCATCATTATTTTCTCCTTTTTCTTAATCGAGCCAGGCTTTAATCGAGCGAAATTTAGGTAAAATCAGGCGGTCAAGGATAAAAACTAGGATGAGTGACAGACCGACAAGCGGCATAAGTAGCCCATGACGAGCATCATGCCAAACACAGTCCGAGTAACTACCTTATCCTTAGGCTTAGCGGGAGCTCTCATTTTTCCTTGTGGTTTACGTTTTCTCCACATCATAAACGAACTGATAATGAGACCGATCAGCCTATGCAAACGATTAGTCCAATTATTTGATTGGCTAACCCGAACAAACGGCCTTCATGTAGGGCAATTCCACCCTCGACAAGCTTGGCACCAAAGCTAAAATCGCTGAAGCGTACATCGCTCAAGATCGCTCCACTATACTGGTCGACATGTAAAGTGGCGAGCTCGCTCGGAGTGTGTAAGTTTGAAATTGTATAAACTCCCGTTTCATCAGCTGGGAGTGATAGTGTATATGGTTTGTTAACTCCTTCATTTGAAGCGATATGATTCACCTCATCAAGGGTTAGCGGAACGTGGCCGCTAGAAGCCGAATCAGGGACAGGTAATTTCTCAGTGGCCCACGGGATATTCTGTGCTATATCTTTCGTATATGAAATCGATTCAGGCTTCTCTCCGAAACTATAAGCGTATTGAGGTGCAGTAGTTAGCTCTGAATTTGTTTGCCTAAGACTCCAGACCAAGGCAGGCCAGTTGCAATTAAGACCAATATAAATAGAGATAGCCAAAACGCAGGAACGACATGCAAATCACGCCAAAACACTCTGCCTTTCCTTTTCAATCGAGGCAAAATGGTTCCAAAAATGGCAGATTTATTTCGTGGCCACCAAATATACAGTCCCGTGATGAGCAAAATGATAGCCCAGCAGGCAGCCAACTCCACTAAACGATTGGCGAAAGCTCCTCCAATAATGAGCTCACTATGGAGCTTTTTAAAAAGCTCAGTCAATTTCTGTTCGTTGTTCAGCGACCCTTTTACTTTTCCATTGTATGGATTAACATAGGCAGAAAAGGCTTGTCCTTCTTTCATATAGCTGATTTCCGTCGTCCGAGACGGATCGTCCATCAACTTGATCGCTAATACTGAGCTTTCCGGTTCGATATTTCGTACAGCTTCCACTTGGTGCTCTAGCGGTAAAGTAGTTTCCCCGAGTTCCTTTACATAATAAAGCTCCTGATAGAGATAAGACTCAATCTGCGGTTTGAACAAATAAACGGAGCCGCTAAAGGCGAGAATAATTAAAAAAAGGAGCAAAAAAACACTCCAGCGTAAAAATGCCAACGCCAAACGGATTGATAGAGAGAGGCGCTTCTTCTTTTTTTCACTGATTTTAAGGGATGTTTTCTCTGTCTCATTTTCAATTCCTTCATCCTTTTATTTTGTTTACTGAAATTTGTCGACGTATGGCGAGAGTAATATATGACCGTCGACTAACCTTATTAAATAAAAGAGTTGTGAAATATAGGTGAACTGGATATGTCAATTCAGAGAAAGTTACGTTCAAGCGCGAAGTATTAACGGCAAGGGAGTTGAACGAAGCTCAGAAAAAGAAAGAGCAGGAGGTATGCATTAGCAAATGACCTAAAGGCTATCAAACTATGGTCGGAGAATGAGGGAAGCTCTTAGTGGGTGGAACTTCGATTCTTCAAGGTGAAGGATTAGAACTCATACAAGGTTGTTGAAAAAGGGTTGGCCGATCATTTTGAAAGTAAGACAAAGTCAATAAGGGAAAAAGGGTGACATACATGTTATTGTTTTTCTAAAAAGGAAACGTTATTTTAAATGAAAGGTATGATTGAGGCTTTTCTTCGATTTTTAAAATGCTTAGTTTAAACGTTTAAAGTTGCTTAACGGGTATGGCTTAGGAATACCTATATCATGATAAAAAACATTAGCACTTGCATGAAAGTAATATAATTAAAAGATATCAATATAAAAGGGGTGTATCGATGAAACTTAATCATCTAAATCTGACAGTGAACGATGTTTCAGCTTCGAGAGAGTTTTTGGAAAAATACTTTGGTATGAAGTGTGTAGGAAGCCGAGGAAATGGCTTTGCTGCAATGTTTGACGCGGATGGATTCGTGTTAACTTTAATGAAAGGAAACAATGTCCAGTACCCTAAGACGTTCCATATCGGTTTCCCTCAAGAGAATGAAGAACAAGTTGACAGAATCAACCAGCGACTGAAAAATGACGGATTCGATGTCACACCACCAGAACACGCTCATGGATATACCTTCTATGTAGAAGCCCCAGGGGGATTCACAGTTGAGGTACTATGTTAAATGTACTTGGAAAGATCGCTTTCTTAGCGGTCTTTCCGGATAAATTATAACGATTCTCCTGAGAGATAATTTGAGCAAACACTTGAACGCAAACGGCTTACCGATGAAACGGTAATTTGACACTGTAAACCTTAATAAACCAATTTTATGATAACCGTTCGACCTAAATACTTATTAAAGAAAGGTATGCAAGATTTATAGAATTCGAACCAAGTAAATGGGAAGGTGAATTCTACAGATGGTTTTTAATCTGCAAATCATTCAAGGTTAGCGATCCTTGATGATTAAGCGTGGAAGAAGCTTACAAAAAGTTTAAGGAAGAGAATTGTAACGATCCGAACAAGTATTAGTACAGTTGTTCTTATCCAAAATTGACATTATTCAAACCAAAAAAAATTAGGAATAAAAGCATGTCTCTTTCAAAATCCGGAGGACGTCCAGCCCTTCAAATTATCGTAAAATAATACTATCCTTTCCTTAGACCTTATACATTTCGCCCTTCTTATGGTAAAGTCTAGTAAACGTTTATTTTTCATGAGGAGGAATTTTAATGCCAACGATTCAAGTAGAGGGAAAAGGGGCCATTCAGGTAGAACAAGGAAAAAAGCTAGTACTAGGTTTAGAGGATAACGGCGTCGACATCCTGCATCGCTGTGGCGGAAATGCCCGCTGTACGACCTGTCGGGTCGAGCTCTTGGATGGGGATGCCGGGCCTGTTGGGGAAGCGGAGGCGGCCATTCTTGAGAAGAAAGGTTATCAAGATTCAAATATCCGTCTTTCCTGTCAAATCCGGGTGCAATCAGAGCTTTGTGTTAAACCGGTGATGACAGCTTCTGAATCGGGAATCGAGCCCGGAAAACGTCCACTTGATTAATGAGACAGTTTAACCAACCAGCTGTCAGCCGACCGTGACGGCATTTATTTGAACCAAGTCAAAAACGCACGAGGTGGGGGAACCACCGCTTCGTGCGTTTTTTTGACTAGGACACACGTCGATTTGCTTCTCTGCTTTTCATCTTCTTAACTAGTGCTTCAACTTTTGTCAGTCCCCATTGCAGCGCTAGGCCTTGAATGATGATCCCGATGATCGATGTTGCTGTTAATGCCAAGATGATCCCTAAGTTTTCTATGACATTGATCGGTCGCCCGAAAAAGAAGAGGTGACCGAATGTTATCGCCAACGCTTCAAAAAACGTAGACACCGACTGTTCAACAGCTAAAATAACTACTGCCTCGGTCATTAACAGAAACAAAAGAAACGAAATGAGTAGCGTAATCGATGAGTAAGAAAACTTTTTTTAAGTATGGGGTAATATAATATTTTGTGATCGTTTTAATTCGAAAAAAATAAATCACTCGGACGATTCGTGCAACTTGAAAAAAATTGATCAAACGGAATAATCGCGATGATCAAGAAGGGGTTCTTTTTCAAAAATAACCATTTTTCCTTTACGATGAATAGCCGAATGAGGAAATCAGCTACAAAAATACCCCATACGATCCAATTAATGATTGAATGATAGCTTTGGTCTGTCCAAATCGTTGTAATTGTCAGTAGCACGAGCAGTAACATGACCGCTTCGTAGCCTCTTTTCATGATAAGTTCCATCGCGCAACCTCACTAATCTTTCAATGCTTTACTAAGCTCGATCTCCTGTCTAGGAAACGAGGAGAAGGAATTTAATTGCTAATTATATATACCTTAACACAGTCTAACGGGCCATGTGAGAGTATAGGTGTACTGGCAACACTTCACTCGATCTAAGGTAATGACAAATTCAATTACCTTTTGAAAAGAAGACAGCTAACGGCCCAAGTATTGATCGAGTGGGATTTTATAGAGTACTATGCTAAATAGGGTTATACTATAATGAATAATACCACATTAACTGTGCTACCTCTGGTTTATCCGGATAGGCATAAAGGTTCACTTCTCCTAATGCGGCCCCCTGTTTAGCGTAAAAGTTGCATGCATGGACATTATTGTTTTGACACTCGATTTTGAGCAGGTGACACTTTTGGGATTTTGCCCATTCTAAGCATTTACGGAAAATGCTAGAACCGATGCCCTTTCCGCGATAGCTATAATCAATTCTAAGATCCCATAGTGCAGCAATATCTTTCCTGCCTTCAAGAATATTAACCGCTGGAGTATCATAAGCGATAACAGCTCCACCGACCCGGCTACCTTGATGAAACGCTGATACGATCACCCATTTTTCAGTATTCCATCGTTTTTTTCCACCTTTCTGGCCCCATTCCTTTTTCAGCATCAAAGTCAACGCAATAAGAATGTTCTACAGGCGCTTCTTCAAAAATAATTCCTCCCAGTCCATTTTTTACGCGTTTAATATTCAAGTGTGAATGAACCTCGAATGAAATTGGAATACTTCCATATTCTTTTAGTACACGAGTACTTTCAAATTTATATTGAATACTTTCCATATTTGTTGCTCCTTTTATCATAAGTATAATTTTTACGAGTGTGCATCTCTAGGCTTAGAGGTTTCCCAAAAGGCTCTATGAGCTATCGTGTATTCGATTCACTTTTGTCCTTCCTTTATAGTCCTTTTTTTAAGTGTACGTGGTGAGCTTTCAACACGCAACTGCTCTTCATCTATTGACCCCATGCTTAACAGGGTAAGTACTTCTCTCTTTCTACTTCGGGTGAATTATGCAATCATTGAAGTAGCTCGAGCGTCATCGTTTCGCCTAAAGCGTAAAGGATTTGATTCAAAAGTTCCTTTGTTTTTCTGTAATCGTAAAATCTTCCCGATATTACAAGATCTTTATGAAATCGCTGGTAGGATGACCGGCTCCTATTTGCTTTTCAATTATTGGCATAAAAAGAATAAAAATGTATAATGTAGAATAAGAGTGAAAATTCCAAATTGGAGGTTAACCTTTTGAAGTGACACTTTTGATATGATGCACGTGCCCCTCCTAACGAAGCTGTCGCATGAGCTAAAGGAAACGATAATGGTTATGAGGGGGAATACATGTCTATGAAATTATTTACGGTAACAATCGTGTCTTGCGAAACTGGTAGTGAGTATGAGGTTATTAGACAAGCCCTGGAGTCTTGTAGTATTCGTGTCATTAATGAAGCAGTCGGTAGACCGCAAGATTTTATCGATTTTTTGTCAGGTGAAGGGTATTTTTCGTCTGATTTTGTCATCTTTTCCTTTCACGGAATGGACGGAAAATTCTGCATGCCGGAATTAGGAGAGCGCGTATACTTTGATAATGAACCGAGAACGGATTTCGGAATTGAGGAAATTCAAACCTATTGCCAAATAAAAACACCGGTCATGATCAATATGGGATGCGGCTTAGGTTATCAAGCATTGGCTGATGCTTTCCTCGAAAAGCATACGAACGTCTATATTGGAGCGGAAGATGTGATCGACGGGCTTAGCAGTAACTTCTTTGTCATTCGATTCTTTTATGAACATTGCCAAAATAAACGCTCGCTGCGGGAGGCATTTCAGTTAGCAAGAAACACAGATCCCGAAACGATGCTTTTTCGGTGGTTCGATTAAGGTCATTTAATTAAATATTTGTCTGATGAAGGTGGCCAATGGTGGCCGCCTTTTCTTACGATAGGAATGAGGAAGGAACAGTAGGAAAGGTATGGTATAATAGTGATAATAATAAATGGGAATGGTGGAATACGGATGGATATCACACTTGATAAACTACTAATGACAGATGCTGAAGCATTATTAACGTTTGAGCGAGAAAACAGAGCTTATTTTGAAAAAATGGTACCTACTCGGGGAGATGATTACTACAATATTGCAAGTTTTATAGAGAGGCATAAGGCTTTATTAGATGAACAAGCGAAGGAAGAGTCGTATTTCTATTTAATAAAGGACAAAAAAAGGATCTATCCTTGGGAGAATTAATTTGATTGACATTGAGAAATCAAAAGGAATAGGCGATCTAGGGTATAGAGTTGGGCAAGTACATACTGGAAAAGGAATTGCGAACCATGCATTGAAAATATTATTGGAAAAAAATCGTTAATGAAGGTCGAATCACACAAATTAATGCGAAAACGACAACAAATAACGTAGCCTCACAAAAAATTTTAGAGAAAAACGGCTTCGAACGCCGCAGCATTGCCAATGATGAAGCGTTCGAAATCGACGGGCAAGAATTTAAATTTGTCTATTATGTTTGGACCAACTAGTGTGCCCGGCTTTGATGTTACGCGTGCGATTGAGCAAGGCATAAAAATAAAATTACCTTCTAACAAATGCAGAAGTGATTTCGTGTGTAAGTTATGAAAGCAGGGAGGTCTGTGGTTCGTTATCATTTCGTAATCGTAGGCTAAAAATAAACGTTAGATAAGCAACTAACGTTTATTTTAGCGCGTAAATGAGATTATTTTTTTTAAAGAATAGAAATGTAAACGCTTTAATGGAATGGAGGGGGTCACAGCATGGGGTATTCAAACAATGAAACAACATTCAAATTAAAAAATATCGGAGCATATAAGAATGTTGTTCGTTTGCTGTTCATTTTGTGGAAGGAACATCCTTTCTTCGCTACCTTGCTCTGTTTGACTACTACGATATTAGGAATTATCCCGGCCCTGGAATTATGGGTAACGGGAAGGCTAGTGGATCAGTTTTCTAGCTTATTTTCCAATAGCGATTTAAGCTTAACACCGGTTGTTATAAATGGTTTGATACTTATTGCGCTAATGATTGGGCATAATTGGATTCGGATATTTTCTGAAACGATTCAGGATTACCTTCGTGATAAAGTAGCGGGAGAGCTGCAGCAAGAAATTTTAGAAAAATCTTATAATATCGAGCTTTCTTTTTTTCGAACATGAGGAATCATACAATCAGTTACAAAGAGCAAATGAAGGCTTAAAAACTAGACTAGTGAACATTTATATGGACGCTATTTCTTTGATCCAGCTAATCATCACTGCGGTTGCGTATACGATCACCCTTATGGCGGCTCATTGGTTGCTTGGGCCGCTCATATTTATCGCTATTATTCCTTCCCTGATCCTGAAAATTCTACGAGCCAGACAATTGTATATATTTGACTATGACACGCTTACACCGACACGGCGTCGGCTTGCCTATTTTCGGGACTTACAGTCGAAGGATGAATTTGCAAAAGAAACGCGAATTTTTAATTTGGGCAAGCACTTTCTGTCCCAATGGCGACTCACACAAAACAAGTGGAAAAATGAAGTTTTAAAGGATGAGGGGCGTGAAATCAAAGCATCGGCCATTAACGATCTCGTGTTAAATGTCGTCTTTGCTCTTTCTTCCGTCTTTATTGTCTATTTAATTATCGGCGACCAAATGAGCATAGGCTCATTCGTCATTATGACCCAGGCCATCATCAGACTTCAAGAGGGAGTAGAAGCGGTTCTTAGGATTTTAAGAAATTTATATCAAGACGGATTATTCGCGTATAACCTTTTTCACTTTCTTGACCAACCGATATCACGAGTTTCGACTGGATCTACAAGTTTTCCTAAGCCGATTAAGAAAGGAATATCATTTGAACATGTATGGTTTAAATATCCGGGAAGCGAGACTTGGACATTAAAAGACATCTCATTTCATGTTCAAGTCGGTGAAACAATTTCGCTTGTAGGTCAAAACGGTTCAGGGAAAACGACGTTAATTAAATTATTATTAGGGATGTTCAAGCCACAGAAAGGTCGGATCTTAATCGATGGAATAGCGATTGAACAGCTTGCTGAAGATGAGTTAAGGCAAAATATGACCGCTATTTTTCAGGATTTCGTTCAATACGATTTTTCGCTGCGTGAAAATATTGAGCTTGGAAGCTTATACGAAAAAAAATGAGCATGTGCGCTTTAAAGAAGCAGCGAGGCTGAGCGGTGTCGATCAGATTGCTGCTCAGCTTGAGCATGGATTTGAAACTATTCTCAGTAAAGAATACGGGGGGACAGAGCTTTCCGGTGGTCAATGGCAAAAGGTGGCCATAGCTAGAGCGATGGTGAGAAATGCTCAAATTGTCATTTTAGATGAACCAACGGCAGCACTCGATCCGCTTGCGGAATTATCGATCTTCGAAGAATTTCGAAGGCTCTCCAAGGAGCAAACAGCTTTCCTTATCTCCCATCGAATCGGAACAGCGCGGAATGCTGATCGAATCCTTGTTTTACAAAGCGGAGAATTAATAGAAAGCGGTAATCACGAGCAATTAATCAAGCATAATGGCGAATACGCAACATTATTTCGCCTACAGGCTCAATGGTACGCTGACGAAGAAGGAGGTGAGACAAAGTGAACACTAACAAAGGAAAGAAGTATTGGAAGGAATTCAAAAATATGCTAGATGGGATGGGTAGGCTGGGGCAGTTTGCATTGAAAGTCGGACCATGGATAACGGTAGGCATCATTTCAGTCACCATTTTAATTGGAACGATTCCGTCACTGGAACTATGGCTGCTCGGGAAGCTAGTGGATGAATTAACACAGACCGTTGAAAGTAGTAACGCTCATTCCCTTTGGCAGTTGACTCCGATACTAATGCTCATAGCGTTTCTTTCGAGTATTAGACTGACCGGTACTTTCCTTAATCATCTCATGAGGTGGAGCAAGACATGGTTTGAGGAAGCGATGGTTTACCATATTCAGTCGGATGTATTAACGAAGGCAAATCGAATTCCTCTGAGCCATTTTGAAAGCTCGCTATTTCACGATAAGCTTTCACGAGCAAACTCAGGATTAGGCTTAACTTTTTCAAATTTACTGTTTCAATTGTTCAAAATTATTGAGTCGTACGTTATGATCATCGGCTTAACGATATTGACGTTTCAGGTTCACTGGCTCATCCCCCTTCTTATTATCGGGACAGGAGCGCCGATTTTATTGCTACAAAATAAGTACAATGTCGATCGCTATCGTCTATTCTCAAAAAAATACAAAAAAAGCAAAGGTTAATGAATTATTTCGTACATGTACTCTCCGGCCGTGCTGCAGCTAAAGAAGTTCGCTTATTTGGCCTTGGCCCTACCGTGACGGCTAGATGGAAAAGCTTATACACGGAAGTAAGAAATGCAGTATTAAAGCAAAATATTAGACAGCGGGTCAAATTGGGGTTGGTCGAATGCGTGTCTCCACTGACATTTGCTATTTGTCTCGGTCTATTGCTGTCATCTCTTATGTCAGGGACCGCTAGTTTAGGTGATGTTGTCATGGCGTTTTATGCCATCATCCGAATGCGCGAGCAGTGGGAATGGTGTATTCGCTGGATGGGATGGGTGCATGAAGATTATTTGCATTTTATTCGTGATTTAATCGGTTTTTTTGGATTTGCCGGAACACGCTCGAGCCTTGCAGGAAGGGCAGGATACTAATGAGGGAAATAAAACACGAGACGAACGAAATAAGTATGACTTAATCAATCAACCTCATAGCCTGACCGTAAACAACGTTTTCTTTCGTTATCCTTATACAGAATCGCTCGTTTTAAACGATGTCACGTTTAGCCTTAAGCCAGGGGAAAAGGTAGCACTACTAGGGGAAAACGGTTCGGGGAAATCCACGCTCGTTAAATTACTACTTGGCTTGTATGAGCCTGACAATGGATCGATTACATTTAGCGGTCATGATATAAAAATGTTGAATTCTGATTCGCTCTGGAGACAAGTGTCAGGAGTTTTTCAAGACTTTTCTAAATATCACCTTACTTTAAAGGAAAACATTGGCTTCGGTAATATAAGTAAACTAAATGAGCAATTAGCTATTGAAAAAGCGGCGCGTTTAGGAGGCGCGGCTACAATTGCTGAATCACATAAGTTGCGATATGAAAGGATGCTTGGGGCGACGTTTGGCGGCTCCGACCTTTCCGGAGGCCAATGGCAAAAAGTAGCGACGGCTCGAGGTTCATGAGAGAGCCGCAACTTTTAGTTTTGGATGAACCGACAGCTTCCCTAGATCCACAGGCAGAAGTTGAGGTATACAAAAGGTTTCAGGAAATGGCTGGCTCCAGAACGGCTCTGCTTATCTCCCATCGTATTGGCTTTGCGCGCTTGGCTGATCGAATCATTGTATTAAAAAAATGGAAGACTAGTTGAAATGGGAACGCATCATGAATTGCTCTCTGAAGGTGGAGAATATGCAAAGCTATTGGAAATACAAGCGAAATGGTATCAATAATATATAAGGGAACAGAGCTAGGGGAAGTTGCATAGAAGGGGGGTGAACCTTCAGCAGCTTCCCCTTATAAAATCATACTGAAAGGGATCATCGTTTTCGGCTTTTTTCCTTGCGTTTCGCTTGTTTCTCCTTTCGCTCCTGCTCCTTTCGCCATTTTCTCCATTCCCTTTTTTTCTTTTCTCTCTTTTGCTTGAGAGCGTACCCGTTCTTGTCTTAATGCTTTAAACAAGGCTATGACCATTAACAGCATAATAATCGAAAACGGAAATGCCACAAGGATCATCGTGTTTTGCAAAGCCTGTAGTCCGCCGCTGTAAAGAAGAACAGCAGCTGTGGCGGACATGAGGATTCCCCACGTGATTTTAATACGGTTCGGTGGGTGAAGCGAGCCGTTGGTCGACTGACTTCCGAGTACGAACGTCGCCGAATCGGCAGATGTAATGAAGAAGACAGCAATGAGAAGGATCGTAATGTACGATGTGATTGTACTGAAAGGCATCGTAGAAAGTACTCCGAAGAGGGCCTCCTCTTCTGCAAGCGAAGAAATGCTGACGATTCCTTCCGATTCTAAGGAAATCGCTGTTCCACCTAAAAAAGAGAACCAAATAAATCCAAGCAAAGAAGGTAAGAGGAGAACGGCAATGACAAACTCACGCAGCGTCCGCCCCCTTGAAACACGAGCAATAAACGTGCCAACATAAGGGGACCAAGCCATCCACCAGGCCCAATAGAAAAGAGTCCAGGCATTAATCCATTCCCGCTGAGCGGCACTAGTCGGGGCGATGCGAAAGCTCAAGCTTGGCAAAGTCTGAATATATCGACCGAGCGTGTCGGTAAACAAATTAAGAGAAAAAAAGTGTCGAACCGAAGATGATGAAAAAGACGAGCATGAGAAAAATGAGCGTCATATTGACGGTGCTGAGAATTCGAATGCCTTTATCAAGCCCTGTACTCGCTGAAATTAAAAAGAGAACAGTCACAATCGCAATAATGATTACTTGCATGAGAAAGCTACTTGGGACATTCGTTAAAAAAGAGATTCCTCCGTTCATTTGTACTGCCCCGAATCCGAGCGTTGTGGCAATACCGGCGAGGGTAGCGATGATTGCAATAACATCAATGGCTTTGCCGAAAACTCCGTCTGTATGAAAAAGGGGGAGAGTGTCGAACTGATTAACCCCGTTTTTTTCTTTACGATAGTTAAAATAAGCTAAACAAATCGCAACAATGGCATATATGCTCCAGCCGTGAAATCCCCAATGTAGAAAGACAAAGCGCATCGATTCAATCGCTGCCTTGTCCGTCCCTTCAGTAGCTGTCGGCGATTGGAGCGCAAAATGGGCAATCGGCTCGGCAGCTCCAAAAAAATAATAAGCCTACCCCAAGCCCTGCGCTGAACAGAAAGGCAAACCACGTTGGATACGAGTATTCTGGCCGATCATCATCTTTTCCTAATCTCACCTTTCCATAAGGGCTGACAATAAACACTATGCAAACAAGAAGAAACAATGTAACAACGATTAAGTAATACCAGCCAAAGGCGGTTGAAATAAAAGCCTGCGCCCGATCGGTTACAAATTCAAGTGTTTTTGGGACAAAGACGCCTGTTAAGATAAGGACAGCAAGAATACCGATAGTCCAGTAAAAGACAGGTCCGGCAATTGTTTGATTTGATTTTTTTTCATCGGATGGACTCCTTTGTAAATTGCGCTCACAAATATAGTGTCCAATTTAAAGAGAATCATTTAGGAATCCGGTAAACAAAGGCGAGATTCACTTATGCCGATCGGATAATAAAAATTGGCGAAATCTCCTGACTTAAATTTGGCTTATTTAGGTGGTTGCAGCGAACCTGCCTTTAAGAACCCCTTCATACATGTGGCTAATGTGAAGTACAGTCTTTTTTAATACTATTTGGGCAAGGAGTTGTGTGTTTACATGTCCTTCGATTAACAACCGAGAGTATTTATTCCTCTAATAAGGCTTCCTTAGCTACTGTTGGAGTGAGTGTGGTTTTAGGACTAATAGAAGGAAAGTAATTTAAAAAGGGTTTTTATATTTATTGGCGAATGGATGTTCTGTAAGGATTTTATTCTGGAGGGAGCGTGTGTGGTGCTATTAATTGATCGAACAAATGAAAGATTTGATCCTATATTGTCCTATGTAAAACAATCCCAATTAGATTTCGATTCATCAGCGGTAGCATTAATGGTTATAAAAAATAAAGAGGTTATATTCGAATGGTACGACGGTTTCCATCATTTTAAAAGGGGAGCAAGAGAAGTGGATCAGAACTCACTTTTCAATGTTTATTCTATTAGAAAAACTTATGTATGCTTAGCGATGGCTATTGCAATCATTAAAGAAAAAGTACCTGCCGCCACACCTGTGTATGAATTGATTGATGATCTTGGAAAGGATGAGCTAGGGAAAATAACAATAAGCGATCTATGTACGGGAACGGGTCCAAAATACTTTGGAGATGAAGGTATAGAGAGAGGAGCTACAAAATAGGATTATTGAAAAACTTACAGGTATGAATGTTGCTCAATTGATTAACAAAAATGTCCTAGAACCAATGCAATTAAACGATACTAAATGGATTACAGTTCCTCAAGAAAATTTAGTTTGTGACTTTACTGCTTTAGATGGATATGCCTCTGTCAGGATTGAGTCCGGCGAAGGTCATGAACGTAATTTATACACAAGTACTCAAGAGCTTGCCTTTTGGGGATATCTTCACTTAAAAAAAAGGAAAAATTAATTCTAAACAAGTGTTGCCTAAAGAAATTTTTGAACTGTCCGATCATTTGAAAGCGCAAAGACCTCATAAACGAATATTAGGCTGGTATTATCAAAAGGACTGGTATTATGCAACCGGGGCCGTAGGCTGCCATTGTGTTATTTTTCCGGCTCATGATGCTGTTGGTGTCAGAATGCTCAATAATTACACTAAGAAGTATAAGGACGACCAAATAGCATTTAATCGTACCTTGTTGAACTGTTTGAAATAAAGTTAATTCCTTCACCGATTGTTAATCGAAACCTGTGAACAGAAGGTGGTCATTTTAAGACCACCTTCTGTTTCACAATAGTATATTCGATTCAGGCATTGACTCAGATTCGCCCATTGATACTTCTGTTATAAGTTTGTACAAAACCAATGGAGAATCGGTCCTTTCTCAAACCCTGCCCTTTCAGCCAGCCTTATCATTTGTTGATTGTCTACTTCTGTCCACAGCATAAACCTGTTGAAGCTATAATTAGAAAGATATTGTTTCATTTGCATTAAAGCGACTTGGCCAAACCGCTTTCCTCTAAATTCATTATTTATCTCAATATATTCAATATCAGCAATCCCTATTTGATTTAGGCTTTTAGAAAGTGAAGATGGGAACCATACAGCGATTTCACCACAAGCATTCCCATCGATATAAAATTTAAATTCTAAAGTTTTTTTTCCGCATCGCACCAAAGTGTAGTAAAGGTAAATTGTTCCGGACTACTTACATCTACTAGCTCGTCATTTAAAAAAATAACTTTGCCAATTGTCGTGGAAAGAGAAGTCATTTTCTATTAGAGCTGTAGAAATATGCTCCCAACAATCTGGACAGCCAGCCCATCCAATCCCAAACGGATTTCTAGTAGCACTAATTTTTCTTTTGTTTCTGTCTGCAACGACAATCTTTATTTGTTTGACAAATAAGTTAGTTACTTTTTGATAGTTCGGCTTAGCTACTAACCAACGAATCTAGGCAATATCCGAGGAATCTTCAAAATAAATTTGTGTAGCTGCTAAAACTTCATTATTTTCTAAAGTAATAAAGATGGCGTTTTCATCAGGTTCGCTTCCTTTGTCATTATGATCTGGCCTTAAATTCTCAAGATGATCCGGAGCATTTAAAATTGCTTTTATTTCGCTATTGTCGATTTCTAGGTATGGGGGGACCTTCCTCATATGCTCTCTAATAAGGTCATAAAGCTGAATAAAATAATCTTCGTCCCAGCATTCTAAGCCACCCTCTTTTACTAGAGCAGGGCTTTTACCCTCGATAGATACAATGGTGATTGCAAATAATGGTTTGGACATATACGACTCCTTTTAAATTAAGTTAAATTCCTTTAGCTAACTCAATTTTTAGGGGGTCCCCGTGCATCATATCAGAAGTGTCAATTCAATATAAAAACCTCCAATTTTGAATTTTCGAACATTATAATTCGAATATAAATACTCTGTCAACAATTAGACTTATTTAAACGATACCGAGTTTATGAGTGACAAGATTTTATCACCTACTAAATACAGTGCTTTTTTTCGAGATGAGCATAATATTGATGAAAGTCAGTACCAGGGTGTAGAAGAGGAATTATTGAATTCAGAAACTTGATTAGTGCTTTTTGGACGAAAGAGAAAAAGACATTCTGTTTTCAGAGCGGTTGGTTATCGCAGGAAGGAAGGTATGTATGATAGAATGTATGAATAGGCTTTTACAGCTTGAGTTTGACTTTTTTTTAAAAAATGAGTTGCTTAATTGCGCTAAAAGTGATATATTACTACTTGTCGCAGGAAATTAATATTTTTTTGATGTCTCTACATATCGAAGAAATTATTCCTCTCCGTCGTTAAATATTTGCGCCCGTAGCTCAATTGGATAGAGCGTTTGACTACGGATCAAGAGGTTAGGGGTTCGACTCCTCTCGGGCGCGCCATGCTTTAATAAAATTGGATAAAGCTTTTGACGAAAAAAATCCAACCAAGATAAATTATCTTAATACTTTATTGTTGAATTTCAGCAATGAGTAAAAAGTAGCCTCGTCAGCTAATTTTATCAACAACGGGAAGTAGCTCAGCTTGGCAGAGCACTTGGTTTGGGACCAAGGGGTCGCAGGTTCAAATCCTGTCTTCCCGACCATTTAATTTTAAATAAGCGGGTGTAGTTTAGTGGTAAAACCTCAGCCTTCCAAGCTGATGTCGTGGGTTCGATTCCCATCACCCGCTCCAAAACAATATATTTCATCGGAAGTGCTTTTTTTGTGCCCATTAACGGGCCTGTAGCTCAGCTGGTTAGAGCGCACGCCTGATAAGCGTGAGGTCGGTGGTTCGAGTCCACTCAGGCCCACCAAAAAAAAGTTATTGACATATTTGTTTCAATTATGTATAATTCTAAAAGTCGCCAAAAAGCGATGAAGTTCTTTGAAAACTGAACAAAAGCCAAGCGAAAAAGAGAAACGTGGACGAAGAGTGGAAGCTATTCGCGGACAGCCAAAAGTCGGACGGTGCGTGCTTATGCATGTAGGG
>BAXO01000057.1 GCA_001310555.1 Bacillus sp. JCM 19058
AAAATCTGAGTCGATAAAAAGCATCCCTCACCTTATTCACGAAATTATAATCCCCTTTCCCTATCTTTCCATAAAGCAATTCTATATCTTTTTACTATCTTAATCGTTTCCCAAATAAAGTCAACAATAAGATTGTGAAAGAAAATGTAAAAAAATACGAAGCATTCTTTACGAGACGCTCGCTTATAGATATAAACGGGATAGGGTCCAAAAAAAGTTTCAATAAAATCGTGACATTTTTGTGAAATATCCTTACATGCAACGGTTACGGCCCCTACAATTCATAGCTACGTGTCATTCCGGCTAAGTGCTTATTGCAATTATACAGCTCACAATTCCAATGTTCGTCATCTACCTGAATGATTGTGACAGAGGTGTTGTCAAGAGGTCCTGGCAAGTCTTTTTCTGGGAAAATCCGGGTTAATGTATGGTGAATAATCGCACCATGGCTCACGAGCAATACCGACTCGCCCCTGTGACGGGTAACGAGCTCTTGCAAAGCAGCCACACCCCTCTCTGCGGCTTCCTTTGCCGTTTCCAGCCCTAAATCGAGCTGTCGCCAATCTCTTCCCCATTTGTTTATCCGTTCTTCCTCAATCGTTCCTTCGATTTGGCCGCGGTGCATTTCCCGCAGGCCCTGTTCAAACCGGATGTCTTTATGCCGAAGCTTTTTTAGGATAATCTCTGCAGTTTGCCTCGCCCGTAACAAATCGCTAGAATACAAAACATCCCACTTTTCTTTTGCCAGACGATCGGCACAGCTTGTGCCTGAGTAATTCCTTCTTGATCGAGTGGATTATTCGCGTGTCCTTGAGTTCTTTTGATCTTATTCCATTCTGTTACACCGTGTCGAACCAATCCGAGCGTTGTCACTGCTACCACTCCTCTACTATTATTTTTATATCAATAAGCCAATGCACCAGGTTAGCATTGGCTTATTGAAAAGCTATTCATCCTCTGTTAAAGGCCACCAATGCAGCTGCTCCTTCGCTAACAAATCATCGGCTTCCTTCGGTCCCATCGACCCGGATTCGTATATAGGAATATCGGTTTTTGCTCGCTCCCATGCCTGCGATATCGGATCGATAAATGCCCAAGAAAGATTAACCTCATCCCAATGAGCGAAGTTGGTCGCATCACCGAGCATACAATCATAGAGTATCGTTCATACGCTTCCGGCGTATTTACGCCATCGTAGCCGTTGTTGCTGTAATTCAGCTTAACCGGTGTCGTTTCTCCGAGCAAACCGATCTTTTTGCCGTTCAGTACTAAGGTGATCCCTTCATCCGGTTGAATATGGATAATGAGCAAGTTTGGGTGAAGGTTTTCAGTATGATCGAAATATAAGTTCATCGGTAGCTCTTTAAATTGAACGACAATTTTTGTCGACTTCGTTTTCATGCGTTTCCCAGTTCGGATGTAAAAGGGTACACCTGCCCAACGGTGGTTATCGATCAACAGCTTCCCGGCCACAAACGTCTCTGTGGTTGATTTCGGATCGACATTTTTTTCATCGCGATACGCTGGCATCCGTTCACCGTTAGCGTTCCCCTCGCCGTACTGGGCACGAACAAAATAATCGTTTGTATCATCATTATTTATCGGACGCAAGGCACGCAATACTTTAATTTTTTTTCGCTGCGGACTTCATCTGTGCTCAACCGGATCGGCGGATCCATCGAGAGTAGTAAAACCATCTGGAGCATATGGTTTTGCACCATGTCACGCAATGCGCCTGACGTTTCGTAATAACCGCCTCTTTCTTCGACCCCTAACACTTCGCTTGATGTGATTTGAATATTAGAGATATAACGATTGTTCCATAATGGTTCGAAGAAAGCATTGGCAAAACGAATGACTTCAATGTTTTGGACCATTTCTTTACCGAGATAATGATCGATTCGATAGATCTCATTTTCGTCAAAGGCTTCGCGAATTTCGTTGTTTAGTTTTTGTGCGGACGGTAAATCGTGACCAAACGGCTTTTTCGATGACGAGTCGCCGCCAGCCTCCTCCTTCGGTCACACCTTCAGATTTCAGACTTGTCGCGATCGTTCCGAAAAACTCAGGAGCCATCGCCATATAAAAAATTCGGTTTCCCGGTATGTTAAAGCTTGTCTCAAGCTCAGTGAGTAATGAGTTTAAATCCTGATACGAGTCCTTGCTCGTCACATTAAAAGGAAGGTAGAAGAAATGGCGGCAAAAGTCTTCCAGCTTATCGTCTGGCAAACGCGCTTCTACAATCGCCTTTCTGACATTTTCACGCAAGACATCGTTCGTCCACGGTCTTCTCGCCACCCCAACGACTGCGAACTGCTCCGCCAGTCGCCCCTTCCGATAAAGGTTATAAATCGAAGGGAAGAGTTTACGCTTGGCAAGATCTCCCGTTGCACCAAAAATTACGATACTTGTTTTAGGGTTATCAAACTCGTTCATCATCCAAATCCTCTCTCTTCAAATAGCATGTTAATCTTAGCAAGACATCTTATCGGAAAACTGTCGCGCTCTTCACATCATTTTGACATTTAATTAAAAATAAGAGCTGACAATACGATAACCATTTCTTAAATTCTGAATAAATAGGCAGACACTCTCCTTAAAAAAGCGGAAGAGTACTTGCTTTGAACCTCAGATTAGCTCGCCGATCCATCAGCGAAGTTCTTCATTCCCTACTGATGGGAGTTTCTTTATTTTACACATCATATCACTAATCGTCCAATTTTGACAAAGCTTACGTTTCCTTTTGTAAACGAAAAGTATAAACTAAAGAATTCCGATTAGATAACATTGATTACAGTATAACGTAAATCAAGACAATGTACATTTATATTTTTCCAGATTGTCTCTAAATTGTCTCGTGCTAAAGTTTGGACGATAGCATTTTTCAGTTAGAAATAAAAAAATCGGTCAGAGCTCATCCCCATTTACTCAAATTCGATTGGCAGTTCTCTCATTATTTTGTAAACTTAAATGGACTAACGTCAAAAAATTATTGGAGGGATGATCACTATGGCTTTTACCCTTGAAATCGGAGCAAAAGCACCTGATTTTTCATTACCTGCCACAGACGGAAAACGGTATTCATTGCAAAATTTTTCTGACGCTGAAGTCATCGTAGTATTTTTTTACTTGTAACCATTGTCCTTTTGTCATTGGCTCTAACGAAATGACGCGGCAGACGGTACAACGCTATCGCGATCGAGGCGTTTCATTTGTCGGGATTAACGCGAACAGTGAAACGACTCATCCGAATGATTCCTTTGCAAAAATGGTTGAACGAGATCAAGAAGAGAATTTTCCGTGGACATATGTTAGAGACGAGACACAGGATACTGCGAGAGCCTACGGGGCACTCCGCACGCCCCATTTTTCGTTTTCGATAAAAGCCGTTCCTTAATTTATACTGGGCGCGCAGTCGATAACCCAAGAGAAACCTCAAAAATGACGATCAATGATTTAGAGAATGCGCTTGACGATTATTTTGCGGGCGCCCGGTTGCGACACCTCTTACAAACCCAATTGGCTGCAATGTGAAATGGGATGGACAGGACGCACATTGGATGCCTGCCGAAGCCTGTGACTTAGTTTAAGCTTTTTCGAAAAGCACCTGATTCGTTGGGTGCTTTTGTCGTTATAAGGTTTCTAGGCGGATTCAATGCCGATGGTGCCTCTTGTTGAATGAACCCGAAGCCTCCTGCCAGCCACTGCGTACGAGTCATCAAGTGTCCGACCCAAGGCTCTTCACACCAATCTTTCTTTTTTTCATATAGTGTGTTAGGCATTTAACTATAAGAAGAAGGAAAGGAACTGGTTGTTCATGGAATTAACTTTTGCCCATTGGGTTTACCTTGCTGGCACAGCTGTGATCATTATAACGATGCTCTGTCGGCAAAACGTTGTCGTTCCAGCAATCGTCATGACCTTCCTTGTCGGATGGACGTTTAGTGACACCCTTTTATCAGGGCTGCAAACGATTTTCAACGCAAGTTTAGTGGCGGCAGGAGAATTATTTAACATTTTTCTTATTATTGCGATTATGACAGCACTACTTTCTTCATTAAAGTCGATTCAGGCGGATGTGCAAATGATCATTCCCTTCCAAAAAGTGATGAAGGGTGGCTCAGTCTCCTTTTGGGTAATTGTCCTAGTCACTTATTCTATTTCATTATTCTTTTGGCCAACACCAGCTGTCCCACTCGTTGCAGCGCTTCTCGTTCCTGTAGCGATTCGCGCTGGGTTACCTCCGATCGGAGCCGCCATTGCGATCTCATTGGCAGGTCAAGGAATGGCTTTATCGTCAGATTACGTATCCAGATGCCCGATGCTAAGCGCAGCCTCCGCTGGTGTCGATGTTAGTCTCGTCGCCGATCGAGCCTTCGTCTTATCACTGATAACAGGGGGAGTTGCACTCACCCTTGCTTATATGACGATCCGAAAATCAGTCAAGGCACCCTCTTCCGAGCATTTAGCTAAATGGGAGCAACAGCGCGGTAAGCGGGATATGGAAGGAGGCGGTGCACCTTCAGCAAACCGCCCCTTCGCCCGCAAGTTTTTTGCGATTATTGTTCCCCTCACCTTTTTACTAATTATCATTTATATGGCGTCGCCAAATTCTCTACAGCTGTTGCCCCGATTGAAGGAGGGGCAGGCGGAGCATTAATCGGCGGAGCGGCGGTCATTTTAATGATTTTGGTCGCCAGCAGCCGCGATTGGAAGCATACACTTTCCAATGTGAGCGACTATATCGTTCAAGGGTTTGTCTTTTCGTTCAAAGCGATGGGTCCGGTTATTCCAATCGCCGGATTTTTCTTCCTTGGCAGCGACGAAATGGCAGGAACCATTTTGGCTGTTGACAGCCCTCCTTCCTTTTTATTCGATTTAGTCCAATCCGCTCAGCAATTAATTCCCGATCATTCATTCCTTGCCGGATTCGGAATCTTGATCATTGGAATGATTACTGGCTTGGATGGCTCGGGTTTTTCCGGCCTGCCATTAGTCGGTGCCTTATCCGGTGCCTTAGGAGGAACGGTTGGTGTCGACCCGGCTACGCTAGCAGCCATTGGACAATTAGGCGCTATTTGGATAGGCGGCGGTACTTTGATTGCCTGGTCGACGCTCGTTGCAGTAGCGGGCTTCACCCGTGTCCCCGTGATGGAGCTTGTTCGAAAAAGCTTCATTCCGGTCATGGCCGGACTATTCATCTCAACCTGTCTTGGGTTGCTCTTGTTTTAAATGGACTGTCATCGCGACTGTCCGCCAGAAGATGGTATGGACAGTTTTAGCCTGCCGGCTCATAAAAGCCAAGGAGCAGGAACCTCAGGGGGAGCACGAAGCTGCGACACTGCTTGTCAGAACATCGATAAGACGCGCTTCTAAAAAAAGAGCAGCTCTACCGACGGAAAGACTAAACGCTTCGGAAAGAGCTGCTCTATCGTTTCTCCGCTAAAAAATTCTAAGTGGGGAAAGCAGGGCTTCTTTCCACTTCATTACCCGCGGATTTCTGCCAATCGTTTCGCGCCTAAGGCAACGATCCGTTTGGCATCTTGAGGTTTTACTATTTTGCAGCTACTAAACATTCCTTCAAGCGTATGCTGCTTGGCTACAGCTTCAGCTGTTTCCATATACCCTTTAAATTTTGTACATCCCCCTCCTACGACAATATATTCCGGACTAAATGTATGAATGACATCGCATAACGCTAAGCCGAAATAAAACCCTGCCTCTTCAATAATATCCGTTGCAAACGTTTCACGATTGTCAATCGCTTTCACCAACTCCTCGATGTTGCAGCCAGCTTTAGCAAGAATCGCATTACCGCCTGAAATTTTGTCTAACGTTTTAACGTTGCCATCGATCACGTAAGGATTGGATCCTAGCTCTCCGGCCCAGCCATTTCTGCCTAATACTTGAACACCCTCTGTTCTGACAGACATTGCAAAGCCTGAACCTGCCATGATTAACGCAAACGGTGTGTTTTTGTCATAAAATTGTTCCTCGCAAAGCATCGCCGCTTTCACATCGTTAATAAAATGCATGTTATACTGATCCGTGCTAAAAAATCCGCCTTCATCCCGCATAAATTTTTTTAAATGGCTGATTTTTAACGTATTATCTTCTACGAGGCCGACGACACCCATGCCAATTCCTGTAGGTTTAAAGGGAAGCTGTTCAATAAAGCTGAGAATTGCTTTTTTTAAATACTCTGGAGTAACCTCCCGGCCTGTTGGCACGATTTGATCAATGTACTCACCTTCCACTCTGCCGTCAGTAGCATTTTTGTTCCCCCAGCATCCACACCAATCACTTTAGTCACTTCTACTCACCCCTGTTTAAAATTTAAAAATATTCATAAAGTTTTTTTGCAGTAAATACCATTAGTGAAAGTTTATTTTATCCTACCATAAAACAGTACATCGTAAAAACGCAGATGTTTGTAAAAAAACAAGTTTGATTGAATCCGAGATTCTGTCACCCCACTTCAATCAATAAGAAAAAAAAGAGAAAAGCCGAACATCCTAGCATTCTACGTATCGCTTCTCAATTAGAGCCTTCCTTCAAAATAAATGACAGCTGGCCCATTTCTTCAACATAGCAACATGCTCCTGAATCCTATAGAGCACACAGTGCCTGCCTCGCCGGAAAATCAGCCTCTAGTAGAGAACAAATTATGCCCGTACATGTACCCGAAACAAAACAAGAACGCACCCCCTCTCTTGTCAGTTGGTTTGCGTTCTAGTTAGTCTCTATATTAATAAACCCTAACAGCAACAATTTCTGCACTTAGCGCTCCATTGGTAGACACTACGACAACTCTTAATTGGCTAGAAACTACATTGTCCCGAAAATAATGTTGCTGTTTTCTCTTGCGATTTTCTTTTTCTTCATGGATGACAATCCAGTCCCCTTCACTCTCTACTTCAATTCGATACTCCTTTACTAGCTCAGGGATAATATCGAATGGCGTTTTATGGTGGTGCAAGTTAATTAAATCCTCGTTTACATCGTCGTTAAAAATAAGTTGAACTTCTCTAATGCGGGTAGGAGTATCCCAATTTAATTCAACCCATTCTTCCTTGCCGTTCTGTAACGGATTTGAAATCCAGAGATGCGGTGCGCCATAAGGCCGGTGATATCCATCAGTTATTTTATCTGCTGAGAAAGCGTTTGTTTCTGGATAGACGTTTACTAAAAAGGTTTGACGAACAAACGGGCGCATGCTCCAACGAACAACTGGCTGCTCTGGCTGTCGATCCGGAGCCTCGTTTTGGTTGACAAGAGGTTTCTTTCCCTTTTTGTACGTTAGGATGCCAGTCGTCGGTTGGTCTGACATAGGAAGCGAGATCTGTTCGTTCTTCTTTATAATAATAAAAGCATTTTGCGGGTAATCTGGATGCCAAGGCAATTTTACCGTTACCCATTGCTCGTTCCCTTTACGAACTGCAATGGATTGAGCCAATTGCTTAGTTGACGGTACGTAGTTTTCTCTTCTTCCTGTATCCCACAGCTCTACTTCAAGTGTTGTGTCTTTTTCTGCGTTTAATAAAAACTCAACCTTCTCCAGCTCGGGATCCACTGGTAGGTGCATCGCGACATCACTTGTTAACGAATACGTATGGGTGGGGCCTCCTGTTCCTAATTGTTTTCTAGTACTAGAGGCACGTATTGTTGCCTTTTTTTGCTCGATCATGTTCATCAGTATTCCGAAGACCAATTAAAGAAGCGTCTTGCCGTAACAACGTTTGCTGTAACTCTGCAAGATGGTTCTGATATAACGTTCTTGGCGTAATACCCTTTTGGCTGACAAGGCTGCCCCTGTACCAGCAGCTTCTCCGATGACAGCACATGTCGCCATCACTCGTGTTGTCCCGAAAGCAACGTGTGAGGCGCTAATGTTTCGACCCGCGAAAAGCAAGTTAGACACATTTTTTTGAATAGAGGGAGCGAAACGGAATGTGATAGACCCCGTCCATATGCAAATGTTTAGCGCCTCTTTCTTGCGCGTACATCCCTTCTGGTGGATGTAAATCGATCGACCAGCCACCGAATGCAACGCGATCCTCGAACGGCCTTTGCGCAAGAATATCGTTTTGATTCAAGACGTAATCTCCAATAAACCGCCGAAACTCCCTTTTTCCTGGTAACGCCCCAATCCATTCTAATGTCAGCTGATCAGCATCAAATTCCCCCGAATTTTTAATGTAGTCCCAAATGCCATAAATCGCTGACCATAATTCATCACGAATCCGTTCATTTTCATGAACAGTATCTAACTCTCCTCCCCACTCGATCCACCAATAGGCACAGCCGTTATCACCACTACGGATTACTCTCTTTAATGGAATCGACGTTTTTGTGATGTCTTTTGCAAAAGCCGGAGGGATGTATTTAACAGGGTGTCCGATGTTTTTCGTATAAAATAAAATTGAGCTGCCTAATGTAATGTTGTCTGCTTCTTCTGGTGCCCATTCCTCATTGTACTCGTCCTTGCCTTCTCTGCCGATTCGGTAGCTCGCTCCAGCAAGAAACCCGATGAGCCCATCTCCAGTACAATCTAAAAACACCTGACTTTCAAAACGAATTTGCCTTTCTGACCCCATCATCCAACCTGTTACAGAATGAATCGTGCGTGCATGCTCATCGCCTTCTGCTTCTACTTCTCTCACATCGGTATTTAGGAACAATTGAATGTTTGTTTCCGCCTTAACCTTTTCCAAAATGACTAAATCCCAATAATACGGGTTCCCCTCTGGGTTTACATATTGATTTTCAACGAACAATTCTCCCATGATCCCCGTCTCACGCGCATAACGATGAGTCCCGTGTGCCGTAGCCCCACACACCCAAACGCGCACCTCACTGCTCGAATTTCCTCCAAGCACTGGCCTATTTTGAATCAAAGATACCGTTTGCCCGAGCCGCGCAGCCGCTATTGCTGCACAGACTCCGGCTAAACCGCCACCAACTACCGTAATATCTGTTTGGACCGTTTCGTGCCTCACGATATACTCCCTTTCTTCTGACCCCTCTATTGCCGAGGAATCATTTTTTAATAGAGTGCTTAATTCCCCCGATCATTCAACGTATGAATGGAGGACTGAGCATAAAATAGGAATCAATCTATACGAAAAACGTAGATAAATCCACCCCACTTTATTTTTTCTTGTAATAATTTTAATTGTAAATCACCATTCTCCCTTTTATAATGTATATATTTAATAAATATCTTGTAATTAATTTCAGGTGGGTGGTTCGAGTATGGAAAAGTTGAATTGGCAGTCAAAGTTACTTGTTCATTTTTATGCTAACGGCCGGACACAATTTCAAATGCCTTTTGATACCTATCCCTGTTGGTCTTCCTTCATTGTGGAAGAAGGAATGTTTTATTACCAAATGGGTGAGATTCAAGAAAAAGCTGTAAAACATGACATCGTACTCTGCCCCCCAAAAACAACATTCTACCGGCAAACGACGAACTTATCATTTCACTTATTTAAGTTTAACTGGGTGTCAGGTGGCCCTAGCGACTTACAAGAAATAACCACCAACGGAATCATTAAAATCATTAATAAGAATCGTTTACTTTCTACGTTGTCATTATTAAAAAAAATACAAAATTCTCGAATCTTCAATTGGAATTAGACTATAAAAATCATTTATTTCAAGATATATGGAAATTGTTTGTGCTCGAATCATCCATACAACAGCTCAATAAATTAACTAGCGCCGATCCCTTCGTACAGCGAGCGATTCACTTGCTTCATGAACACCTTAATGATGGACCCGTTCTCGGTCTAATTGCTGAAACACTTGGAATCAGTAGGGCACAGCTTACTCGATTATTTACAAAAGAGTTTCATACTACACCTAAAGCCTATTTACAAAAAAATAAGATTAAATAGAGTCCAATATTTATTAGTTAATACGTCATCGACTTTGTCAGAAATTGCGGAGCAGTGTGGTTTTACAGATGAGCATCATTTAAGTAAAAGCTTCAAAAAAAAGTATTGGTATAAACCCTTCTCTCTTCCGGAAAATTCACTTAGTTTAAAAGAGGGGATTGTGTTAAATTCAACATCTATGATTTATGGTTCCTACCGTTAGAGAGTGGCTGCCGCAAAAACTGAAAAACGGTCTCTATAAATGTGAAAAACGGTCTCTATAAATGTGAAAAAAAAGTTCAAACAGGCTGCATAAATGCAACCTGTTTACTTTATTTTACTGAACTTTTTAATGGCCTAGAGAGGAGCGAGCGATTGCTCCTATGAATCACTATTTTTGCTTTTCAAATCACCGATTCGTTGCGCACCGATTTCTTGATATTTTCTGAGCAAGGTGTTGATATCTTCACCAGATTCCACCATTTCACGCATCATTTCTAACAGTAAATTTTGGCCTTCCAGTTCATATTTAGAACGCCCTTCAGGTCCTGAAGCATTTGGAAAGTAAGCATATGCCCCTGAGTTTCGACCATTGTACAGCTCAGGATCGAGCTCAATCACTTCTGCTGCATGAACGAGAGGACTCCTTGCTGGATCCATTTGTTCTTCAGTTTCGGCACGTAATTGAAACATTTCATCAGTCATAAGGAATTCGAGAACACGAAAAGCTTCTTCTTCATGTTCGGTGTATGGGCTTATCCCCATCCAAGCACCTTTTGATTCTGGTTGTAATTTAGTCTCTTTATCCGGAATTGGATAGGATACTAAATCCCAATCAAGTCCATCGTATGTGCGAAGCGATGTCGCTTGATACCAGCTCACCCACATGGCCAAGTTTCGGTCTTCACGGAAGGAATCGTACGGATTAAAAATGAAATCCAGCTCCTCGGGGAGATTACCCGGAATCGAGTAAATCTTCTCTATAATCTCAAGATACTTCACGAACTCTGGATCCTCTGTAAAGCGTGGCATATCAGTATCTGGATTGAGGAAACTGACATCCAATACCATTCGATCAGGAGCCTGAACAAACAACCCATGATAGTCAATACCATCTCGATGACCCGTCACTTGTCTAGCTAGCTCAATCAGTTCATCCCACGTCATCCCATCTATTGGATAATCTACACCAAACAGATCAAAAATTTCTTTATTGTAATGGATAGCATTCGTCGAATGATTTAGCGGGAATGCACTTAGGGTTCCATCATTATAAGTCCTAAAAGTATCGAGTAAGTATGGTTGGAAAATGCTCGTGTCAAATGAATATTTATCCGCTAATTCCGCCAAATCGGTTGTCATTTCATAATCGCTAAGCATACGAATTCTTTGTGGTTGATGTCCGTGAATCATATCAGGAACAAACCCCGCTGAAAGTGCCTCCTCTACATCCGTATCTGTATCAAATGGGACACGTTCCATAGTGATGTGTGGAAATTCTGATTCCACTGGCTCTTTTATCATAATGTCAAAATGCTCTTCGTTGTATGAAGTTCCCATTTCAAGTGTTATCTCTTGGACTGGAGTCTGATTTTCACCTGAACCACTTTTAACAACCTTACTGTCTGCTCCTTTATCCTCTGTCGTATCACTGTCGACAGCACAAGCGCTTAATAAAAGTAAAAAAAAGACAAGCGGAATGATAGCCTTATCCTTATCCTTATTCATTCCCTTTCCTCCCTTTTTTTAGTTTGAAAATGAAAATACATAGCTGCATCAACAAAACGTTTCTAGATTTTCATCCTCAGTTTGTATCCGCTTTCATTATAGGTGGCTACACATCCATTTTGAATGTATTTATATAGTCAATTCCTTGTAATTAATTTCAATTGTCAGAATTATGTTTGAGGTAAAAAAAATAAGATGCAGCCTTGGAATAAAGTTTGCTCAAAAACCGCTTATGATAAATAAAAAGAACCCATTTCAACAAGCGTCAGAATGGATTCATAACAGATTTTAAAATTTATATAAAAAGAAGCAGTAATTCTTATTCAATCCCCTGTTGCTACCTTTACCGTGACGCTATTGATTACTGTCGCTGCTGCTGTTCATACAAGGATATTGGGTAGTGCATTAGGTATACCCGCGTTAGCGACACTTATGGCAGCAATTGCGGATAGCTCAAATACAGCTGCTGTTCGCACACGTTTGCTGTGCTCGTGAGAGTTTTTATGAAGTTGAGAGCTTTTTAAATTCTAATTATTTACAAGCAGAAGTTGAACAAGTTTGGATAGGTTCTCCTTATCCCAATTCTCCAACAAAGTTTGTGGATGGTACAGAAAGTAAACCGTCTCAATCAACAGAATCACTTGTGTTTTATTGAGTAATGGTCAATGGCAATAAGAACTTGGTGTTTAGTTTGCTATCCTAATTAAATCATCATATCATAAGTGGATAAAGCGCATTCCTGTAAGCGAAAATCTCGCTTTCAGGAATGGAAGAAACTAATATGAATGGAGGTCTAATCCAAATGAGTAAGAAGACTTTAAATGTAATTTTATTTTCAGTTCTTATTATCATTGCTGTTATGTTAATGTTTAATATTTCTTTTTCGTCACCGCAAGTGTTTTTCTCATTTCGTAGAAAACCGAACAGCTTCGAGTGATAGTTCAATAGAAAAAATAACCGTTAAAAAGTCAGTTTGGCTTGAAGAGGGTCAGTTAAAAGGTCCGGATGATAAAAGAGAATTTACAATTGAAGATGAGGATGAAGTTTATTCATTAGTACATACAGATGTGCGTGTTTATAACGGTGGACGTTTTGATAGAGATGAGAAGAGCGAATTTGAAATACACTTGTATTTTCACAACGGCGAATTCCAAAGGTATCACATAGGGGAAGATTATATTATTGCTAGAGAAACAAGTGATATAGAAGAACATGTATCTTTAACAGTTAAAGGTAATAATCAAAAATATGAGTATTTGGTTAGCCTTTATGAATAAGGTTATATAGCTTCTATGATTATCATAGTGGCAAATTTGATTTTGAAATCATTGGTTTAAAATAGAAAGAACAGATTTATTGTACAAAAAAAACAGAACAATCGTTTCCTTTTTAGGTACATTATTTACAAGGAGGCGATATAATTATGAAGAATCCAAATAAAGCAGATATGAAAAGAATTGAGGAATTACTCCATGGCTTCCTCTCGCTAAAATCCTGTTAAAGCAGTAAAAGCACCTATTAGTACAATACTTAAAGTATAAATTCAATCGTTTTTCCTGTTCTCTCAGCAACAAATTTCCCCATATTTTGCTCAACAAGATAAAGTGCCATATTAATCCCTGAAGTTACCCCACCAGAAGTGATAATGTTACCATCATGTACAACTTTATTATCTGATAATACTTGAATATTAGGATACTTTTTTTTGTAACACTGTTAGCGCTAAATGATGGGTTGTCGCTTTCTTGCCATCTAACAATCCTGTTGCCCCTAAAATATAAGCTCCCGTACAGACTGAACATATGTACTCAATGTTTTTGTGTTTAATTATCCAATTTATTATTTTCGAATTTTTAGCTATGGACTGTACTGCCCTTAAAGGGCCGCCTGGAATTATTAAAATATCTAACTCGGGACTATTATCAATACTAAAATCGGGTTTAACTTTTATTCCAGAATGGGTTTTAATGTCTTCTCCTTTTTCTGTAAGTGTAATTACCTCATAGGGTCTCGTAGGCAATAATTCCTTTTTGTATAGAGTAAGTGCTTGTTCAGCTTTATTATTTGAAGTAAGTGCCAACACTTCAGCAGGACCAGAAAAATCTAAAATATCTACATAATCATAAAGTAAAATTCCAACTTTTCGTCTTTTCACTCTTTGAACCTCCTAGTATTTTATTTTTCTCGTCTTTAATGTGTGAATAGTCGGTTTCGTTGTTCGTTTCGATCGGTATAATTATTTTACCACTTATTACTAGGACTTGGTGCTAATTCCGGCAGAAAAATTAAAATTCACAGTTTGTTCTAACTTTAATCAGCGAAAGCTCTGACATTAAATCTAAAAGGATTATCGACATAATATGTAGAATCCATATCTAACAGAAGTACTAGAATACTTTTATTTATCCCATTAAACTTGAGTCTTGAAGGCTTTTGTTGAATGTTGTTAAGCGAAATGCTCTAAGCATGAAAGGAGATAAAATATGTCCCAATTCCCTATATTAGAAACAGAAAGATTAGTGCTAAGACAGCTTAGACCAGACGATTCAAGAGATTTGTTTCAATATTTTTCTTTGGATGAAGTTACGAAATATTATGATTTAAATAGTTTCACGGATATTAAACAAGCAGAAGAATTAATTTATAAATGGAATCAAAAATTTGAAAAAAAATAAAGGGATTCGCTGGGGAATTACTTTGAGGTCAAAAAATCGAATAATTGGAACATGTGGATTTCATCAGTGGATGAAAAATCATTATAAAGCTGAAATCGGATATGAACTAACACCAGAATATTGGCGCAAAGGCTTTATGACTGAGGCGATTCAGAAAATACTCGAATACGGATTTAACGCTCTCGGATTAAATCGGATCGAAGCATTGGTAGAGCCAGAGAATGTGAACTCAAGAAGGATACTTGAGAAAATTGGATTAAAAGACGAAGGGACATTGAAGGAATATTTATATTGGAAAAATCAGTTTGTTGATACTGTCGTATATGCTTTAATTAAGAAAGATTATAAAGGGTTATAAATTGTGGGATTAAATGAAAGAAAAGTCACTATTCTAACCATATACACTAAGGTTTTTGTCGCCAGTGTCTATTAGAAAAAAAATTATTATTCAACAGTCTGAACGCATGACTATTTTTTGGAAAAGTAAGTACCTATACTTTCACCTCATTTGGCATCAGAATAAATAAAGGCCGAGCCTCCTCAATAGTCGTCCAACTTTCGGAGGAAGCTCGTCTGCCTTCCTAATTATAAAACTCACTTCCTGTTAGTGCTGGTATTCCTCATTTTAGATAGCCATGTCATCATTCATTACCGGGCGGAATCCGTGATCGTTCGTATTGCGACTGGCCGGTGGATAAAATAATCGCTGAGAGCAACGGCTCGTATAGGCGGGGCTTAGCCAGGAGCTCCTCTCATCACTCTAGCAGGCGGTGTACCCGTATTACTGCCATGCTCCTTTGGACCGAGCGGATTGTGCCTTTTGCTTTTTTTTATAGTAATTCGGATCATACAATCGCTGCACCACTCACGCACCTGTCCAGCCATGTCACGTATTCCGCACCATGTCGTATCTTTAGGATAAAGGCCAGCACGAGTTGGACCGTCTACTTGCGGATTGTGAAGGGCAAGCCAGGAGGAGTCTGGATACAAGCCATTGGATTGTTTGCCTCCGCCATTTAACCATGATTTCCAATCAGTATTCGTTTTAAATAATAGATTGGCAGTTTCTTCGGCACAGCGACATGCCTTGGGGTCCCAACTGTTCCCCCAAGGAAAAACTCTACCTACAGCACCTGCTGCTGCATATTCCATTCTGCTTCGCTCGGTAACCTGCTTTCGCCCAATTACAATAAGCGACAGTATCATCCATGAAACTGAGCTGACTGGTAATTGCTCTGTACCGGGTTTCGGCTTTCCGTCGAGCCATGCACTGTTCCGCGTTCCATGAACTGATGGGTCCATCGGAGCTGGATAGCCCGTTTCTTCCATGAAACAATAATATTGGCCGATTGTGATTAAGTCACGATACATCCAGAAACCATCTACCTCACTTCGTGTTCAAATAACTCACCGAGCCAATCGTCACCACCAACCTGCCCTTTTATCCATTGCTCATCCCACTGATTTTCTAACCAAATTGCTTTTATATTCTCCTCGCTGCTTCCCATAACGAACTTACCAGCCGGGACCCAGTACAGCGTTGCACCGTCCTTTCGGTTTGTACGCGTTCCAAACATTTTAACCCCTACTTTCGAGTAAGATGTCATTCACATCCGTTTCGGCATAGCCTCCCCCTCATAAGAAACTAGCGGTGAAACTTCGCTCACTCCTTCGTAAAATGGGTCTGCTTGAAGGCGCCATAGTCGATGTAAGGAAAGGATCATCTCTCTTGCTGATTCCACGCTGTCCACCCCATCTTTATTTTTCACCGGTGCAAACTCTTCTTCTCTCATTACTTGTAATACGGACATGTGGCTAGCCTTACGGAATAGATCGAAGTAAAATTTCTCAAGTTTATACCCATTCGGTCGCTCGGGTGAATACTGATTTCCGTTTGCATCGAGCGTCGGAACCTTTTTATGGGCAAAATGATAAGGCAATTCTTCCCCTAACGTTCCTAAGACAAAATCCAGTTTAAACAAATGAATCCCTATATTGGCGTTTTCTAAAATCAATGTATTGTTATCGGATTCCTCTTTTTTTAGTTCTGCTGGAATTTCTGAGTATTCTAATACGCATGGAGCATCGTTAACATGACACATGACGCCGACTTTCTCGTCTGGATATGACCTCCTGATAGATTTGCTGGAAACGGGGGCATCCATACTGTCTGCAAAGCCAATAAACCTTGGATCTGCCACTCGCACTAAAGCATTGTCGATATTGTTGAAAAATATCCACTTCATTCCACGTTGCTGCATATCTGCTAACATACCGCTCTTGTGTAAAGCTTCAAACACACCTCCATTGCCATTTGGAGCAAAAGTAATCTCGGACTTGCTCCCCAACATAATCTTTCCTTCTCCGGTAATCGCAGGCATGGATGTTTGTTTAAAAAACTGAATAAAGCTTTCGTCATAGCCGAAGTACCGATTTTGTTCAAAGAATTTTCTTGTCTCTTGATCGTTATTTTCGCTCGTCATAACGTACCAAGGGATCATGGTATCTGCTCTCTTACTTAAATTCAGTAGGCGTTCTGCTTGTAATTGAAATAATGACTTTTGCGACGGGAGGCCAATATTTACGGTTCCTTTAGGTCCTTTGTGCCCTAATCGGCTCCCTTGTCCACCAGCGACGAGGACAACTGCCACCTTATTCTCTTTTAGGAGTTTCCAGCCCCTTTCATAGTATTGCGATTTAGTCACGGTGCCCAGTTCTGGCCACCTTTGAAACTGGATGGGGGAAATGTTTGCGGTGAACGACTTTGAATTGGTTTCGGTTAGCGTTTTAACAATCCTGCTTACTTTCTCAAAATCTATCCTGTTTATTTGGTTTAGTAAATTCTTTTTTTTCGACTTCCGTTATCTCGGAAAAAAAATGAAAGTAAGTGCTGCTGCTTATGTTTCGCTAATTTTTCTTCGATTGCATAATATTCCATACGCTAACCCCTAACTTAAATATTTTATATTTATATGTAGACAAGACTAGCTAATGCAGAATTGTCCGACTCCTCCACACCATAAATGGCTCAGCTTAAAAAAAGCTCTCCCCTGTTTATGCAGGCGAGAGCTTTCATCGATTAATCCTGATGAATCATCGTTTCAAAAAACTGAACGTACTCCTCATTCTTTGCAGCCCCGGTCACTCTTCCTACCTCTTCGCCATCGACGTAATGTACTAAAGTTGGCGTATGATCGATTTGATAGTCATCCCAGCCTTGTCGAAACTCCAGCAAATTGTATTGAACGATTTCGATGTCATGCTCTTCGGCTAAAGGCATTAGTCGTGGTGTCGTTTCTTTGCAGTATGAGCATGTAGGGCTATAAAAATAAACGGTAAGCGTTTCGCCTTTTGTCAGTTCGTCCTCTAGTTCATCTGGTAGGATCACGTTTTGATAATTAGGATCGTCGATTAATTCCACTGTTCCTGGATGAAGCTTATCCTTGCCAAACGGGTTTCCCTTTGCCTGCTCTGTTTGCTTCAACGTTGTCACAGTGAACAATGCGACAAAGATTAAAACCACGATTCCACCGTATATTAATAACTTCTTCATTATAATTGCGTAGCCTCCTCGTTTTGCTTAAGGATTAGTAAACTGCATATGAAAATGATCGTAAAAGCCGTTCCAGCTAAAAATGGGATGGTGATAAACCCGAGCCAATTAATATATTCGCCTGTACACGGAACTCTTCCGCACGATGGTGTAATCTCGGAGAAAAACGAAAGCTTTTGTATCGTATAATGATAAGCCGAGATACAAAGCCCAATGCCCGAAAGAAGGATTGAATACCACGCCGCTTGTTTATCCTTGCGCACAATTCCAACGAATAAAATAATGACGAGAGGGTACATGAAAATTCGCTGAACCCAGCATAGAGTGCAAGGCTCGAACTTCTGAACTTGAGAAAAATACAAGGAACCTAGCGTCGCTATCAATGACATTAGCCAGGCAAATAGCATCAGGTTTTCTACTTTTTTTATTCATCGTCCTCATCCTCAGTTACTGTTCTTTCCAAACACAGCTATTTGTTCGCATCCTCTATTATAACGTAACCGGATGGTCATATGTTGTCAATCCGGTGAAAATATGGGAGAGATTTTGCGACACCTGGCACTGCTTAGTCCTCCGATACGCTTTGAAGCGGAAGGCCGTTTCGCGCTCGATCAATAACCTTTTGGATAAAAGATGTGCCTGTATGTATCGTTCATTTGTTAAACCTTGTTCCTTGATCAATGCCGCTTTCGCTTCTAAATGTTCGATTGCCGTACATCCGACGTTCAGCTGCAGTCAGGTGGTCCTGTAGTTAATTGTTTAAGCAATACCTTCTCATCCTCGAATTGCTGAACCCAGTCAGGGTCTTAGCTTACGGTATCAAATTTTGCGCTCACTTCCATCTCTACTTCTGCTGTTAATGGTAATCAGGGAATAGAAAGGAGTCAAGAACAGTTCAATATTGATTCGCCTGACAATCTCTCCGTTAAGCGTATATAAAGTTTCGGATAGGGGAAAATTTAAACAATTAGGATTCGGTGAGGAGACAGGCAGGATGAAGTCATTCATACAGGAGTTGAAAAGCAAGTTTGAAGAAAACGATGACTTTTTTTTCCCAACGAGAGTTTCTCTTTGGGAGCCCCGTTGTCTTATTCGGCTTTGAAACATTGATGGATGTAACGAAGACGAAAGCACTCTTGCAGGAGTATAAAAGCGTTGAACCATCAAAAGAAAATTGGGACGAATACGTGAAGGAGCTTGGTGGAGTATCGACAGATGAAGCAGAGGCGATGTCATCACTTGTTGAAGGGAAGCTCATTATTATATTTGAACAAAATAGCACGTGCGTGATCGCTGAGCCTGTTCCAAAATCATTGGATCGTTCGATTGAAGGACCGACAAACGAAAATGTTCTCCAAGGTCCGATGAGTTCTTTTATTGAGGATGTTGATTCTAATATCGGTCTCATGAGAAAGCAAATGAACACGGAAAAAATGCAGATGAAATCCTTTTCAGCAGGAAAGATTCAAAAAAAAGAAACTGTCCTTGCTTTATTTTGAAGGCAACATCGATATGAAATTAGTGAAGAGAATTATCGACCGTATTCAACAAAATACGGATCATGAAATAAGCGATTTGCAATACTTATCAAAAATGTTAGGCTTGCCAGGCTTTTTGGCCGTTTCAAATTTTTATACGACCGAGCTCCCTCAGGAAGCTGCTCACGCCTTAAAAAAAAGGGAGGGTCGTTTTGTTTTTAGACAGACTGCCTTTTGCGCTAATTCTCCCGAGTTTGCTCTGGGATATGTTTGTGCTTGAAAGCGATCGGAACTTGCCTCCTCTTATCATGGTGGCCCTTCGCGGTTTGCGCATCGTTGGCGTATTAACGGCTTTGCTTTTTCCAGGTTTATATGTCGCTCTCGTCTCTGTTAATCCGGAAATTCTACGAATTGAGTTAGCATTATCGGTCGCGCAAAGCCGTGCCGACGTCCCCTACCCTGCACTAATTGAAATTCTAATGATGCTGCTTACGCTCGAATTAATCATAGAAGCGAGTGTCAGGCTGCCAAAAAGTATCGGCCCAACTATTACGATGGTCGGCGGTATTATTATCGGGCAAGCGGTTGTTGAAGCAAAACTAGTAAGCGGGCTGTTAATTATCGTCCTTGCTGCTACGACCATTGCCAATTCAACCATTAACGGGTTACAAAATTCCCTTTCGATTCGTTTGTTTAAATACATTATCGTTATTTTAGCCGCAATTTATGGTGTCTTAGGATTGCTTGCCGGTATCGTTTTAGTGAGTGCATATCTTGCCAGTATTAAAGCCTTTGACGTATCTTACCTCTACTTACATTTAAAAAAAGGATGGGAGCGAAAGTGGATAAAAGCTTGCATGTTATTTTAATGTTTCTTCTCACCCATTTGGGACTCATTTTTTTTATGTTTCCTGGGAATATCGTCTCCAGTACAGAACAAGGACACTGGTTTCCAATCCTTTTCGGGTTTGTGCTTACTTTCATTCTTATATCGCTCTATATGAAAGGCTTAAGTTACTTCCCGAAACAGGATATTATTACGATCTATTCAGATATCGGAAAAGCAGCCACCGTGTTTTTTTCTGCTGCCGATCACTGTCTATTTATTGATGATCATCGTTGTCATGGTGCGTGCATACTCGGAAATTATTACGATCGTCTTTTTAACTAATACTCGCCTATGGGCCATCATGGCGTTACTACTCATCATCTCAACGTATCTTGCTACAAAAGGAGTTGAGACCATTTTCAGAACTGGTATCCTCTTGTCTATTTTATTTCTTCTACCTGTTCTATTTATATTTTTCACTACCTTTCAAAACGTTGATTGGCGATACATAATCCCGTTCACGCCACGTTTTGATTTCATGACGAAACCGAGTTATTTAAAAAGCTATTTTGCTTTCTCTGGAGGTTTTCTATACCTTGGCTTTGTTCAGCCTTATCTTTCCTACAGCCGAAAAAAAAGTTCTTTTAGCCGCCGTCATTCTCATTCCTTTTTATATCTTTTCCGTCTACATCCCTGTTCTTACATTTGGCCAAGGCACAGCATCGACGCTGTTATTTCCATTTGTTGTAGCTGTGGACACCGTTCAATTAACGTGGCTGATGTTCGACAGAGTTTCTATGCCCTTTTTGTTAAGTCTTATCACCTTTGTTATGCTCTACATTTCATTAGTATTATGGATGACTGGTCAAATTGTCAGCAAATGGATAAGCGCCGTTCAGCCCGTCTATTTAATCATCGCCCTCTCAGCGATTATGTATATCGTTTGTTTACTTGTTCCAAACTGGAATGATGTTGAACAATTGTTTTTCTGGAATACTCCTGTGAGGATTTATGTTTTTATTGCTGTTCCGCTCTCTATTTATTTCATCGGATTACGCCAAAAAAGGAAACATAAACATGAAGATAGCTAACGTATTAAAGGCATTACTAATTGTCTGTTTGCTCATTGTGCTAAACGGCTGCTGGGATTACAAGGATATTAACCATCGCTCTACCGGTAATTATGGCCATTTCAAAACATAAGGATCAATATAAAGTCATTCTTCAAATCCCAGAGCCTGCGCAACATACGAAAAAAAGCAGAATTGTTTCAGCGACTGGGAAAACGATCTCTCAGGCTGTCGACGTCATTAGTATGGACATGGAGAGCGGTGTTGATCTGCTTCACTTAAAACTGATTATGTTCGATAAACCGTTTGCCGAGCAGGGAATGGAAGACGCTATCTCTAGTTTTATGAGATCGCGCGACGTCTCTAGTAAGGCATTAGTTGTCGTCTGCGATGAGGATTTTGACCATTTCTTTTCTAACATGAAAACATTTGCATTCGAAGGCATTAGCCTCTTTGATTTTTTTTGAAAAAAATTCAGGCTGGACACCACAAATCGCGTTGACTCGCGTTTGGCAAGTGTATCGCAGCATGCATTCCTATACAAGAGACACCGCGCTCCCGATTGTGAAATCCGGGAGAAATACATCGATTAAACATATTGGCTCGGCCGTGATTAGAAGCGGGAAAATGGTCGAAGAAATCACCCCCGACGAGACACTGCTGTTTAATGCCTTCAACAGGGAAAGTACCCAAGGAAAAATTGAGGTGATGGACCATGCCAGTGTGTTGATCGTTAAAAATACGACGAAGCATAAAAGTAAGCTAATCGATAACAAGCCACAAATGGATAGCGACATATACTTGAAGGTTGTCATTTTAGAAACAAGGGAAAATCCCACAAGCGACTCGATAAAGGAAGAGTTAAAGACGCTTCTTAATGAACGATTTAACCACATGTTTAAAAACATTCAAGAAAAAGAAGCTGATATTTTAGGACTGGGGCAATACTTCAGAACGAAAATCCCTAGAGAACAATTAAAGCGTTGGCGAACCGACTATTATCCGCAGCTAGAGCTGAACTTGAGTGTCCATATAGACATTCAAAACGAAGGGAATCTAAATACGCTGTCAGAATGACGGATTTCTAAGCCGGCCTTATTTTCGAAGGCCGGCTCCGTTGGTCATTCATTTATTTCGTTGTTCCCTCACATGCGAGACAGCAAAGAATGAGTCGCTCTTACTCGCAATCAGTTGACTGTGGCGCCAGAGCATTAATCCAAAGTTTGATTTTCACGTGTACACCCCACTTCTTAGCGAAATTTCGCAATCAGGTGAAGCGCAAGGCAACGATACTTTAGAACTCCTTTAAAGGATTCTTAACCCACACAGCAAGAATCGCCGCCGCGTTCGACTTCCGTGTCTTCTTTTGTAAAGAAGAACTCCCATTCATGCCCGTCAGGATCGGTTAGCCAAAATTTATCCTGCCTTGCATAACAGCATGTCGTATCTGTCTCGTCTCGCGAAAAAAAAGCCTTGCTGTTCTAGTCTCATCTTGTGCTTTTGTAATTCCTCTGTACTGGCTACTTGAAAGCGAAGTGATTAATATGATTCCCTTCCACGCGCTCTACCGGCCGCAAAGTAAAATTTAAACCTGGATCTTCCAATAAAAACTTTGCATAGTTGGACTTCACCTTTACCGGTTGGGCAGCAAATACTTTGGTATAAAAGGAAATAGATGCACCCAAATCTGTTACATTTAAACCGAGATGGACTTTCATCACCGTGTTCCTCCTCATAAATAATTTATTTATCAACGTTTTTGACGCTTTCACCAAATCTGTTGCCGACACGTCGGGTGATATAACCGGCCTCGTTCAAGAGACAATAAATCGCTGGCCAGATGGTCCTCCTTATCTTCCTTCTTCAGCAAACCTTTTGATCCGGTTTCCGATTTCATTCCTCACACGCTGAAAAAAAGGCCCATTTCTCCTCTTCCGTTCCTTCTGCTTGCGCAGGATCGTCAAACCCCCAGTGCTCCCTCCTTTTATTGGGTGGCGTTGCCGGGCAAACATCATTGGCATGCCCGCAAAGGGTAACGATAAAATCAGCTTTTTGAAGAAGCTCTGGAGCGATGATATCAGACGTTTGCCCTGAAATATCAATGCCAACTTCCTTCATTGCCGCAACGGCATTAGGGTTCACGCCGTGAGCTTCAATCCCCGCTGAGTATACGTTATACCGATCACTTAAATAGTGACGACCGAATCCTTCGGCCATCTGACTGCGACACGAGTTTCCTGTACAGAGAAAATAAACAATCGGTTTAGACATCGTGCATTCCTCCAATTCAGTATTGTAAGAACAGCTATTGAATGAGTAATAACCATACGTAAAGGCCAACAAGAGTAACGAATAAAGTAGGAATGGTCAGGATGATGCCTACTTTAAAATAGTATCCCCACGTAATTTTAACGCCTTTCAACGATAGCACGTGCAGCCATAGCAGCGTTGCTAATGAGCCGATTGGCGTAATTTTTGGACCTAGATCCGATCCGATTACATTGGCATAAATTAAAGCCTCGCGCATCGTTCCAGTCGTTTCAGTTTCAGCAATCGCCAAGGCATTGATCATCACAGTTGGCATGTTATTCATTACAGAAGAAAGGATTGCTGCAATGAACCCCATGGAAACCGTGCCGATAAACATTCCATGCTCCGCCGTATACTGAATGACTGTTGCTAACACGTCGGTTAAGCCTACATTTCTTAAGCCATATACGACGACGTACATTCCGATTGAGAATACGACGATCGCCCAAGGTGCCCCTTTCATGACAGCACGGACATTAACTACAGGCTTTGTCGGGCGATAATTAAGAAAAAGACGGCTATCGTACCTGCTACTAATGAAACCGGCACTTCCACGATTTCACTGACGAAATAACCAGCAAGTAAAACGGCAAGCACGGCCCAGGATCGTCGAAACATGCTATGATCCCGAATAGCTTCAACTGGATTTTTCAACTGGCTTATTTCATATTTAATAGGGATATCTCGGCGAAAATAGAGAAACAAAACAAGGATACTGGCCACTAAAGCAAAGAAATTTGGTACGACCATCCTTGAGGCGTACTCAGCAAATCCAAGTCCAAAAAAAAGTCAGCCGAGACAATATTGACTAAATTGCTAACGATCAAAGGCATCGATGCCGTATCCGCTATAAAACCGCTAGCCATAATAAAAGGTAAAATCATCGCTTCTTTAAAGCGTAGCGCTCTGACCATCGCCAAAACGATCGGAGTTAATATAAGTGCTGCTCCATCATTGGCAAAAAAAGGCAGCTACGATCGCTCCAAGCACCACAACGTAAATAAACATAAGCAGACCATTTCCATTAGCCATTTTGGCCATATGCAAGGCAGACCACTCAAAGAATCCGATTTGATCCAATATCAACGATATAATAATGATAGCGATAAAAGTTAGCGTGGCATTCCAGACGATACTAGTCACCGTCATGACATCGTAAAAATCAACAACCCCTGCAATTAAGGCTAAAACGGCGCCAGCTGAAGCAGACCAGCCAATCGATAACCCTCTCGGTTGCCAAATGACAAAGGTCAATGTTAATAAAAAAAATGAATACAGCTAAAATGACAGAAATCAACCTTACACCCTCCATCAAATCTTAAATCATTCGATTGCCGTCATACTAACGAGGTGGTTCCTCTATGACTGACAAGACTTCGACAAACCGTTATTGCAAAAGCCTTCGACATAGAAAAAAAAGCGAATACGAATATCAGGCTAATGTTGACAGCCTACTATTTGCACGAAACCTCAGCTTCTCTCGCAAGAATTCCCTGCAATAGCTTATCCGAATCGGTAATCTGGTTAAGGATAGAAAGAACAAAATCGTATCCTGGATGCGATTCGTTCAATGAATAATATCGCCATTGTCCTCTTCGAGCTTCAATAACTAAACGATTTTGTTTTAATTTCCGCAAATGCTGGCTGATCGCTGGTTGACTCATGTCAAACATTTCAACAAGCTCGCAGACGCAATATTCCTTGCTTTGAAGCAACTTCATAATAAAGAGTCTCGTCTCGTCGCTTAAGACTTTTAACATGCTCAATAGCACGTCAGAATCTAGCTCAGATCGATTCACAATACTTCCCCTCTCCTACGTAAATTATATAACGAATCCATTATATAAGTTTTTTATTATATAAGCAAACATTTATATTAGAGAAAAAATAAGTTTCAGACTCTGATCGATTATGCGACCTCTTCCGACTTGCCTAGGGGATTTTTCTATATCATAAAATAAATTTAAAGTACGGTACGTGAAATTATTATGATCGTTTTCAATTACGCGCTCCATAACGAAATGAACTCTAGTCTGGTTCCGCTTAATTTAGCAAGCTCGCCAACTCCAGTATTCCACCTGCAACGATCATCCTCCCATTTCTCACGATTATTTTTAAAGCGGTACTTTTATATACACCGTTACGTCACGTAAGGATCAAGATTAAAAATAAAAATTATTCTGTAGCGTTTAAAGGAATATGAGAACAATTCCATTTCAAGCTCATCACATACATCTTAAGAATTTCTTTTTATGATGTTGACATGTTAACGACCATAAAACCAATTTAGAAGGTAGAATAGTAAATAAAGGTATTTTATTTAAAAATACGAATTTTATGTAAGATGATCTTGATAGCAACATAGGAGGGACATAATGTTACTTTCAGATGCAATAGAGATTGCCTCTTACTGGGGAATTAAAGTCTTGGAAGCGAGGAATCTTTCCGACAGAGCAAACCTCATAGTTACGGATGTTAAAGACTTCATTTTAAAGAAAAAGAAGGGGCTAGAAAAAGCTAGAAATGAAATTGAACTTCTAAAACACCTTTATCGCAATCAAATAAGCGTTCCTCTGCCGTTGGTAAGTAACGAAGGTGAATGCACCATCATTTATAACAATGAAATTTATTGCATGTACAACTATCTTGATGGAGATATAGTCCGCCCTGAAGATGCAGTTCAAAACGAAGTCATTCCTCGTCTTCTTGGGAAGCAATTGCTTCTATCCACAAAGAAATGCTTGATGTAGAAATAGCAATAAATTTTGAACGCAAAAACCTTTATAATCAAGTCTATAATTGGGCGGTAAAAGAAGTTTTAAAATTAAATCAGGATGAGGAGTTAAAGGAGATTTATCTTGATTTGGAAAAAGATTTGAAAGAAATAGTTGAGGTATTACCAAAGCAATTAATTCATCGAGATGCTCATCTTTCAAATATAATATTGAAAGATCAACATGTTTCAGGAATTATTGATTTTGAAATTGCTGAGGTCAATGTTAGAGTGTTTGATCCATGTTATTGTTGTACAAGTGTTTTAAGTGAAATTTTCTCTATTGAACCTTTGAAAGAGCTTTGGTTTACCTTTGTTTCAGAACTGTTTAGGAGATATAACAAATTAAACCCTTTAAATGAACTTGAAATCCAATCTATACCAAAAATAATGCTGGCTATCCAAACTATATTTATGGCTTATTTTGTTAACTATCCTACCCTATTTGAGATTAATAAAGCCATGTTTCTTTGGATATATAAAAATCAATCTAAGCTTACAAATACGATAATTAGATGCTCCGACTAATGCATAGCTGAGGAATGCTCTATTACTTTTCTTCCAATCGGGGGCTTTAATTTAATAACAAGGAAATTTAAGTACAAAAAGCTAATATTTTAATTAGACTAACAATTATATATTGGAGTGTTTACAATGATAAAATTTTTCGAGTATAACTGGCAGATAAGAGACGAATGGTTTAACTGGTGTAATCAATTAACAACCGAAGATTTGTTAAAAGTCCGGATTGGCGGAGTAGGAAGTATTTTATATACCCTCTTTCATATAATTGATGTGGAGTATAGCTGGATTCGTGCTATTGAAGGTAAGGACGATGTGGTAGTTCAGTTTGATGATTACAATACCCTTGAGAAAGTTAAATCTCTTTCAGATACATTTCGTAATGACATAGTTGAGTTTATACAAACAAATTCAGATGAAGCAAATGATAAGCTTGTAACTGTTCCTTGGGATGAAGATAATTATACAAGAAGTGAAATATTTCATCATATAGTTGCCCACGAAATACATCATATTGGTCAACTTTCCGTTTGGGCAAGAGAATTAGAATTAAGTCCAGTCCCAGCTAACTTTATTGGAAGAGACTTCAAATCTGTTTAATTCTTCTTCAAGTAAAGGGCGCGCGATAAAGGCTCAAGGTTAAGCGCCCATTTTCCATTATAGGATCGGATTGTGTAAGGCCCTATTTAAGTCAAAGGAATTTCTTATCCCTTTACTAGAATATGTTAAAAGAGGACATTTATGAAAAGAGGTTGAAAAAAAATGACGTATAAACTAGAAACGCTATTTTTAATTGATCAAAAGGAAGACCTAAGCTTGGAGTTTAGTAAATTAGTTTCGATGATGAATTATACAAGAATGACGACCCTTCATGAAGTAGAAGAATTAAAGGTAGAAGAATTGGATTTTCTGTATGGAAAGGATGCTAATTCCATTGGAATGTTATTGGCGCATATGGCGGCCGTAGAAAAGGCATATCAAATCCTTACATTCTACAATCGTGATATTACCGAAGAGGAGCTCGACAAGTTAAACCCTGCCTTAGAACTGGGAGAACAGGCACGACAGCAAATTAAAGGAAACTCCATTGATTTTTATGTAAAGGAATTAACGGATACACGAAATAAAACCATCGAGACTTTCAATACTCTCCCAGACGAATGGTTGTTTCAACAAACCCCATTCTGGTTCGATCAACCGGCAAACAATTATTTTAAGTGGTTTCATGTATTTGAAGATGAGTTGAATCATAGGGGACAAATAAGAATTATTAAGAAACTGGTTGCGGATGCTAATTTAACATTTTAAGTCAGGCGCTCAAACCTTTGGTTTTCTGTTTGAATGTGCTAAAATATGCCGACTTTGTGTGGGATAAGACAGTTATACTACTCCCATCCAATAGGACGGGGGTAGTATGGTCTGACCCTTAGGAGCTTTCATAATATCGGGATAGTGCCACAATCATTGCGCCCATCCTTTCCTTTTGTGGAAAGACGATCCGTTTTATTCCTTCTTCTGATAAAGCTTCAGCGGTTACCTTCCGACTGCAACTGCCACTACTTCCTTGGCAAAGATTCGGACAAGCAAATGAGCAAGGTGATTCTTTCGGGCAAAATCAAACAAGCTCCTAACCTGGAGCGCTGTTGTAAAACAAACCGCGTCAAATTCACCTGCTTGCAATTCTCGACAAAGCTTGTCTACGACCTCTTCATCAGGGCGACATGCCGATAAGGTAACAATTGAAGCACTTCGGCACCTTGAAGCTCAAGATATGAAATAAGCACAGGTGACGTCACACCATGAAGCTGAACCATCACCTTCCGTCCATTAAAATGACTTTCTGTCAATGCACGAATTAACCCGGCCGTTGTCCCGTCTTCAGCAGCTACATTTGGCCGAATTCCGACTTTTTTTTAGCGCATGAAAGGTCTTGTATCCTCTTGCCGCCACCTTTGCTTGCTGCAGAAGTTTAATCAATTCTTCTTTCTTTCCAGTAGAATCAGCGATGTCTAGCAGCGTCTCCGTTCCGATCCCTGTCGTTAACATAACCCAATCGATTGACTGCTGCAAACAGCGATCCAAAGCGGCTCCCACTTCATTTTTCGCAAGGAAAACCGTGCCTTGTAATGAGCGTACCGACGCCTTGCCTCCTTGCTTTTCAACAAGCGCAATCATTTCCTCTGTTTTTCTTGATGCTGCCAACGCGATTTTTTTTCCCGTCAGTGATTCAGCCATATCATTGTCCCCACCTGATTCATTTTTTGATCCTCCTTTATTGTCATACCTTGCATTCCCATACTTGAATCCCTAAATATATTATTCCTGTTTGAGAACTTGGATTTAACTTTTGACAAGTGGACAAGCTTCGTACAAGCGGGCGTTGAATCGATTTTCTTTGCTTAAACTTTTTTTTCGCCAACGCTAGAGGTGGAGTACGTCTTCAATTTAGAAGCAAATAAAACCGTTTCATGTTGAACGGTTTTATTTGCTTCTGCACTAATCAGCTACACCTAAAGCAATTTTGGCATATCGTGACATTTTATCCTTCGTCCATGGCGGCTCCAGACAATATTTACATCAACGGTACCGACTTCCTTAATTTCTTGCAGCTCACTAAGTGCTCTTTTCACTTCGCTTTGAATGACACCAGCTAGTGGACAGCCCATGGCTGTCAGCGTCATCACAACGGTGACATTCATTTCTTCATCAAGCTCTATATCGTAAACAAGACCAAGATTGACGATATCGACTCCGAGCTCCGGATCAATGACTTCCTCCAGCTGAGCCATGACCTTTCCTTTGTCTCTTCCCTTTCTTGTTCTGTCGCCATGATATCACCTCCATTTTGTTCTACGATCGTGCTGAGCAAAAAAACTGCTGAACAGTATTGCCTGAGCCTCAATTATATGCTCTTGCCTCATTGTAACATGAACAAATAGACGTTGCACCGATCGTGCACTTGACTAGCTGGTTCCCTCAGCTTGACAGATGATTTATACGGCTATTCAGTTTATTCCTTTTCTAACGCCTCTTGAGCCAGAAGTCGAATCGTCATGTCATCCATCGGTGGGTTGTGTAAACCTGCACGAACATCACGATAATAACGCTGCAACGGAGCGTCATTGTTCAGGCTCTGTGCACCGACAATTCTCATCGCCAAGTCGACGATTTGAATCGCTTGGTTGGTGACTGTAAGCTTAACGGCTCCTAGGCGGGACTTCATCGCGCTTTTCACCTCGGGTATTGAGCCATCCCATTCATTTGAGACCGCATAAAGAAAAGAACGACTTTGCTCCAGCAGCAGGGCAGCTTCTCCAATTTTCATCTGTACACTAGGAAGCTTGGCAATCGGACCTTCGATACTGTTTGGCGAATATTCCTTCGCAAAAGAAACTGCATAATCAAATGCAGCTCGGGCAATCCCGAGATAGCAGGCTGGAATGTGGAGGAGCCAGCCCGCTGCCGGCTTCGGACCTTGTGTTAGCCTTTCGACGAAGCAATTCTCATCAAGCCGAACTTCGTTCAATAGCAAATCATGGCTCCCAGTTGCTCTCATGCCAAGCGTATTCCATGTTTCGACGATAGACAATCCAGGCGTATTTTTAGCAATGAGAAAGTTCGCCACCCGTTCGGACCCTTTAATCGATGCAGATACGATAAAAAAAGTCGAGCACGGGTGCCATTGTCGTAAATGTTTTCCGTCCGGATACGACCCATTTGTTCCCTTGCTTTTCGGCTGTCGTCTCGGGTTTTCCTCCCCTCGTCGGACTCCCTGTTCCCGCTTCGGTCGCTGCAGCATTAATTAACGCGCCGCTTTCCACTACCTGTTCACACAGCTCAGCAAAGCGTTCATCCGCCCAAGCATTTGTTTCATCAAGCTGCTTGATCAGACCCATGTGCCAGCCGATCGACAAGGCTGTTGCTCCATCCTCTAGCGCGATGATCTCCTGAAGTCGGAGAAGCTCAGTTAAGGTTATCCCTTGGCCGCCAAACCGCTCCGGAACCGTAAAGGCGTGATAGCCCATTCGTTTTAAATCATTCATATTTTCGACTGGAAATGAGTTTTCTAAGTCATGCTTCGCCGCCCGTTCTGAAAAAAAACGAACCGCCTCCCTCACAGCAGCTTTTCTTTCCTGCGCTTTTGCTTCGTTACCCATACCCATTCCCCTTTCATGACTAAACCGGCGAAAGATTTCTTTCGCTTCAGTGCCGTCCTTTCTTTATCCCGAATGAACTAAAACCTATTGATGGAAGTTTCACTGTATCATGTGGTACATTCTTATTCGAATCAATCTCTATTAAGCTTATCAGAATTAAAGATTTATTTCTATAAAACGTTGATTGTAAAGGAGGTTGAAAAAAATGGGTACGGCCTCTTTGAGGGCTGCATTTGATTGAGGAAATAAATTGGACTTTAACCGTTAACGCTCAGAAAGAATGATATTCATTTCCTTTTAGGGATTCATATTTTGCCTCTGACAAACGTTACCGAATAAAAGAAAGTCACCGTTCGTATAAGATAAACAAGGATGATGGCTTACCAACAGGCATAGTTTTTACCGAAAGAACTTCCTAGCAAAAATTCAAGGTCTCCCGAAACCGAGATGCGCAACGAGAATAAAGAAGCCCTTGAAATCATCCTGTAACCGGCAAAGTTTCAAGCTTGTCAACATCTGCCGAAAGCAAAGCCAATCCGCCCCTAATTCGTTTAGTCTCGTTTATTTTTTTCATCAACAGAACTGAGTGCACTTGCTGAAAATAATTAAATCCCAATTTCTCAATTATTCCACTGAGCGATTGGGATTTATTATGTTGAAACAGCATCCAAACTAATCTTGCTTTTTACGACTTGCTATTCTTTTCTTTTTCTTGATCGATCGTTCCATCCTTTAACGTGTCCTTTACCTGCTCTTTTGTTTGCTCTAACCCTTTTTGCGAGAAGCTCTTTTGCTCCGCCTTATCCTTAGACATTTCGCTTCATCCTTTCTCATAGGCTTCTCTCCTTATCTTTACCCATAATGATAAAGTTAAGCAATTTTTATAACTGAGCCTCAATCGGGGAAAGTAAAGGATTCGCGGATTTGTTCGATCGGGACAGCAAGACCGGAGGAAGAATCTCCGCTGAAGAGCTCAGGGATCGTTCTCGCATACACGACAGCAATAACTTCTCCTTCCTCTGAAAGAACCGGGCTTCCGCTATGGCCTGGATAAATCGGATTTGAAATTTTCAATACTTGAAACTGGCCAGTGCTTTCCAAGACCTCTCCTTGATTAGCAATATGATTATGGGATAACGGGTTGCCGATAACATAAATTGGTTCATGCTCCTCGGCCTGTCTCTCGCTTAACGGTAAGTAAGGCAAGTTGTCTGCTTCTACTTTTATTGTCGCAATGTCGAGCTCTTCATCGCTTTGTAGTACTTCGGCAAGATACATTTCTCCGTTCGGAAAGAACACGCGTATGTCGCTGGCGCTGTCAATAACATGATGATTGGTCATAATCAGACCATCTGCAGAAATCGCGAACCCTGTTCCCTTGGACTCACCTGCTCGAATCATGACAACCGCATCCTCACTTTCAGCAACGATTTGCTCCTCCGAAAGCTGATTGGAGGTACGGATAAATTGAATCGAATCGAAATTATAAATATTGAGCCAGACGCTCAAAATATTGACAACTAAAAATAAGCTGACGGCAATTGCTATCATTCGAGCGATGAAGCGGCGTTTACTTTTTTTTCTGCTTGTCTGCTTCGGACTCCTCTTCCTGGAACAGAAAATCCTCTAAGGGCGGTTCCTCATGCTCGGGCTCATTCAGCTTTTCTTCATCATTCTTAGACATCGTCCCACCCCTTTAGTCCGATTCGTACAGCCATTGCTGTCCATATTATACGATCAAGAAAAGCGATCAACAACCCAAAGCGCTAAAGCTATTAAAAGCTTAATTTGTTGTCGCCACCATTAAATTTCACTATAATAAAGTGAGTCAAAGATTGTCACAGACGAGGAGGCTTATCGTGGAACTGATAGAGAAAAAGAAAGTTCAACAGTGGATCGACTTTTTTTGCAAACCGAGATGTCTATCTACATTTGGAAACGACTAATGGTGCTTACGCCTCTCATAATGATCAAGCTTTTTCTCCGCAAGTGCTTATATTCGAAATGCAAAAGTGAAATACGAGCACGGAAAAATCGTCGGCTCTGATCCGTTCCGAGTTGGATTAAAGCTTGACATCGGCTGGATATACGGCGAGGGTTTGACACATTATGAAACGGACGAAAAAGACTGTCTGCTTTTGGCGGGGCATGGCTTTGATGGAAAGCTGGCTATTGCTTTACAGCTTAGCACAGTTCCTTTTGACTAGACAAAGCGACGAGGAAAAAGGGAGCGCTTGAACGATTCCATTACACTATATAGCGGAAGCAAGCTAGAAGGGGGACAAACCTATGAATCCAGAACGACATGTCCTTGTTGTGTTTCCCCATCCGGACGACGAAGCATTCGGCGTCTCTGGGACGATCTCAATGCATATTGCTAATGATACGCATGTTACTTATGCGTGCCTAACGCTCGGAGAAATGGGGAGAAACCTTGGTAATCCGCCGTTTGCAACGCGAGAATCATTGCCAGGGATTCGGAAAAAGGAATTAAAAAAAGCAGCCGATGCGATGGGAATCAAGGATTTACGAATGATGGGGCTGCGCGACAAAACGATTGAATTTGAGGACGATGAGAAAATGGTTCGCCTGATGACCGGATTGCTCGACGAATTAAAGCCGAGCCTTGTCATTAGTTTTTATCCCGGGTATTCCGTACATCCTGATCATGAAGCTACCGGCCGAGCCGTTGTGCGGGCTATCGAACGTCTACCGAAAAACGCCCAGCCGAAATTGCACTGTGTCGCTTTTTCAAAGGGGCATCAGGAGAAAATCGGTCTACCCGATATCGTCCATAACGTTGAGCCTTATAGCAGCCAGAAAATCGCAGCAATTAAAGCCCATATTTCGCAAACGGCTTGGCTGCTCGAGGATATGGAAGAAAAATGGTTAAACAAGGACGAAGAAGCGCTCAAATGGCTGAACTTCGAACGCTTTTGGACGTATCCGCTTCAATCATCATGATGTACAGTGGGCATGAAAAGAAAATGAACGTTGACGGTGTTGGCAAAGGTAAAGGAAACAGAGGGACAGCAGGATACTGATGTTGACTGATCGACCAGTTACTAGGGTGCTGGACACGGACTATGCTTGAATAAGAATTCATTCACACCCAATTATACTTAATTGAAATACTAAAAAGACTGGGCGTTTGCTCCAGTCTTTTTAGCTGCCCTATTATATTTTGAAAAACTTAATTAACTCATTTAGCCTTTCCGTCGAAGCTTTTAATTCTTTAATATTTGTTACAATACTTTCAATTGAATGATTTTGCTGGAAAACGGAACGTGTGGCTACCTCGATGCTGGAAGTCGTCTCCTCGGTAGCGGATGCAAGCTGATCGACGGCCTCTTGAATTCCGCTGCTTTCCTTCGTCATTCCTGAAATTTGTTCGGTTATAACGCGAATTTCAACTCCCATGTCTTCGATTGCTTTTTGAATGCTGCTAATATCGTACCCTGTCCGTTCAATCATGTTCATCCCGTCCTTCGCTTCCTCGGTTGCGTGGCTTAAGACAGTATTAACTGCTTCCGTTTCTTCCTGAATTCCGCTCGTAATCGCGACAATACTATTAATTGAGGAAGCGACTTCATTGGACAGCTTACGGATTTCATCGGCAACAACCGCAAAACCCTTCCCTACATCGCCGGCTCGAGCCGCTTCGATTGAAGCGTTCAATGCGAGTAAATTGGTTTGCTCAGAAATGCCACGGATGACATCGACAATTTTGTTAATTTCCGTCGATTTGTGAGTCAATTGATTAATTTTTTTCCGCAGCTTCATCCAAAGTTTCATGAACAAGCGTCACTTTACTGACCGATTTCTTCATATTTTCATTGCCCTTATCCGTTAATAAAATGACATTCTCGGTTGATTTCCGCATTGCTTGACCCGATTGATTCATCGTCATAAGCTGCTCGTTAAAGGTTGTCGTAGAGCCTGAAATATCAACGGTTGTCGATGTCTGCTCCTGCGAAACAGCCAAGAGTTGATCAAGCGTTGCGGCGATTTGATCGCTCTCCGCCTTTAAATCATTTGACGAAACTTCGAATTCCCCACTCTCGCGTCCTACATCGGCCGAAACAGTCGAAATTTGCTTCAGCATATGGAGCAGCTGCGCCTGCATTTGGTTTAATGACTGACCAATAATACCGAATTCATCTTTACTTAGCTTCGTTAAAGCTTGAGCATTTAATTCACCTTGCGATATTTTTTTCGCTAAATTGAACCGTTTCTTTAATCGAACGCTTCAGGAGCTGGCTAATGGTGACTAGCATCCCGATTCCTAGCGCTAATGAAAGCGCAAACGCAGTAAGCGTAATTGTAATCGTCTGATTAATTTGCGTACTGGCCACCTCTGCAGCTTCAAGACGGACTCGCTCCACATTTTGTGTCAACTCATACAGGACTAACTCCGTATTCGATCTGAGCTGTTCGACTTTCGAACGAATATAGTTTTGATAATTTTCTTCTTCTGCTCTAGAAACATCCAGCACATCTTCAAAAAAACAAAGTTTCAAGCTCCACACTATTATCCTGGGCCAGCGCAAACAAATTTGACATCGTTTCTGTATCCATATACGTTTGTACTTCTTTGCTTAATTCTCCCAGCTCTCCATGCGTTTCTTCAAATTGTTCAATCCGCTGATCTCTTGGATTATTCATATAACTGACGGTAATAAAAATTAGTTCCTCATACAGATTCCCCATTTGAGCAATTTTTGCCGACCGTTCAGCACTGTGATCCAAATTGGAAATTCTCTCTTTGACATCGTCTAAATAATAAGTGACAAAGCCCGTCACTATGCAAAATAGCATAAGCATAAAAATAAAAGCGAGTCCGTATTTCCAGCTTAGCTTTAAATCTCGCCAAGACAAATAAGACTTAAGCCTCAAGAATGCCTTTTTCATCATTTTCCCCCTCACACATCGCTTAAAAATGAGATTATAATTACATTTTAACTACTCCTATTGTAATGCAAAAATTAAAATATAACTATATATTTGTTGTGAAATAGGTCTTTTTTATCAATCCTTGCGTAGCCCAGTCCTGTTACGCTTCTTATTCGAGTAGAGAGACAAAAAGCCTATGGCGCTTGCAAGAGAAATTTCTTTTAATACCCGTTCGAATAAAAGCGAATTCGCACGTCCTCCTTCCTGCTACTTCGTTAGCGATTTAGAATACAATTGAAGGCTGTCGAACTTGGCGATTAAACACAAAAAGTGCAAGCTAGGATTCGTATGCCTAGCTTGCACTTTTTTACTTACTAGATTATTTTTTTGCGAGTCGGATGACATTCCATGAGGCCTTGGAAAGCACTGCTTCGATCGTACCATTACGCAGCGAAGAAACTCCTTTGCTATGCGGCTTAACTCTTTCGGCTGACTTCGTATTGACCGCTTTTAAATCATCGCTTTCCAATACGGTATGTTCAATGAGGTGGTAGCTTCAAAGCTACGAACATCACAAACTAGCTCAAGAGGCTCCTGCAAATGTCGGTTTAATGCAAATATCGTTACTTCTTCCTTTTCCTCCTGATGAACAATAGCTGTATCCAAATAAGGAACATCGGTAAAGTCTTTACTGTCATATTTCGGAGACGAAACGACAGGCTGCAAGGCGGTACCACGTCCGTAAACAGAAACATCCCTATAAGGATAAAAAAAATCGTTTGCTTCCATGCATCTCCACCATTTTCGGTCATGATTGGCGCAATGACATTCACAAGCTGAGCCATACAAGCCATTTTTACTCGGTCGGCACGGCGGAGAAACGTCATCAGCATCGAACCGACTAAAAGAGCATCCTCGAAATTATATACGTCCTCTAGCTGAGGAGGCGCAACCGTCCAAGGTTCGATTTCACGATCGGCCGCATTCGAATGATACCAAACATTCCACTCGTCAAAGCTAAGATTGAGTGTTTTCTTGCTTCTTTTTTTTCGCTTTCACATAGTCACAAGTGGAAATAACGGTCCGAATAAAATGCTCCATTTCCATAGTGCGAGCAAGATAGTTCTCTGAATCGTGATCGCGGTTGCCGTAATATTGATGCAGCGAAATATAATCGACTGCATCGTATGTATGCTCTAATGTCGTCGCTTCCCATTGCGGGAAAGTTGGCATCGCCGCAGATGAGCTTCCGCACGAAACAAGCTCGATTTCCGGATCGACCAACCGCATCGCTTTCGCTGTCTCAACAGCCAGCCGGCCGTATTCATCAGCCGTTTTATGACCAATTTGCCAAGGACCGTCCATTTCGTTACCTAGACACCACGTTTTAATGTTGTGCGGTTCTTTGTAGCCGTGCTCCCTCCGCAAATCGCTCCAGTACGTCCCTTCTGGGTGATTACAATATTCAATAAAATTCCGCGCTTCATCAATTCCGCGTGTCCCGAGGTTAACAGCCATCATCACCTCAGCATTGACCGCTTTGGCCCAGTCAACAAACTCATTTGTTCCAACTTCATTCGGTTCTACCGTCCGCCAAGCCAGCTCTAAGCGCCGTGGTCTTTCTGACTTTGGACCGACGCCATCCTCCCAATTGTAAGCAGACACCATATTCCCGCCGGGATAGCGAATAATCGGAACCTGAAGCTCATTGACGAGCTGAATGACGTCTTTCCGAAAGCCCTGCTCATCAGCAAGCGGATGAGACGGTTCATAAATCCCGCCATAAACAGCTCGCCCTAGGTGCTCAATAAAAGACCCATAAATCCTTTCATCGACTTCGGCAATTTTAAATTCTTGGTCGACAATCATTTTTG
>BAXO01000058.1 GCA_001310555.1 Bacillus sp. JCM 19058
TGCAATGTATAGTACGCTGTGCTATGTTATACCCATCTATTACCAAAAGAAAGGCGGTACAGATCAAAATATTTATATATGAGGTGATAAGGCGTTGAATGTGCAATTTAAGAAAGGCGTGCTGGAACTCTGTGTACTTGTTTTATTAAATAAGAAGGATCGATACGGCTATGAGCTTGTTCAAAAAAAATTTCCGGCGAAATCGAAGTGTCAGAAGGTTCTGTCTACCCATTATTGAGAAGGCTAATGAAGGAGCAGTATTTTACGTCCTATTTACAAGAATCGAGCGAGGGCCCATCACGAAAATATTATCAGATAACTGAACGAGGCCGGTCATACTTGCAGCAATTGCTCGGCGAATGGCAGGAGTTTTCTGAAGGCGTCAATCAATTAATTAATAAAGGTCGGGAGCGCTTGTAATAAAAAAAACATAGTCACCCATTTAGAAAAGTACGGTAAGAAGGAAATGCAGCGACGAATATTTTAGCTCAGGTAGGCAAGATAGACTAAATATATAATCGTCTCTAAACAATTAACAAAGCAATGGTTGTTCAAGTTAGGCAAGGAAACGTACGTTTTCATATTTCGAGCAAGCAGTGTCAGACGAACAAATTTTAGCTATGATGCAGTGCGATGGTCATCTGGTGCTATGACGTTTTGGCATAATCTAACACATTAATTAATATTATTGATGCTAAGATGACAAACCTTTCGATGTAAAAATACGTCTCAGGTCGTAAATAAAAATCCATCGTTAGCTTCTTATGTTCTTATAAAATTATCGTTAAAATCTATGTAGAATCGGACAAAACAAGGGTTTCATAATGGGTGATCTTCTAGACTTTGACAGAACGAGTAAATCGAGTTAATATTACTCTATGAAATAGAGTAAACACTAAAGTTTGGAAATGAATGCGATGAATGAAATGAGACGAAAAGCACAGTTTTCGGAAAGGAGCTAAAGCCATGAATATCGGAATTTTTACGGACACTTACTATCCGCAAATTAGTGGAGTCGCTACGTCTATTTTGACTCTGGAAAGACAATTAACAAAATTAGGCCATCATGTATATATTTTTACTTCGACGGATAGTCAAGCAAACGTAAAACTTGAAGAAGGAAAGGTTTTTCGATTTCCAAGTATGAATGCTTTTTTTTGTCCCGGAAAGACGCCTTGCCATCTCTGGTCTCCACCGCGCATCCAAACTGGTTCATCAGCTAGAGCTTGATGTGATCCACACCCATACTGAATTTTCAATGGGGTTATTAGGGAAGTACTTGGCGAAAAAACATTGTATACCAATTGTTCACACTTATCATACAATGTATGAGGATTACTTACACTACATTGCCAAGGGGAAGCTTCTGACGGCTTCAATGGTGGCACGGCTTTCGCGTCTATTTTGCCAAAAAAACTAGCGCGGTGATTGCCCCAACCGAAAAGGTAAAGAAGAAGCTCGAGAAATATGGAGTGTCTGAACACATTAAAGTCATTCCTACAGGCCTAGAGCTGGATACCTTTCGAATAGAAAAAAAAGCAGATGAAATACATGCATTAAAGCAGGAACTCGGAATCGGGCGAGGGCAGCCAATCATTTTGTCCGTTGGCCGGATTGCTGAAGAAAAGAATATGGGAGCGATCGTTTCGGCGATGCCTGAGATCCTGCGGCGTTTGTCAAGTGTCAAGCTCGTCATGGTCGGTGACGGGCCGGCAAAGGAAGGACTAGAGAAGCAAGTAAAAAAGTTAGGCATCTCATCAGCAGTTATTTTTACCGGAGCAGTTGAATGGAAGTTCATTAATCGTTATTATCAGCTGGGCGATGTATTTGTCAGTGCATCAACGACTGAAGCACAAGGTCTGACGTATGTCGAGGCGATGGCGGCAGGACTGCCTGTCGTAGCAAGGACGATCCAAGCCTTAAAAATGTAATCGTCAATCAGAAAACAGGGTATCTGTTTCATAATGACAGGGAGCTGGCGCATTTGCTTGCTGGTGTTCTTAATAAACCGGAGGAGCGTATCGCGATTGCAGCCAATGCTCAGCAACAAATTGAACATTTGTCGGCAACGGAATTTGGACGACAGGTTGAGAGAACATATGAGCAAGTCATTCAATCCGTCGAGGAGCAAGCTGGAGTCCCTTCCTAGCAATCAACGTTAAATTTAAAGGGAGACTATAATGATTAAATTAAACATAATGTCTTCAGCAGAAAAAGTAAAGGGACATGGCGTTGCTTCTGCCTATCGCGAATTAGTGGACTTGCTTAAAAAGCAAGATGATAACATGTACCAGCTGACGATCAATCGCTGGGTACAAGCAGACGTAACCCACTATCATACGTTGGCTCCTTCTTTTTATTTATCTACATTTTCAAAAAAAGACTGGGACAAAGGTCGGATATGTTCACTTTTTGCCTGAGACGATGGAAGGCAGTCTTCAAATGCCCTCGCCAATCAGGAAGCTGTTTGACAACTATATTATTTGGTTTTATAAAAGGATGGATGAGCTTGTCGTTGTTAATCCTTCGTTCATCCCTAAGCTGGAGGCTTACGGACTTGAGCGAAAGCACATTCACTATATACCAAACTTTGTCTCATCTCAAACATTTTATCCGGTTTCCGCAAGAGAACGGCGCGCGTTGCGAAAGCAGCACAGTCTTAAAGAGCAATCATTCATAGTATTAGGAGTAGGTCAAGTACAGTACCGAAAAGGTATTTTAGATTTTATTGCTGTAGCGAAACGAATGCCGGACGTTCAGTTTATATGGGTAGGAGGGTTTTCCTTTGGGAAAATTACGTCCGGCTATTCAGAATTGAAAAAGATCTACGAGAATCCTCCTGCCAATGTCAAATTTGTCGGAATCGTCGATCGCGAAGCAATGAACACTTATTACAATCTTGCTGATTTATTATTTTTACCTTCTTTTAATGAGTTGTTTCCGATGGCTATTTTGGAAGCGATGAATGTTGAGCGTCCCCTTTTATTGAGAGAATTGCCTTTATATGAGGATATTTTATTTGATTATTACTTAAAGGGACAATCGATCAATGAATTTGTCGCAAAAATACGGTCATTAAAAGAAAACGACTCTTATTATGCTAAGGCGAAGCAAAAGGCAGCAAAAGGAGCACGTCATTATTCGGAAGAGCGGCTTGCCGAAATATGGAACGATTTTTACACGCTGATGGCTTGGAAAAGAGGGCAAATGGTTCATGGCTACAAACACTCGATATAATATATTCAATATCCTTGCTATCATCTTAATTAGTGCAGGCTTTATTATTATTACATTTAGAAAAGTCGATCTACATGTGCTGATTGATGGAATAACGCAGCTGAATGGCTGGTGGCTGCTATGTGGATGTGCTGCAATCGTCATTGCCTGGCTTCTTGAATCGACTGTTCTTTATACGATGGTGCATTCGCATAATAGGCAAAATCGGTTTCTTTCTTCATTGAAGGTTACGATGGTTGGCCAATTGTTTAATGTCATAACCCCGCTGGCCACGGGTGGACAACAGCCCAGCTCTATATGCTCGTCAAAAGGCGGATGGATGCTGGGGTAGCTAGTTCCATTTTAGTGGCGAAATTTATTATTTATCAGGCGATGCTAGTAATAAGCTTTTCAATTATCCTAATATTTGGCTATTCCTATTTAGCAGGATTTTTTTCCTTTGATGCAATCGCTTGTCATCGTTGGGTTTCTCATTAACACAGGAGTTATTATTATTCTAGTCCTCATAGGAAAAAGCAAACGAACGGTTTCCTTTATGGTTCACGCGTTACTAAAGCCTGTAAGCTGGATAGCGAAGAGGAAAGCGTTCAGTGGGAAAGGGTACTTCAGCAAAAAGTAGAAACTTTTCACGCAGAAAGCCGCCGCTTAGCAAACAAGCGGCGCTTAATTGTCCTCTGTTGCTTGTTCACCATTATTCAATTGGTTGCATTCTTTTCAGTGCCTTATTTTGTACTCGAATCTATTGGAATACATCCGGAAAGCTTTGTAAAGATTATGCTTTTCACGCCTTTATTATGATGTTTTCCTCGTTCATCCCAACGCCCAATGGAAGCGGAGCCGCAGAATACAGCTTTTCGTTACTATTCGGTTCGCTGATGGGACAGGAAATGCTACTCTTAAGCCTTTTACTATGGCGCTTGCTCACATCTTATAGCTGTATCCTTTTCGGCGGAATTGCAATGTTTGTCAAAACCGTACAAAGGGATTGAGTCTTCCTGTGAATATGGATGAACCTCTCAGTCTTTTGAGAGGTTCCTTTTTCGGATTAAATGAGAGAATTTGGCGTGAGTGATTTCTCATTCGTAGCTCAGCCCCATCCAGCGCAGGCGCCCAGCGACAAGCAACGTCATTTTGCTCGAACGGTCAACATCAGTTCCCTTCCGTCCCTGCGTTTCCTTATCTCCATGGCCGCCGCTTAGTTTGTCCGTTGCTAAAGTGGGCGCTCTGTGCTTTTGTTCTCATTTATTTTTTTTCTTACGGATAACTAAGAAATTAACGGCAATGGCAATGATCCCTAATCCAAGAATGTAATATAACAAAGAGCCCTGACTTGTGCGACTCTCTTCTGCAGTATGCTCAGCATCATTAGTAGGTTCGGCTTCTTCTGTGTCCTCTTCTTGTTCAGGAACATCCTCGGCTATCTCTTCGTTGAGCTCGGCTTCTTCCCCTGCTGCTTCATTTTCTAGGACATTAACGGTGAAGGTAAAATCGCCTTCTGTTACATGGGTGTCCTCACCGACAACAGTCCAAGAGACAGAGTAAACCCCGTTTTCCAAAGGCTGGGCTAATGTTGCCTCCAGGTCTGGACTAGAGACTACAATATCGTCCAGTTCAATTTCCAGACCAGCTTCATTAAATAGCTCGACTGTACTCAATTCCTCGATCCCCGCATCAAATGTAAGGACCATTTGCTCGAGCGGTTCTTGGACAATCTCGCCATCTTCAGGATTTGAAGAGTCAAGATGAGAATGGGCAAGAGCGAGCGGAGGGAAGATTAACATGAAAAGTACAAGAACGAATGTAACCCAGGCATGTCTTATCATTACTGAATCCCCCTTTTCAATTACGGATTTCCGAACAGGTTAGCTCAACGCTTCGTCTCATAAGCATTCGCCCTCAAAAACAATTACCCATTCAAGGTAAGAGTATTAAGGTTTATGTAGCTAGCTTATTGCTCTTCATCGTGCTCTTCATCGTGCTCCTGGTGATGCTCTTTCATAGAGTCAGCATCGTCGTCTGCGTCAACAATTGCATTTAATTCCTCTTGAGTCACGTCGCCGACAGGGAAGTGCTCTTTCGGCATGACGTGCATTCCTCTTGCCGTTACATGGGGCTGTAAGAAAAAGACCCCATCTTCTGTAAATGTGTACTCTATTTCGTATACGCCTTCGTTCTTGTGAGGAGCGCTAATCAATTCGCCATTTTCCCGCTCTTCGTTTTGCCAAATCTCGAACTCGACTTCATTGGCATCCTCCACATTTTCGTCACCTTGCGTGACTTTTATTTGTAAAGGTGTAAGCTCTTGCGGAAGAATTTTTTCGGGAAGAAGAATCTCAACATTTACTTCTTCCATACTTAGTTGTGGTTCGTCATTTCCGCTACAAGCTGCCAATAAAAAGGCGATAGGGAGTAATCCAATCCAACGGAGGTTCATCTATTTTCACCTTCTTTCTAAATATAAGCCTTTTGCCGTTTGGTCTTTTAAACAGCTGAATTTAGCATACAGCAGATTTGTGAAGTCCACGTGAAGTTTCTACCGTTGTTAATAAAACGTTCATAATATCGTGCACAGTTTGACGATCACGTCCGCTCTGCTTTTTACATGAAACTGAATATAAGTGTAGGTAACCGCTACTCCTCAAAAGCTAACGATGAAAGTCTCCATCTGCTTCTTCCGATGGTTCAAGCTTATAATACGAGCTTAAGCTTCTTTTGGACAAGGAAGAATTACTTGGGCTCTAGTCCCCTCACCAAGCTTTGAATAAAGGTCAAATTGTCCGTTATGTTTTTTTTGACGATTTCGGAAACGATAGCTAAACCGAGACCGGTTCCACCGTCTTCACGAGTTCTCGCCTTATTTACTCGATAAAAGCGCTCAGTCACTTCGGACAAATCTTGAGAAGGGATTCCGATCCCTTCGTCGGCGACAATTAACACGGCTGCTTCCCCGGCCATCTTAAGCGTAATCGTTATACTTCTTCCTTCCGGAGTATAGCGAAGCGCATTATCAAGCAGGTTACGAATGACTTGTTCTAGCCTGGCGCTATCCCCATAAATGATCATATCGTGATCGAGCTGGCGAATGATTGTAATTTTTTTTGCTGCTGGGCAATGAGCTCAAATGGCTCACTCGTGTCAATAATTAATTGCGCGAAGGCTATCGGTTCAAGGGATAATGGGTACGAATCTCCTTCCAGCTGAGCCAAGTCCAGTAAATCATTAGTTAGCCGCTCAAGTCGTACAGCTTCTTTCTGAATGATTGTCAGCCCTTTTTCTTCATCAATTACTTTTTCTTGCAATGCTTCTGCGTATCCTTTCATATGGCTTAGTGGCGTACGCAGTTCATGGGAAACATTGGCAAGAAACTCACGCCTGTTTTGCTCGAATGTTTCTAGTGCGGAGGAAAGGAAATTAAAAGAAACGGCCAGCTGCCCCAGTTCATCACGGCGTTCATCTTCCTTAATACGCTTGGAAAAGTCTCCGTCAGCCATTTGTTTGGCGATCTGCTTCATTTCGATCAAGGGGCGGGCGATTTGATTACTGATTCGGTTTCCAATAAAAATAACGATAACGATTAGAAGAAGGAGCGCTAATATTAAGGCAGAACGTATATCGATAAATGGCTCATAAACCTTAGATAAAGGCATTGACAAAAGAATGGCCCCAGCCAGCTTCCCATCTGTAAAAACAGGAAGCGCGCTGCCTAAAATATCTTGGGCGAAACGAGGATGTGCTCGAACCATCACGACGGTTTCGCCTTCGAGTAGCTGCTGTCGCTCCTCAAAGGTTATCAGGTGTTCATCAATGTATGGATCAAACGGAGCTCCGCTACTAAGCTCCATCGGATCGTCGCTAAACAGTACAGTAGCCTCTAGGCTTTGCTGCATCCAAGCTAAACGTTCGGTAAAATTGTGGTTGTCCCCATTCTGAGCATAAACGTCAGCTAGGACGTTGCCTTGCTGAAGCAGGAACTCGATCTGTTTATCGACATAAAGTCGATCATACAAGTAATAGGTGAGTGAAAGGATACAAGAAATGACGGCAAATGCTACAGTACCAATAGCGATCCAGACCTTTATCTTAATGGACCAGTTTTTCATCGCGGAGCCTCAAATTTGTAGCCGACTCCCCAAACGGTTTTGAGGTAGACTCCTGCGGATTTAAGCTTTAAACGTAAGGTTTTCACATGGGTATCAACAGTCCTTAATGTACCGAACTCTGCATCTGCTCCCCACAATCGCTCATGGAGGTGTTCTCTCGTAAATACTTTTCCGTCATGATTGATTAAAAACAGCAATAAATCAAATTCTTTTCGCGTCGTATTAATTAACTCACCTTTTACGTAAACATTTCTACCGTTTTTGTCGACCTTTAGCTCCTGTATGCTTAAGAGAGCGGTATTGCTGTATAGTTGCTTGGTGCGCCTTAATGCGGCATCTATTCTGGCTGCTAATTCCTTTAAACTGAATGGTTTAACCATATAATCGTCAGCACCAATTTGCAAGCCCTTCACCCGGTCCTCTTCACTTCCTCTTGCAGTAAGCATAATAATCGGCAAGGAAGAGAACTCCCTAATCTGCTGACAGATCGTAAAGCCATCCACGTCAGCCATCATCACGTCGAGTAAAACGAGATCGATGGGTTGTCCTTTCAATATAGCAAGAGCCTCTAATCCGCCCGTAGCTAAAGTTACGTTATAGTTTCCCTTTCTTAAATAGGTAGCGACAAGGGTCAATAATTCATTCTCGTCGTCTACGACCAAAATATGAGCAGTCATCTATGATTCCTCCAAAATGATTGCATAAGGACCAGGCGGTACCTTTAATTCATTAACGATTTCGAATGAGCTGCGATTGATAATGGAAACAGAGTCTCCATCAAGGTTCGTCACAAAAAGCTGTTCGTCATTTCCATTAATAGCATTCGGATTTTCCCCTACCTCAAGGGAAGCGATAACCTCGTCTGTTCTTTTATCAATTTGATACAAGGAATGATTGCCATGGCAAAGAGCATAGAGGAAGGGAGACTCATCATCACTGTATATGGCAATGGGCATTAAACCAACATCGACCGTTGAGCCGGGCTCTCCAGTCTCTAGATCATACGAATGTACTTGACTGTTCAGTTTACCAAAGGAGCCGTGCCCACCGATCCAGAGCTTTTTTTTCATCTATGTATAGCCCAGACGGTCTGTCGACGACGGGAAAAGTATTGATAGACTTTGCCGATTGTATATCGATGACAGATACTGTTGAACTATCACTATTTAAGACAAATAGCTTACCGTCAGCAGTAGCGAGCTCAGTTGGATAGCTGCCAACATCAACGCTTTCGAGAACTTTTTCAGTTGCTAAATCGATAAAGTGAACCTGATTTTGGCGAATATCTGTCGTAAATACTAATTTTGTTTCAGCATCATACGTAATTGCAGTTAAACCATCGTTTATCTTTAAAAACGGTTGGACTGTACCTTCCTCAAGATCGAAGCGCAGCAAAGAATCCTGCTCACGCTTGTTCCAATGATAGTTTCTGGCTCAATGGCAGTCATTGACGACAATGAATATAGGCTCTCGGTCGAGAACAGCACTTTATTTTCGATGGCATCAATGAAGGTCAATGTCGGCTCCTTCACATGGAAGATCATCATATAAGGTGCGTTTTGCGGTGGGGTCTTAAACGTAGCCTTCTGACAGCCGATAATGAGCACGATGCAACAAAAAAAAGTCAAAAAGCGTATAACCGGTTTCATTAGATTCTCCTTTAAAGCTGCTTGGTGGTAACATACGATTTTCCCTTTTGAAAACCATGTCCTGTCATTGTAACCCAAAGTTGTGAAAAAAACAGTGAAGTACGGAAGCGAACGCCCAGCTCCCTTTTCTGCAATGTTTATAGGAGGTAAATCGTCCAGGCAAGTACAGTGAGCTTAAGAAATTAGTCGGGAGGGGGATAAGAAATGAAAAACGCAAGTGAGAGCTTCTTCTTTTTAAAATCTGCAAGGCGCCAATCCCAAGAACGTTGAATAGAAGTGAACTATAGCGGCAAGCGATCTTTTCCCCTGAAGAGGCACTACTTTAATTTAACGATAACCTCTCATTGCTCATAAAGCACTGTCCCTGTTCTAGAAACGTCGTAGCCGATCGACGCCAGCTCCTCCTTGAACTGTGAAGAGCTAATAATAGCTTGAACGGCTCTGAGTAGCTCTGTGTTTTGACGAGTTTTTAAGATGACGAGATCGTAGCTTTCTGTAATTAACGGAATAAAATCAATGCCGGCAAATGCAGCTACCTTTTCAATGCCAACACCAATGTCAATCTCACCTTTTGCAACGACGCCGGCCACTCCTAAGTGGCTCGATTCCTCGTCTTCATATCCGCGGATTTGCTCCTTGCTTATCCGGTGAAGCCGGAGCTGTTCGTCGAGTAGTACTCTTGCGCCGGAGCCTTGCTCGCGATTGATCATTCTTAGTTCATCACGACTAAAATCGCTCCAACTGGTGAGAGATTTAGGATTGCCTTTCGCTGCGTAAAGCCCGGCTGTGCGTGAAACCAAATTCGTCACGATAAATGAGCTGCTAACGAGCACTTTTTTTTATGTAAGGGATATTATATTCGAGCGTATCGCCATCGAGCAAGTGAGTGCTGACAATATCAGCTTCGCCATGATACATCGCAATTAAACCGTCCAAGCTCCCAACATAAGAGCGCAAGGAGCGGAACCCCTTCGACTTGTTTTCCAGTGACTTTCCGAGGATATCAAGGCAGTTATCCTGACCACTAATGATAACCGAGCGTGGCCCAGCGCTTTCGATTGTTGCTACTGGCGGTTTTGCAGGCGGCTGTTCATTTTTTTACTTCCTTGGAACGGTCTTTGTACGCCTTTAAATCTTCAGCATCGACTCGCATCTGTCTGCCGACTCGATATGCCGGCAGTTTTCCTTTTTGATCAAATCATAAACGGTTAGTTTGGAAACCTTCAAGAGCTGAGCGATTTCTTCGGTAGTAAAGGATTCATTGCTATTCATCAGTCATCCTCCGATTCAGGGAATTTCTTTAATTTACTCCGATTAAATGGGGCGCTAACGACACCGATTATCCTGATTAGTACACTCGATCGAAGCGACGGAGAGCGCATAGATTATGTAGAAGCCGCCGATAATCCCTCGATTTGTTGACCTAATCATTAACGGAAACGGAGAAGCATTTCTCTTTATATTAGTTTAGCATTTACAAGGACAGAGGTTCTACTTATAATTAGTTATAACTATATATAATTAGATATCATAATATTGGCCTTCTATAATGAATATAATGAAAAGGAGTCGTATTAAGCGTGCGCGTAATTCATTTAAAGAGCATTATTTTATTTGTTTGCGTCTTTATTATGACTGGCTGTGCGAGTCAAAACGAAAAGAGCGAGTTGACCATATCAGCCGCGGCAAGTTTGACTGACGCGATGGAGGAGCTAACGGAGCTGTTTCAACAGGAGCAGGCGTCAGTTGAATTCATTTTTAATTTCGGCAGCTCGGGAACTTTGGCTCAGCAAATTCAACATGGTGCGCCTGTGGATGTATTTTTATCTGCTGATCAAGCCTGGATGGACACACTCGAGCAAGAGGGACTTATTTCCAGTTCAACTAGATATGACTTTACTGGAAATACGCTCGTCCTGATAGCTGCGAAGGATAGTGATGCTGCGATCCATTCCTTCACTGAATTGCAGGCAGGAGAGAGCGGACAATTAGCTATTGGCGACCCGGAAAGCGTACCAGCAGGCAAGTATACGAAGGAAGCATTAGAAACCATTGGCTTATGGGAGGAATTAGAGCCTGATTTCGTTCTGGCGAAGGACGTGCGCCAAGTGCTTACATATGTGGAATCAGGGAATGCTGAGCTTGGCTTCGTCTATTCGAGCGATACATTTATCTCCGATGCTGTCAAAATTGTAGCAGAGCTGATTCCGAATGGCACACACCGGTTATTTATCCGACTGCAGCGATATCAAATACACAAAATGAGGAATTAGCAGAAGTTTTTATTCAGTTTCTGCTCTCAGAGCAAGCACAAGAGATTTTACATAAATACGGATTTAAGCTGTAAATCGCAAAAAGGAATTGGTTCATGATGAATTATACCCCGCTATTTCTATCTTTGAAGATTGCTTGTACGGCAACAGTAATCGTATTTGTCTCTGGCGTTTTTTTTGGCACGGGTGCTTGCGCGCAAGGAGTTTCCCGGGAAAAGTGTAATTGAGTCGTTTTTACTGCTACCACTCGTTTTGCCGCCCACGGTCGTCGGCTTCGGATTGCTATTTTTATTCGGAAAAAAACGGTCCGCTTGGAAGGCTATTGCTTGAATGGTTTGATTTTCAAGTTATTTTCACGTGGTATGGCGCGGTCATTGCCTCGACCGTTGTCGCTTTCCCTTTAATGTATCAAAGTGCTGCCGCCGCTTTCCAAAATTATGATAAAAATGTAGAAAATGCAGCGTTGACAATGGGAGCTTCGAAGCTGAAAGTGTTCTGGACGATCTCGTTTCCGCTCGCCTGGCCGGGGCTATTGGCTGGCCTCGTTCTCTCCTTTGCGCGTGCGCTAGGGGAATTTGGCGCAACATTAATGGTTGCTGGCTATATCCCAAATCGAACAGATACGATCCCTGTTGCGATTTATTTTGCGGTCGAATCAGGGAATACCGAAATTGCTGTATTTTGGGTCGTGATCATTATTGCATTGGGCTTCAGCGCGATTACGTGGCTGACTGGTGGAGCAAGCGAAATTTGCTGAGATATAAAGCCAAGACATAAGGATGGGAAAAAGGAGGGCATTGCATGCTTTCATTACAGATGAAAAGGGAGCTTCCGGAGTTTACGGTCGATGTCAATCTGCAAGTCGGTAATGAAATTCTAATATTATTCGGGCCATCAGGCTCAGGGAAAACGACAATTTTAAACTGTATTGCTGGTCTCGATAAACTCAATAGCGGAACGATTGACCTCAACGGCAGTTGTTTGTTTCAAACAGGCAAAAAGCCGGTCGCTGTACAACAAAGACAAATCGGCTACGTCTTCCAGGACTTTGCGCTATTTCCTCATATGACAGTCGAAAAAAAATATTTTATATGGATCAACAAATCGGACTCTTGTCTCAGAAATAGTAAAAGTAATCGGAATTGAAGCCTTGCTCAAAAAAATACCCGCATCAAATTTCGGGCGGACAAAAGCAACGGGTTGCACTTGCCCGTGCACTGGCAACAGAACCGGCGGCGCTGCTCTTGGATGAACCATTCTCTGCACTTGACGAACACATTCGGGTAGAGTGTCAAAACGAATTATTAAGGCTCCACCAAAATTGGCAAATTCCAATGATTATGGTCACGCATAGTCTTGCCGAGGCAGAAAAAGTCGGGAACCGTATCCTTCATTTGCAGGAAGGCAAGATTGTCCGTGAACAGATCTTTCAAACTGAACATATTCGTAATAACAGCTTAGTGAAATAACAGCTCACTAAGCTTTTTTTTATTGAAAATTTGACGTGAATGGTTTCATATTTGAGCTTATCCCCGTCCAGCGCAGGGCAATAGCAACGAGCAAGCTTCCTTCGTCTCTGTCCTCTCAGTCAACATCAGTTCCTACCATCCTTGTGTTTGCACCGACACCGTCCAGTTTTTTTTGCTAAACGGTCGTTCTGCACTTTTGTTTAGTCGATTTAACTAGGCTACTCACCATTTTCTAGCTGGCGTGAAAAGTGGGCGAATAAGGAATTTTGAAATAATCAAATAAACATTTGAATATTTGATTGATTTTTTTTAACGTTGCAGCATATACTAATAATCAAATAGATGTTTGATTGAGGTGAATAGCATTGAATCATAAATTGGTAAATGAAAATGAAACGTGTGAAGTGTTCTCATATGACGAACAAAAAGTAAAGCGAGTAGCTCCAATTGTCGAGGGCGAGAATTTGGGTGCAGTTGCCGGAATTTTTAAAGCATTGGCCGATGAAACGCGGCTCAAGGTTGCTTATGCCCTACTTCAAGAGGAAGAGCTGTGCGTGTGTGACATCGCTCATATTATTAAGGCGTCAACCGCAACAACTTCTCATCATCTTCGGCTTCTGCGTAATATGGGCATTGCAAAAAGCAGGAAAGTCGGCAAGCTTGTATTTTATTCGCTCGATGACGAGCATGTCAGAACATTAATTACGACAGGTGTCGTTCACGGAAAGGAGATCGATGAGCGTGGCTGATGCCGGAACCTTAGAGATGAAGAAAAACGTATATCGAGTCGATGGTTTTTCGTGTGCAAGCTGTGCGAGTACGTTTGAAAACAATGTCAAGAGGCTGAATGGGGTGGTCGATGCAAAAGTAAATTTCGGTGCATCAAAGATAACCGTTTACGGCGAAACGACCCTAAAGGATTTGGAAAAAGCAGGAGCTTTTGAAAAGCTTAAGATTAGTTCAGAGAACAGCGATCATAGCGAATATTTGCAAAATGATCGCGAGCCGTTCTGGAAAAAGTACTTTGATGTCTTGCTTGCTTCAGCATTTGTAGCTGGAGGAATTACCGCTAAAATTATGTTAGGCGAAGATACTTTGCTCGTTATTTTGTTGTTTGCTCTTTCGATTTTAACAGGCGGATATGCACTGTTTAAAACTGGGCTGGTTAATTTGTTCCGCTTGCAATTCGATATGAAAACGTTAATGACGGTTGCTGTTATTGGTGCTGCCATAATTGGCGAATGGATGGAAGGAGCGATTGTCGTTATCCTGTTCGCGATAAGCGAAGCTTTGGAACGATACTCAATGGATCGAGCAAGACGGTCGATTCGTTCCTTAATGGACATTGCCCCAAAGGAAGCTTTAATTCGTCGTGGAGGTCAGGAGCTTCTCGTCCGTGTGGAAGATATCCGTGTCGGGGATCGAATGATTGTCAAGCCTGGCCAAAAAAATTGCCATGGACGGGATTGTCAGAGCTGGTCACTCATCCGTCAACCAGGCGGCGATTACAGGTGAGTCGGTACCAGTTGAAAAAGGCATGGATGCTGAAGTGTTTGCTGGTACGTTAAATGAGGAAGGTCTGCTTGAAGTCGAAGTGACGAAGCATGTTAACGATACGACTTTAGCGAAAATCATCCATCTTGTTGAGGATGCTCAGGAACAGAGGCACCTTCACAAGCATTTGTTGATAAATTTGCGAAATACTATACGCCGGCAATTATGGTTGTAGCGCTTCTGATCGCTATCGTTCCACCGCTGTTTGCTCAAGCGAGCTGGGAAACGTGGATATACCAAGGTCTTGCTGTGCTTGTAGTTGGTTGCCTTGTGCGCTAGTCATTTCAACGCCGGTATCGATCGTGACAGCGATTGGAAACGCGGCGAAGCATGGGGTATTAGTAAAAGGCGGGATTTATTTAGAGAAGATCGGTGCATTGCGCGCAGTAGCTTTTGATAAAACAGCACTATTACTCAAGGTAAACCGGCAATGACAGATTTTCAGTTGTACCGACCACAGGAGGAGAAGTCGAAGTGGCTTGCCATCGTGGCTGCCTTAGAGCATCGTTCTGAGCACCCGTTGGCCTCGGCTATATTAAAGAAGGCCAAACAAGAGCACGTAAGCTATGAAGAAGTTGAGGTTGAACAATTTTCGGCAATTACCGGTAAGGGAATTACGGGAAATGTAAACGGGGCGACTTATTCGGTCGGTAGCCCGAAATTATTTGCAGAGCAATTGAATAGTGCGAAGCAAATCGAAGAGGATATCCTCACCTTACAAGCTGCCGGAAAAACCGTCATGGTATTCGGTACAGCGAACGAAATCGTTGCCCTTATTGCTGTGGCAGATGAAGTAAGACGTTCTAGTGAACGTGTTGTTGAAAAGCTATATCAGCTTGGGATTAAAAAGACCGTCATGCTGACCGGCGATAACAAGAGTACGGCCGCGGCGATTGGGAAACAAGTCAACGTGACTGACGTCCAATCTGAATTGCTACCTCAGGATAAGCTTGACTATATTAAGGAACTAAGGGCGGAATATGGCGAGGTTGCTATGGTAGGCGATGGTGTCAACGACGCTCCTGCACTAGCAGCGTCAACTGTCGGGATAGCGATGGGGGGAGCAGGTACGGATACAGCACTTGAAACGGCTGATGTTGCTCTAATGAGCGATGATTTAAAAAAAGCTTCCTTACACGGTTGCTCTGAGCCGTAAAGCTCTGACAATTATTAAGCAAAATATCTCCTTTTCGCTCGGAATCAAGCTGTTGGCTTTATTGCTCGTGATTCCTGGCTGGCTCACTCTTTGGATTGCTATATTAGCCGATATTGGAGCGACGTTGCTTGTTACTTTGAACGGATTAAGGCTCTTGCGTGTGAAGGATTCGGATGAAAAGTAAAGGGTCAGGGGTATTCCTGACTCTTTTTTTCTTAATAAAATAAGCTGACCATCAAAGGGTCGATAATAATCGCTTACATATGAAATTACCCGCATTGTCCAATTAGGAGGGAATACGTGACGATCTACGACGCCATTGTTATTGGAGGGGGCCAAGCAGGACTTGCCGCTGGCTATTACTTAAAGCAAAAATGCCTGAATTTTATCATACTGGATGAGCAAAAGCAGGCTGGAGCGGTCTGGCGAAAACGGTATGATTCGCTCGTCCTTTTTACACCGAGAGCATATAGTTCTCTTCCGGGCTTTGATCTGGAAGGAGAAGCAGAAGGATTTCCATCAAAAGACGAAATTGCATATTACTTAAAATCATACGTAAAGAAATTCGATTTGCCGATTCAATACGAAGAGCAAGTGGTCGCATTGTCTAAAAAGCAGGAGCGACTTTATGTAGAAACGGAAACAAAGGTGTATGAAGGAAAGCACGCAATCATCGCAACAGGAGCCTTCCACGATTCCTATCGTCCCTCCTTTGCCGAAGCAATCTCACCAAACATTGAACAGCTTCATGCTTCCGAATACCGCAATCCTAAGCAAATTCGTTCCGAGAAGGTTTTAATTGTCGGCGGAGGTAACACAGGGATTCAAATAGCTGCTGAGTTAAGTGAAACCTATGAAGTGACATTGGCAACTAGTAAAAAGGTTACGGCGATTCCGGAAAAAATATTTGGCAAAAGTCTTTTTTGGTGGCTTGAGCACGTCGGGTTAGAGAATGTAAGGTCAGACTCTAGACTCGGTCAATTGTTAAAGAAAAGAGACCCGATTATCGGTTCAGCCTTCAAAAAGGTAAAGCTTCAGGCGAGCATAACTGAACGGCTTGTCTCGTTCCAAGACAAGAAAGCGATTTTTGCCAACGGAGATGAACAAAAGGTTCAAACAATTATTTGGGCGACGGGCTACCGCAATCGCTATCAGTGGCTAGGAATAGACGGGACTCTTGATCGAAAAGGTCGACCGATTCATCAAAGGGGAAGGACAGCCGTGAACGGCTTATATTTTCTAGGGTTAAGCTGGCAATCTAGAAGAAGCTCCGCTCTCATCTATGGTGTCGGGAAGGATGCAAAAGAAATCGTTGACCAAATAGTGAACAAAGAACAACCGCCGGAAACACAATAATAACTTCGTGAGGCTTTTCCAAAAGGAGTGGCTTAGAAAGCGGCCTCTTACTATTGAAGGATAGAGGATGGGCGTCAAATTAAGCTTTCGATTCGGTTGCTTAATTTGACGCCGAAGGTGAGCGCGCTCAGCCATTAGCTATTCCTGGAGCTGAACTCTGCTGACGTATCCTTACTTTCCAACGTCAGCTTCCAAGCGGCAACCGTCTCGTTACTATTTCCCGGACGAATGACAGACAACCCCAGGAGCGCCGCTCAACCATTTGTTGCTCAGTTTCGGCGCAAGACTCTTAAACAGTCATCATTTCAAGGATACTGTGCTGCAAAAAGTGCTCCATGGGTGGGGTAAGCAGTCGGTGTTTATGATAAATTAGATAAATCATTCGATTAAAATTAAGTCCGGGGAGAGGAAAGCCGACCATATTCCCCTCTTCAATTTCTCGCTTGACATTTAGTTCTGAAATGATAGCGATGCCGATATTTTGACGTACGGCCTCCTTCATCGTTTCCGTTGCCGAAACCTCTAGAGCTTCATGAAGTGGGAGTTGATTTGCAGCTGCCCACTCCATCGTTAATTTCCGGCTTACAGAGCCGCTTTCATGTAGAATAAAGGGAACCTCTTTCAGATCCTCAATCGTAAGCGCCTCTTTATCAGCTAACGGATGAGTTTTATTGACGGCAAGAATCAAATCGTCCTTTCGCAGCTTTTTCGCCTCTAGTTCAGGATCGTTAAAGTCAACGTAGGAGATGAGGCCGAAGTCAAGCTCATAATTTTTAATTTGATCGATAATTACGGGTGCTGTCTTGACATCAAGCGACAGTTTAATGTCGGGATACTTCTCTTTGAACGAGCCAAGGACGTGCAGCAGGATGTACGTTGCTGGGGTGAATGTAGAGCCGAGCGAAATGCGCCCCTTTTTTTAGCTGCTGAAAGTCGTCCATAATCTCATGCAGCTCCTGCTCCATCACGGTTATTTGCTTCGCATAGTGGAACAATGCTTCTCCGGCCTCGGTTAATTTTATTATGCGGTGATTGTTTGTCATGAACAGGGGGACCCCCCATTCTTCTTGAAGTCGGTTTAAGTGAAAGGTGACATTCGGCTGCTTTACGCCTAATTTCTCAGCGACTAATGTTAGCTTTTTTTAATTGGACCGTCAGCACAAACGTTTTTAATTGCTGTAAATTCACCTTTATTAGCTCCCCTCATGCTTGTATTAAGTTGGTATTCCATGACCTCATATTCACGTGAGAAAGGTTTCCAATTTGATGTTCCTCACGTCCTCCACCTCTTGAAGCGAGATTGTTGCTTTCAGTATAAATTCCATTTATAAAAAAATAAATTAAATAAATTAAATTTAATAACAACTTTAAATCCGGTTAACAATTGCTTGATTTTCGACTGCTATAGTTAAGACGCAATAGAAAAACGTCTAACTACAGTAGGGGGATTTTTTAATGAACACAAGTCAATGGAGCGCGAAGCTTGGAGTCGGTTTGCTTACCGGTCTTCTGAGTATAACTGTATTAGGCTGCACAGGAGAATCGACTGACCCTGAAAATAATGGGGAGAAAACGACTAACGCGACAGATGAAGGTGGCGCGGAACAGGAACAGCCACTTGTTTTGTATGCCAACGATTTTACTGAGGTAGTCGGAGAGTTGTTTCACGAAGAAACAGGCTATGATATCGAAGTGGTTCAAGGCGGAGGCGGTGAAGTACTTGCTCGAATTGAAGCGGAAAGAGGAAACCCACAGTGGGATGTTGTTTGGTTAGATGGACATGGATCAATTCAAGCGCTCGCTGATCAAGGTGCATTAGTTGAAGGCTTTGAGCCCGACAATCTCGAGCATCTCAATGACTTCGGGAAGGAATATCTCCCCGATAATTTCTCCTATTTTCCTACAGGTGTCCACGCTGCTGGCGTAATTGCTTACAATACGACAGTTCTCGATCAGGATACGGCACCGCAAACATGGGAAGAAGCGATGAATTATGACGGCCCGATCGGTTTTGCCGACCCGGCTATTGCCGCACCGGCATATCCGCTCGTTTCATACTGGTTCAATGAATACGGAATTGAAGAAGCACAGCAGCTGTTTGAGGAACGCTTTGACAAAGGATTGTATGTCTATCCGAAAAATCCTGCAGTCGGACAAGCACTGGTGAGTGGAGAAATTCATGTCGCTGCTTTGCAGGAGCATAATGCTTACGGTTTAAAGGAGAGCGGAGAACCGATCGAGCTCATATGGCCTGAAGAAGGAGCACCTGGCTCACTACGAGTCGCCGGAATTAGTGAAGTGACAGAAAATCTTGAAGCGGCGAAAGCTTTTGTCGAGTTCTTGCTCGATCCAAAAACGCAAAATACGTTAACTCATCTCGATGATACAGATAGCTACTTTACCCCATTGGCAGAAGGGGCAGAGGCGCGAGCTGACCGGATCGACAATCCGAAGATCATTCTCCCTTCAGCCGATTGGTCTGCTGAAAATGAAGCATTAATTAAGCAATGGTTTGCCGATCGAGCCATAAACTGAAAGGAACTGTTCAAATGATGAACCGTAGCAAAAGGCATGCGATTTCATCCCTGCTCCCAAACGCAGAAAGCCGTTTGGGGATAGGGTTCACTCTTCTCCTATTTATTTTAATTGTTTTTCCGCTATTAGCTGTAATTTCGCAGCTTGTCTTTCCCGGATTATTTTTTGGGGAAATGAACTATGCAGGCTTTAGCTTATTATTGGAAGTATTTAACCGTCCGTTATGGAGCCGCTCATTAACCAATTCGATTCTGTTGGCATCTGGGACTGCGACTTTCGGGTTGATTCTCGGTACGATTCTTGCAATTGGACGAACGTATTGGTCTTTTCCGTTGGCGAGGCTCATGGATGTGACAGCTTGGGTCCTCTTAATAACACCTTCATTTATTCTTGCTCAAGGCTGGGTGCTGTTTGCTAACCCTAACGGATTAGCGGCAAAATGGCTCGGACTTGATTGGGTGGCCGCATTTATTTTCCAACCAGCCGGGCTAATTTTCATTATGACTCTGTGCAAATTTTCCTTAGCTTATTTGGCTGTAGTTGCTGCGCTAGAATGGAATGTCAGTCATTTTGCCGATGCGGCCCGCTTGTGTGGGGGGAAGCCATTGACCGTTTGGAGAACCGTACAAGTTCCGTTGATGATGCCTGCACTCGTAGCGGGCTGGGCTCTCGTATTTATGGATACAATTGGCGATTTTGGGTTGCCGGCGGCTTTGTCGACCGTTTATAATTTTCCGACCTTACCGTATTCAATTTATTCTGCGATTTATACGTCGCCGATACGCTTTGATATGGCCGGGGTGCTAGCATTGTATCTCGTACTCATTTTAGTCATTGCGATGGGGCTGTTATTCCTTTCAACTCGAAAGTCGAACTTCGACTTTCTGAACGAAAGAGCCGCGGCGGTAATTGCTAAGCCGTTAAAGAAAGGCTGGATGCTAACAGGAGCGCTGCTTGTTTTTATTTTATTCGTGCTCGGTGTTCCGGTAGGCTCCAGTGTCCTCGTTTCGTTTATGAAGACGATGGGAGGGGGCATTCAATTAGAAAATTTAACCTTTGGACATTATGTCGCGCTGTTTTCGGGTGGGAGCGGATTTTTACTGAGTTTAAAAAATTCATTGCTGATTGCAGTTATTGCCGCCATATGCAGCACGGTTATCGGTTTTTTTTGTTTCCTATGTCATGTGTTTTACCGCGTTTAAATACAAGCAGGCGATCAATATTTTCTCAGTCATCTCGCTCGCCGTACCAGGAGTCGTGCTTGGTATTGGCTATATTTATGTATGGAATCAGAAGTGGTTGGAGGCGATTCATCTTCATTTATATGGAACTCCCGCTCTGCTCGTATTAGGGGCAATCGCCGGGGCTATACCATTTGCGGTAAGATTGCAAATCGGAGCTTTTTCGAAAATTCCTCATTCGATGATTGCAGCCGCCGCGATGCAAGGGGCATCGATGACAGCACGGATGAAGGATATTGCGTTGCCACTTGTGCGTAGCTCCTTGCTCGTTGCTGGCTTAGCATCTTTCGGAACGAGCGTGTTTGATCTCGCCTTAACCTCAATCTTGAATCCGCCTAATTTTGCGATTTTACCTGTCAATATTAATCGTTCCTTCGAACAAATGGAGTACGGTTATTCGACGGCAGCAACAGTTATTAGCGGTTCAATCGTCGTCACCATCATTTTAATCATCGACAAGGCGATCAAATGGCTATTCGAACAGATGAGCAAGCACAAACGAAGAGGTGATTCGAATGAGTATTTTAGAAGTGAAAAATCTGCGTAAAGCGTATGGACAAGTAACTGCATTGAAAAGTATTAGTTTAACTGTTAAAGAAGGGGAAATCATCAGTATACTTGGCCCCTCAGGCTGTGGGAAGTCAACCTTTCTCCAGCTAGTCGCCGGCCTGCAGGAGCCTTCTGACGGCGAAATTTTACTAAACGGTAAGCAGGTTGCCGATTCAACATTTTCGTTTCCACCGGAAAAGCGCCCGGTCAATATGGTTTTTCAGGATTATGCACTCTGGCCTCATATGAATGTCCATGAAAATATTGCGTACGGCTTGAAAAGGCAAAAAAATGAAGCGCGGCGCACGCGAGCAGCGAGTTGAGAAGATGCTCAAGCTCCTTGAGCTGGAACATTTAGCTAAACGGTTACCCGCACAATTGTCTGGCGGACAACAGCAGCGAGTTGGAATTGCTCGTGCCTTGGCAACGCAAAATCGCCTCCTGTTAATGGATGAACCGCTTTCCAACTTGGATGTAAAATTGAGAATGCAAATGAGAAGTGAGCTAGCTCTACTGCTAAGAGAGTTGATGATCACTGTTCTACATGTGACCCATGATACATTTGAAGCCTTTGCGCTAGCCGATCGGCTTCTTATTTTAAAGGATGGCCAAATTGAACAGCTTGATACACCGCAGAACGTATACGAGAATCCGGCCTCACCATGGGTCGCTAATTTGCTAGGCTTTCATATAGAGCTTGAGGGCGAGCGGCAGGATGCGAATCGCATGTTACTCGAGGATCAATTCATACATGGCTCTAATAAAAATGAGAGAGGCCAAGCTGCGGGGAAAGCGGATCAGAAAATCATTATGATGCTTCATCCCGATGATGTGGAGCTGGTCGGGGAGCCAGAAGAGCTGGACGCTCAATTTAATTATGTACAAGGGACAGTGAAAACGTGTGCTTTTGAAGGAAGAACATGGCGAAATCAAATTGAGGTTGGTCATCATCAGACTTTGAGTGTTTCTACAAAGGAGCCAGCTCGGATCGGATGCCGGGTTAAGGTAAGATTTCCGATCGAGAAAACGTTATTTTTTGACAAAGCGGGAGTGGAAGTGCTTGAATCGTAAATTAGTTGCATCAGATATTCATGGGAACGGCGCCACACTTATTCAATTGCTTAACATGGCCTCGTTTTCTAAACATGATCGTCTCTATTTATTAGGCGATTATGTAAAAAAGGGACCAGACTCCCTTGGTACGATCATGCTCGTTAAGTGGTTGAAAGAACAAATGGGGACCGTCGTTTTACGAGGGAATCACGAGGACAAATGGCTAAGTAATCAATACGGAAATATGTATCCAAAGCTCACTCCTGAGTGGCAAATGTTTCTTCAATCATTGCCTTATTGGTATGAGGACGAAGAATACCTGTTTGTCCATGCGGGCATTCGTTTCGGAACTGCTTTAGAGGAACAACAAGTAGCCGATTTAACAGCTATTAGGGAAGAATTTTACACGTACCAAAACCCGCTTCCGAAAACGATCGTATTTGGACATACTCAGACCGACGTTTTAGGAGCGAATGAAGGTCAAATATGGAAAAAAGAAGGGAAAATCGGAATAGATACTGGCGCGGGACAAAAAAAATTTTTAACGCTATACGATTTAACGAATCGAGTAAGCTATCGTCGTCCCGTGCTGTCGCTGCCGCATGTCGAAAATCGAAGCTGATACGAGCACGCTTCGACCTTCTGTCACTGCGAAGCTGGAACCATTTATAAAATACCGGTAGTCCCCTGGCTAACCTAGTCCAAGGACTTTAATTTTAGGCGAAGCCCTTTTGTGAGAAATGAAGAGCGGAGGGAGGATTTGATAGTCAAATCTCTTCCTCCGCTTGTTTCGTTTCATATATCCTAAGCAACGTTATAGCTGAACCAATCAATTATGCTTGACGATCAAGTCACTTTCTTTTAAGAACGCGATGATCTCCTCTATTAGTCCATCGGCAAGCGGGAGAGAAGGGTCGGCATAAGTTTTCAAGTTTTCCTCTCGATCGGCCGGTGCTTCCTTCAATACGTGATTCATCTCATCGACTAGTAAAAGCTTCGCATCCGGCTTTGCCTCTGAAAGGAGCTCAGCATCGGCAACAGAAACTTGGATATCGTTTGTTCCATTAATGATCATTGTCGGTAATGCAAGCTGCGAGATTTCAGCAGCTGGATCGTATTGCATCCAGGAAATGAGAAAAGGCTGACTCTCTGGATTGAAAATGCTCATTAACTGTTCGTTCATTTCGCTTACGGTAGTGCCTTGTCTTAGCTGCGCTAAAATTTGTTCACTTTCTTCAACTAGCTCCTTCGGCAATGCTTCCAATTGCTCGCTCAACACTTGATCAATTGGACGACCCGCGCCGGCAATCGAAATCAGAGCATCCGCAGCTGAGTCTTTAGCTGCCAATAATCCGACTAATGCTCCTTCGCTATGACCAGTAACGATTGTCTCTGTAAAACGTTCATCGCGTTTCAGTTCAGTCACCACTGTTTCGCGTCCTCGACGAACTGCTCGAAATCGAGCTCTTCTTCAGCCTCTGGAACTGCCTGAGCATTTTTTCCTGCTCCGCGCTTATCGTATCGCAGACTTGCAACGCCATGGCTTGCTAATTCTTCAGCCAGAAGCTTTAGGCTATTGTTTTCCCCTGGCATTAATGGTGAGTTTCCGTTCCGATCGGTCGGCCCGGAGCCTGGAATAATTAACGCAATGGGAAAGGCATCTCCTTCCTCTGGTAGCAGCAGTGAGCCATACAACGTCCCGATGCTTGTTTCAATCGTTAAAAAGTCCTCATCTTCGCCCGGGGTATCGGGGGGCACGTCCCCTTTTGTTAGCTCAAAGGGAAAGCTTTGTCCGTTTTGTGTAAATGACCCATTGATTTTGTCTTCAGCAACGTCTCCATTAAACGTAATTCTTTGACCTTCCAAAGGCATTTTAAAAGAAAGGCTATTCCCCTCTAACAATATATCGGACAAAGCAAAATCGTGGAGATTTTGGACGGGAATACTAATTGTGCCGGTTATAGCTTCTTCTTCGTTAAATTCAATCAAGATGGGTAAGGGCTGGTTTGGGACTTGAATTTCTCCGTTCCACAACCCTTCAGTGCAACATCAGCAGGTATCGCTTCATTAGCGGTGCTGTCATTTTCGACCTCATCATTGCTGCACCCGACCATTAAGAGTATCATTGAACTGGAGAGCAACGCGTGTTGCCATTTTTCATACTTAGTAGCCTCCTCCTGCAAGTGCTGTTCAAGTTAGACTAACTCGGAATTCGCCTGCAATATCACTTTTGTGACATCTGTTATATTCAATGTATAACAGATGTCCCCTGATGTCAATATTATAAGTAAATTATGCAAAGTTACGGATGTCAGCTACTTAAGACAAAAGGGTAAATTAATAGGACGGTGTAAATATAGTCGCTTTACTAGAGTCCTGTAATGGCATCGGCGGAGTTTGTTAAATGATCGATATTTCTGCTCAAATTGTACAGCCTAATTTATTGCGCTGCACACTATTGCTAGAAGCTACCTAATTATAACTGGGATTGTCTAACTTTTCTTGTTTTTCACTAGATGGAATGAGAGGCAAGGCTAGCTTTCATCATGAAAAAGTATAGGGGGGTGAAAATGAAGTTTAGTCCTCATTCTTATTGAAAGAACTTGCTCTTTATGATCCAACTTTAGGACGCAATATGTGAGACCTCTTCTAAAAATGGAGAAAGATGATCTGAATATTGAACACCCGAGTTGAATCGATGGGCAAAGATCGTAAAGACTAATAACGAAAAAAGGCGAACGACTAAAAGTAAATCATAGCTTGTTATCGTTCGCCATCGATTCACCAAAATATGAAAGTATAATAAATGAGTGCGAAGCCTTATCTAGTGATTGTCAGCTGAAGGTAATGTTGTGAAGGGAGGGTTACAAATGAAGAAACTTAATTAAGCACTATTTTTTTTAACATTTTAATATCGAGATCGTGCTCTTGAATTTTAGTTATTACATTGTCTAAACGAACTTTTTCTTCGCTGTTACGCGCTACTTGTTTTCTAATGTTGTCCAGCTTCTTATTGATTTGATTTAAGTCCTCTTTAGTAACCATTTCTGCTCGCATAGAGAGCTGCTCATTCTTGAAAGTGTTCATCGCCTCTCGCATAGAGAGTTGTTCTTTCTTGAAAGTGTTCATCGCCTCTCGCATAGAGAGCTGCTCATTCTTGAAAGTGTTCATCGTCTCTCGCATAGAGAGCTGTTCTTTCTTGAAAGTGTTCATTTCTTCGCGCACGGAATTTAAATCAGCTTTCATTTCCTGCTGTTCCGTTCGAACTGATTGCAGCTCAGTTCCTAATAAGGTTACTTTGTCCAGAATTTTCTGCAATATATCCTGATTCATATATCTGTCCTCCTTTCATATTTATTTGAGTAGGCTCCTTGTCATAGAGGAAGCTCTCAAATAAATAGTATCACACTCTTTAATAATAGAGGAAGGGACAGAATCAAAATACTAGTTTTTCATTTAGGTTCCTTTACGTTTGAGCTCTTCAAACTTCCCATATACATAGCTGTAAAAAAAATAATTTATTCCCCACTAGATTGATCGTTACCCCTTGTTTACACTAATCACTAGCAAGAGCCAGTAGTCGTGTTTATCGAAATGCACGTCATCCTTACAGAATGAGTGTTTGAATAAGCATTCTTGTGATAGAAATGGCTTACCGTTTTGTTTAGCCTACTGTTGTTCTTTCAACCCAAGGGTTGCGAGCGGTCCGTGAACGGCGATAGTTGTCATGAATGAAGCGATTTCTTCAGGAGATTGCTCCATCTTTGTTTCGAGCCAGTGTTGAATGATGCCTAGCTGGGCAGAACTAATAACGTCATTAAATATTCTGGAGGAATTAACATTTGTTCTCGTTTAACCTGAGTTTTTAACAGTTTTTCAAGGATTTGCTCTTTCATAAAATTTTTCCATTTTAATGGAAAGGATAAGTTACTACTCGGACCTAAAAGTATGCTAAATAAATCTGCTTGCTCTGCAACGAATTCCAGAAGAGAAACTAAAACGGGATAAGGTTTATCTTTGTAACTCTGAAATTGAAAAAGGTCCATATGCTTCAGTCGTTCCTTTAACTCGTTAAGCAATTGGTTTTGATAATGCTTCATCATGTCCTCAATGTCACGATAATGCAAATAAAATGTCCCTCTATTAATGTCTGCACGTTGAGTCAGGTCACTGACAGTGATACTATGCAATCCTTTTTCGTTAATTAATTCCAATAGTGCTTCACGCAACAATTTTTTTAGTTCTAGCCTTTCTACGGTCCAATTTTTCAGACATTTTTATCACTTCCTTACTTATTCATTTAATCGACACTATCGATATTGTTGTTCCTTATTCAACAATTGACTAGAGATTGATTATTGTCATACGGTTTGCACTTATTATAATAAACATAGAGATGAATAATCAACAACCTGTCTTATTAATAAAATAGTCTTTACGAAAAATCTATATGCATGTTAACCCGAGCCTATAATTTGTTATTAGCGTAACCTCCTAAAGAAGCTTAAAGCGAAAATGTTAGGAGAAGATTATAATCCCAATTTTTTATCCGTCAGCAGGAACAATGCTCTCAGTTCATGGAAGTTTTACTTTATTAAAGAAAGGGGATTTCTTTAATGCATCCTTACGTATTGTTTTTCGAGCAAATTGAGCGTTCCAGCCTTTCGGTTGTAGGGGGCAAGGGAGCGAATTTGGGCGAGTTAAGTAAAGCTGGTTTTCCGGTACCGGCTGGGTTTTGTGTGACAACACAAGCTTATCAGGATTTGCTGGCAACGAGTTCGGAAATCGATACAATGCTGGAATCGCTATATGCGCTCGATTCGTCCGAGCTGCTAAACATTCGGAAGCAAGGAGCAAGCATTCGAACCCATATTGAGCAACTAGAGATTCCTAAAACGATCGCAAATGCTATTGTCCATGCATGGAAGTCTATTGGATTCAGTGACGCTTACGCAATTCGTTCCAGTGCGACAGCCGAGGATCTGCCAACTGCATCGTTTGCAGGTCAGCAGGATACGTATTTAAATATAAAAGGTAAAAATGAATTGCTCGAGCATATTCGCAAGTGCTGGGCGTCCTTGTTCACAGAGCGGGCGATTGCTTATCGAATTAAAAATGGATTTGATCATCGTCACGTCCATCTATCTGTTGTTATTCAAAAAATGGTGCAGCCAGAAATGTCAGGAATCTTGTTTACAGCCGATCCGATAAGCGGCAATCGGACTGTCGTATCGATCGATGCAAGCTTTGGCTTAGGGGAGGCGATTGTTTTCGGAATGGTATCCGCTGATTTGTACAAGGTGAAAGCAGAGCAAATCATTGAAAAAAAGATCGCCTCAAAGCAAAAGGCGATTTACTCCTTGACGGAGGGCGGGACGGTCATTAAAAATCTGTCACCCGAGCAGCGGGAGGGGCCAGCGTTGGCAGATAAGCAGATCATCGAATTGGCGAGGCTGGGAAAGCGAATCGAACAGCACTTTGGTTCCCCGCAAGATATTGAGTTCTGCATCGAAAACGGAAAGGTATTCATTGTCCAGAGCCGTCCCATTACCTCTCTTTATCCCCTTCCTGAAATGCTCAAGAACCGCTTAAAGTCCTGTTTTCATTTGGTCATTTTCAAATGATGACAGATGCGATGAAACCGCTGGGTATTTCTGTGTTAAAGAACGTTGTACCGGTATCGACTCAATATTTCTGGAACGCGGGAGGACGTTTATATGTCGATTTGTCGGAGTTGTTACGCCACAAGATTGGACGTAAAATCTTTCCCTTGCTCTTGAACAATATTGACGAAGCGGCCAGTCGTGCGATTCGTGAAATTAGTAAACGGTCTGATTTTTTAGCGGTACGTGGGAAGGGTGGAGCGCTAAAGGTAATACGGGCCGTCATGCCCGTTGTTAATGAAGTGAGAAAAAAACCTTTTTACACGAAATCCGCTATTTGCAAAAGGTAAGGTAGACGCCTTTATTCAAAGAAAGCGAGAAGAAGTTCGGGCTGAATTGCAAAGCTTAAGCGGGGTCGAGCGTTTGGAAGCGGTTCAATACCAACTGGACCAATACTTTAAATATGTGATACCAAATATTTTCCATTATGTTATCGCATTTATGATTTCAAACATGGCATTAAGAAATATTCTTATTCGGTGGACGGGTGGTGAGCATGATCTGTACGAGTTAAATAAATCATTGCCGGGGAACGTGACGAGTGAAATGGGCTTAGAGCTTGGAGATTTGGCTGATATAGCTCGTGGATTTCCCGAGGTCGAAAACTATTTAAAGGTTGCCACTGACGAGACCTTTTATAAAGGATTGATTGCTGTGCAAGGAGGCGAGCAATTTAAAAATGCGTTTGTCGATTTTATCGACAAATACGGCTCGAGATGCCCCGGAGAAATTGATTTGACTAGACTGCGCTGGCGCGAGGCACCGACTCAGCTAATAGCAGCCATACTCGGGCATATACGCAGTGTGGAAACGGGAGAGCATCGACAAAGATTCATTCGGGGAGAGCAGGATGCGACGGAAGCTGAACAGAGGGTGCTACGTCATGTAAAAAGAAGCTGGTTGAAGTCCAAGCTGGTCAAACGTCTCATTAAAGTGTATCGCAATTTAGGAGGGCTGCGGGAGCACCACAAATTTTTGTTAACTTTATTATTGGATGAATGTAAACGAGCAATCTATGCAGAAGCAGAAGAGCTTGTGAAGAGAAGGGTTTTGCTACGGGTAGAAGATGCAAATTACTTTTCTATAGACGAATTAATTCTGCTCTCAAAAGGACAATTAAAAGTCGAAGCCGAGCAACTAATCGCTGAGCGGAAAAAAAGATTACGAGTGGCAGCAAACCTTGAAGCCACCGAGAGTCATGACAAGCGAAGGCGAAATTGTTACGGTTTCCAGAAAGGGAGATTTTCCAAAAGGAGCTCTTGTCGGCAGTCCAGTGTCGGCAGGGATTGCAGAAGGAAAAGCCCGCGTGATCGTCAAACCAGAAGAAGCGTCTCTGAACGAAGGCGAAATTCTCGTTGCACCGGGAACGGATCCCGGTTGGACCCCATTATTTCAGTCGGCAAAAGCGCTAGTTACGGAAGTTGGAGGCTTGATGACTCACGGATCTGTAGTGGCTAGGGAGTATGGGATTCCGGCGACTGTCGGAGTTGAAAATGCTACTAAGATTATAAAGAACGGACAACGAATTCGTGTCAATGGGGAGCATGGGTTCGTCGAGATTTTATCGGATGACGAATAAGGTGGGTTGTATTACAGGATCGCCTAGATAGATTTCCGTTTTTTCGCGCGTGATCGCCTTGTTAAACCTTAATCGAAAGGGGAGTGCGCGCTTAAGCGAATCAGTCTTACCAACCGTAATCGTGAAGGTCCTCGCCAGGATAGGCTTTGATGAATGTCAAGCGTTTCATGTTAAAATGAACTTAATTATGGTGAGACTTCACTACAGGAGGAAGACGATGGCGAAATGGGATAATATGCTGGCTATTCTTTGGCAGCTCAAGTCTAAGAAGCAGGTGACCGCTATACAATTGGCTGATTCTCTCGAAATTAGTGTCCGTACCGTGTATCGTTATATCGATGCACTTTGTGCTAGTGGAGTGCCAATTATCGCTGAACCCGGTCATCATGGCGGTTACTATTTACCTGAGGCCTTCAGCGGAACGCCTCTGTTCTTTGAAAACACTGAGCTTAAAGCGTTGACACATGCGACACTGTTTGCTGAGAGTGCAGGGTATCCGTTTGGTCATAAGCTGAAACGAGCACTTGAAAAAAATTGAGCTTCAGTTAAATGATGAGCAAAGAAAATATTTACAGCGGCATAAGCAAGGATTTGCTGTCATTGGCTCGTCAAAGGGACACCCTGAAGAAGAAGTACTTCAGAATTTGGAGCAAGCGGCTGCCGATTGTCGGGCGATTAAGCTTGAGTACATAAAAACTGGGGGGGAGGACCCGGAAGTAAGGAAGCTCGATCCGTATGGATTGGCGTATCGCTTTGGTAAATGGTACATCGTCGGTTTTTGCCACTTCAGGCAGGACCTGCGAACATTCCGAGTCGATCGGATTCAAGGTTTTTCCACCACTGACGAACAATTCAAAAGGCCAACTGACTTTTCAATTGAAGATTACATTAGAACCCAGCTTCACGATTACTATTCGCCACAGTCTCCAGTGGACGTTCGGATTATGGCCAATCAAAAGTGTCTAAGTGAGCTTGTCGAAAATTGGTATATCAACCTTTACCTAAAGCAGCAAAGTGAGTCAGAGATCGTTATTTCAATAAACGAAAAAGAAATGCTCACATATTTGCCTGGTTTGCTTTTACCGTACGGAGATCGCATTCAAGCGCTCGAACCGTCAGCGTTGCGGCAGAAAATGGTTGAAAAAGTTCAGGAACTCTCAGCGCATTATTTACCTAGATGAATGGGTGGTAAACCTAAACTAGAGAGAATCGCACCGTTTAGGTTAGGATAAACGAATGGGAACTAAAGCGATAGGACTGAAAAAACATGCCAGAAGGTAGCATTACCGGATAAAAATTAGCTTCCCTGACAGAAGATGTCAGGGAACTTGTTTTATACTAAGTGTAGCTTTAAAAAAAGAGGAGGTTTTTTGATGGGAATGGCTAAGAAAATGATGGATGAGTGGCTGCAGCACCGTGTTGTATTAGAGAAAATAATACAATTGATTCCAGATAAGGATATCGATTTCAGCCCTTGGATGGTGCAATGTCTATCAGCGAGCTCGCTCAGCATATGGCGGGATCAGCAGAGATGTTTGCTTCGATCGCCAAGTTTGGAGAAGGAGAAATCCGTAAACCGGATGTGGTTGAGTGCAAAACGGCTAAAGAGTTGCTGCAAGTCGTACAAGATAGCACGGAACGAACGAAGGGTCTATTTACGTCGATTACCGATGAGGAGCTAGAGCTTCACTACGATTCGCCAATCCCGAATTTTCGTGGTCCGCGAAAAAAGCTTCTGTCTCTTGTGGCTGTGCACGAAACTCATCACAAAGGACAGCTGTTTGTGTAGGCCCGTCTTATCGGAATAAAAGAGCTCCCGTTTTTTTATTTAAATCAAAAGGAATGAGGTCGTCAAATGAGTGAGAACAGTTTAAAATTGTATCGTTACCATGTATGGGCAAATAAAAGAATCTTTGATCATTTAAAAGGTTTACCAGAGTCGGTGCTTACAAAGGAAATTGAAAGCGTGTTCCCGACGGTTTCTAAGGTGATTGAGCACATGTACAGGGTTGATGTGAACTGGTTAAACGTAATGAAAGGGAAAAGCTATGAAGAGATAAAAACGATAGCAGACGAAAGAGTGAAGGAGATTGAGCATAAATCAGTTGCTGATTATGAAGAGAGCTTTTTACAGCTTTCGAACGAATATGAAGCTTTTTTTGAAACGCAAACTGATTTAGAAAAAACGATTGTAACAGAACATCCTTCATTTGGGACGTTTAATTACAAATTAGCTGATCTCGTTTTGCATGTGGTGAACCATGGCACTTATCATCGCGGTAATATAACGGCAATGCTTTGGCAATTGGGACAAAAAGGCATCCCGACAGATTATGCGTTTTATATTTAGAAGATATACGTATGAAAACAGAGAGAATTAGATCCCTCGTCCGATTCTCTCCGTTCCATTCGTTAAGAGGCTGGATTCTTACTGTTAAACAATTTAACCGATGCGGCGAATAGCAACCATTAAAACAGCAGTTGATCCGGGTGCGAACCTTTCCGTACATTTGTATTCATCTCGTCTATCGTTTGCATGTCTGCCGACGTCAGTTCAAAATCAAAAATATTAAAATTTGAGCGGATTCGCTCCGGTGTCGAAGATTTAGGAATCGTAATTAACCCGTGCTGGAGATCCCAACGTAAAATAACCTGAGCAATCGTTTTTCCATAGTTATGAGCGATCCCTTCAAGAATCGGATCATGTAGTAAGTCGCCTTGCGCGAGCGGGCTCCAGGCTTCAACAAGAATGTTCCGTTCTTGACAATACTGCCGAAGCTCTTTCTGATTCAGCAAAGGATGGAGCTCAATCTGATTGACCATCGGAATAATGGTGCTCTCTGCTTTTAGCGTTTCCAAATGGTGGATTTCAAAGTTACAAACACCGATCGCACGAACACGCCCGTCTTCGTATAGCTTTTCAAATGCTTTCCAAGTTTCAATGTACCGATCCTTTCCTGGCCAGTGAATCAGATATAAGTCAAGGTAATCCGTATCGAGAAGTTCTAGACTTCCCTCGAATGCATCCAAGGTTGATTGATAGCCTTGATCCTGATTCTTAAGCTTTGTCGTTAAGAAAATCTCTTCGCGTTTCAGTCCACTCTGCTTAAGGGCTTGACCAACACCTTCTTCATTACGATACGCTTTTGCTGTGTCAATACTGCGGTAGCCTGTAGCAAGGGCGTCTTTAACAGAGTTGATAACTTCATCACCGTTTTCCATTTTCCAGACACCAAACCCGAGCTGAGGCATTGAGATTCCGTTATGCAAAGTTACGTTCGGATTAATGTTTGTCATGAACCTTCCTCCTTTGGATAAGTGCAGATTAGCTAGGAAAAGGTACTAGCCTACTTTATATTTTGTAACCCTTTTCATCTTGAAGTCAATACATAACTCTCAAATTCGTAATGCTGTACAGCTTCTTTCTTGTTTGATTTCCTCATTTCGTGACGAATAGCAAGCAAATTTCGTTTAATTGAGGAAACAAACTACATTCTCTAGTAAGGTTGAGCGGATCGAAGAGCTAGAATAGGAGCTTCCTTATTTTCCGATCATCAGCAAGCTGATATGAGTTCTACTTTGTCATTTCGATAAATCGATATTATACTACAAGCAGTGCCGATTAACTACTGGTAGCTTCAATCGCAGAGGGGAGGAGAAGTAATCATGAACGGGTTTTTCCAGCAGGTTTACGATCTTGTGGCACAAATTCCACCCGGACGAGTAGCTACTTACGGACAAATTGCGCGAATGCTTGAACAGCCGCATAACGCGAGAGTCGTCGGCTGGGCGATGCGCCAAGCTCCTGCAGAGAGGCAGTTGCCTTGTCATCGCGTCGTGAAAAAAATCGGGAGAAGTCGCCCCTGATGATGTGTTTGGTGGAAAGGGGAAGCAGCGAGAAAGACTTGAAAAAGAGGGAATTCGTTTTGATGAAAAGGGAAGAATTGATTTAAGCATCTACCTATGCTGCGGTGAAGACTCATAATAAGCTGAACATTTCACAGAAAAGGCAAACACATACAAACCAGGCTAATGTGAATTGGCCTGGTTTACTATTTGCTCCTCGCCGGTGCTTGGTTAGCTTATTCAATTTTATTATGTTAACTATCTATGATAGACTTAACTTGTGCCAATTTTTTTGGACGCTTACGCTGTCATGAGCGATGCGAGTCATTTTGCTGATGCTTTTTGAACAAGCAGCGGCTCCTGTCAGTTTCCCCGCATGTTGCTTCGGGTTTCACCTGTTTCTACAGCTTTACTAATTTGAACCAAATGATTTTAAGGTTCAAATCCGTATCACTGGCCTGGGACCGGGACTTGCCAATTTTGGGAGATATTAGCTCCTCAAATGCTTGCTGGAGTCCAAGCAGAGGGAAGAATTTGTCAATCAGGCAGAGAAGATTCCCCAAATAATTTCCCAATGAGGTTATTTAGACACGCTTTGTCATAGTGGTACAAGTACATAAGGTGGCTGAGGGTCGTCACATTTTAAGAGAAAGGATGATTTTGTTTATGGCAGATTGGCTTCAGTTTTTGAGGATAAATTTGAATAATATTCTTAACCTTACCCTCGAACACATTGTCCTTGTTGGGCTCGCGCTTATCATAGCGATTATTATTGGCGTGACCTTAGGGATTTATTTAACGACGAATGATGAACTGGCTGAAATCGTTCTTCAAGCGGCATCCGTCATGATGACCGTCCCAAGTATTGCTTTATTTGGGATTATGATTCCGGTTTTTTCCTTGATTAATCAAGGAATTGGCTTTGTGCCAGCTGTGGTAGCCTTAATCCTTTATTCCCAACTGCCGATTATTCGCAATACATATACGGCGATCAAAAATGTTAGTCCTGAAGTGAAGGACGCAGCGAAAGGGATCGGAATGAAAACGAGTCAGCAGCTATTTCGGGTCGAGATTCCGAATGCGCTTCCGGTCATTATGGCCGGCATTCGAACCGCAGTTGTGCTTAATATAGGTATTGGCGTGATCGCTGCATTTATCGGTGCAGGGGGGTTAGGTTCTTTAATCGTCCAGGGCATTAACCGGGGAGATCACTATTCCATTATAACGGGAGCAGTAGCCGTCTCTTTGTTAGCTATCGTGGCTGATAGTATGTTAATGCTCATTCAGAAAAAGCTAACACCGAGAGGGCTCGAATCATGATAACTAACTATTTGAGGTGAGAAGGGGAATGATCGAATTTAAGCAGGTGACAAAAAAATATAACAGTGAAGTAACGGCAGTCAAAGAGGTGAATTTTACAGTAAATCAAGGTGAAATTGTCATTTTGCTCGGGCCGTCCGGATGTGGAAAAACGACACTGCTACGGATGGTTAATCGTCTGGAATCTATGACTGAGGGTGAGATTCTAATCAATGGTCAAAGCATCAATGGGTTAAACGAAATCGAATTGCGCCGAAAGATAGGGTATGTAATTCAGAGTAACGGACTATTCCCGAACATGACGATAGAGGAAAACGTTGTTATCGTACCGGACTTACTTGGCTGGGGCAAAAGGGAAAAGCACGAACGGTATGTGGAGCTTATGAAGCTAATTGGTTTAGATCCGGATGAATATCGCAAACGTTACCCAAACGAATTATCCGGCGGGCAGCAGCAGCGAATCGGTGTAGCGCGTGCACTCGCCGCTGATCCACCTGTCATGCTAATGGATGAGCCATTCGGTGCGCTCGATCCGTTAATTCGTGAAAAGATTCAGGACGAATTTCTGCAAATACAAAAAGAAGTGAAAAAAAACAATTTTGTTCGTTAGCCACGATATCGACGAAGCGATAAAGATGGCGGATAAAATTGTATTGATGAAAAGTGGAGAAATCATGCAATTTGGTTCCCCGTCAGAAATTCTAATTCACCCGAGCAATAGCTATGTTTCTTCCTTTATCGGAAAGGATCGGGCGATTAAACATTTAAGCCTTCATACTATTGCAGAGCTGAGAGCAGAAATTGGGTTGGTCGAAATTGATGAAGCGATTGAAGATTCTAAGACGGTTCATTTGAATGCCGACTTGCGCAATACTCTGGCAATGCTTCTTAACCAAGAAGCCGATCAGGTCATTGTTGTAGACGAAGAGGGGAATGCACAAGGAGCAATAACGATCGATCTCGTTCAGAAATACTTGCACCTTGAAATGAAAGAACGGCCGAAAAGCAGCCAGAAGCAGGTGATTCGGTGACGAGAAAAAATACGATTTCCCGTATGGTGAGGTACGGATTGTACGGGCTTGTCGCCATCTTTTTTATCTGGACAGCAGCGAACGGCTATTTTCATGTTATTTTTGAGAACCAGTCAACCTTTCTTCTTTTATTACGTGAGCACCTTTTGCTGGTGATTGTATCATCGTTCCTCGCTGTCATTGTCGCCTTACCATTGGCAGTTTTCGTAACGAGGCCTCGTTTTAAAAAATTCGAATGGGGTTTGTCGAACTTGGCTAATATCGCTCAAACTGTACCGAGTCTAGCTGTTCTTGCTTTAATGATCGGTATTTTAGGAATTGGATTTGTGCCGGCTGTTTTTGCTTTGTTTATTTACTCGGTTTTGCCGATCTTTCGTAATGCAGTCGCGGGCTTTAATTCGATCGATGACAGTCTGATTGACGCGGGGAAAGGAATGGGAATGAAGCCAAGCCAAATCTTTTGGCGGATTGAAGTACCGAATGCTGCCTATGCGATCATTGCTGGGCTGCGGACCGCCATTGTTTTAAATGTCGGGACGGCTGCGCTTGCCTACTATATTGGCGGTGGCGGCTTAGGCGTATGGATTTTTACAGGCATCAATTTATTTGATCATGCCTTTTTGTTATCAGGTGCTATTCCGGTAACAGTGATGGCTATCATCATCGACTTTTTACTGGCGTGGCTTGGAAAAACGATTACACCAAAAGGGCTTCGTCAAACTACAGATACGACGAATCCAGCATAGCGGAACGGAGGAATGCGAATGCTTAGCAAAATATCACGTTTAATCAAGCTTGTTTTCGTAGCGTGCTTGCTCTCCGGCTGTGGAGTATTTGGGGCTGGACAAACGATAACGATTGGTGCCAAAACATTTACGGAACAATATATTCTTTCAGAAATGACATTTCATTTGCTCGAGTATCATGGCTATCAAGTGCGACAAATGTCCAATCTCGGCAGTAATGTTGTAAGGACCGCTCTCGAAAACGGTCAAGTCGATTTAGCCTGGGAATATACGGGTACCGCATTAGTGAATTATTTAGGAGAGGAACCGATTATCGATCCGATGCAAGCCTATGAGAAGGTCAAAGAGATTGATCAGGAAAACGGTCTAGTGTGGATGAATATGTCTGACGTAAATAATACGTATTGTCTCATCGTAAGCCGTGAAGTTGCAGATGAACTAAACTTAAAAACTATTAGCGATTTGGCAGCGCATGTTCAGAATAGCGGAGAGACTTTTTCAATGGGGACTGATGCGGAATTTGCCAATCGCCCCGACGGTTTACCCGGTGTCGAAGAACGATATCAGTTTGAATTCGGAGCGAATCACATCAGACAAATGGATGCGGGATTGCTATATGAGGCGCTTTACAATGAGCAAATCGATGTGGCGGTAGGCTTTGAGACCGACTCACGCATTCAACGTTATGATCTCGTAATTCTTGAAGACGACCGTTCGTTTTTTTCCGCCATATAACGTGGCGATCTCCTTAAATCAGTCGATATTTGAACAGTTCCCGGAGCTTGAGGAAATAACAGCACCACTTGCCGAGAAGCTAAACAGTGAAACGATGCGCGAACTGAATTACGAAGTCGATGTGGAAGGAAGAAGTGTATCGCTTGTGGCCTACGAATGGCTTGTTGAAAATGGCTTAATTGAAGAGTAATAAACAGAAGGGAGAGCAGCTTATATGCCGCTCCCCCTTTTTATGCCCGGCTAGAAACTGGGCCCACAAAAACAATCCTTAAATTACGTATCGAAACGCACTAGTCCTTAAATCTTAATATTGATATTAAATAAACCAGCTTCTTGCGCTGAACGAATAGCAATCCATACGAAAGGACCGAGGATTAAGCCCATAACACCGAAGAAAACAAATCCAAAATACATGGATAGTACCGTAGGAAGCGCCGCTAAACCCATTTGATCACCGAGAACTTTTGGTTCCGTAATTCTGCGAATGACTAGAAGCGCCGTCGCAAGGAGCAACAATTGAATACCAGCTGCCATGTCACCGATCA
>BAXO01000059.1 GCA_001310555.1 Bacillus sp. JCM 19058
TTTTTTTTGAAAATGCAAAAATTTTATAATTAGCCTTATATCAGGACATTTGTGGAAAGGAATCAAGAGTTATGATGCAATATTATCGGAAGGAGCATCATGTATGAATAGTGGCATTAAAAACCAAATCAACAGTGTCTTTGTCCATGTAAGTGACCTTAATCAGTCTGCAAAATGGTACAGCGATTTGTTAGGCCTGGAATTAAAGGAAGAAAGGTTAAATGGCGGGCCAGTATATTGGATGGAGTTGGATGGTTATACGGGCATACTTCTAGACGATAACAGCGTAAACAAGCAAAGAGAAGGTTGGGACATGGACCTAGTACCACAATATATGTACGTAGCACATAATGTGCAGAGTGCCTATGAACAACTGAAGCAAAACGGGTTTCGTATTACTTTGGACATTGAAACACCGCATGAAGGATTAACGTTTTTCAACAGTGTAGATCCAGATGGAAATGTATTCATGGTGTGCAATGCAGATGATGAGGCTGAACCGCTAAACAGGGTGGTACAAGTACCGATCAAACATACGATCCCTGCTGTCTTTGTCAATGTGACACAGATGCAAAAAGCAGCTAACTGGTACTTTACCTTATTAGGCATGGAACAACAGGCAGTAGATACAAAAGAAACGATTGTCGAAATCAGCAGTGCAAAAGGTGCGGATGTACTACTAGACTCGAATCGCTATTTACAAGGAGAGGAATATAAGATATTATTCATGTTCGACACTGAGGATATTGACGCTGCCTATGAATATGTACGAAAAAAAAGCGATTCCTGTTTTTACAGAGATTGAAAGGCCCGGGTTTGTCTCTTTTTTCACGATCAGTGATCCTGACGACAACGTAATTATGATTTGCCAAAGCCATGAGTAGCCAAGCATGTGAGTACTGCATGGATAGGGCTTATTTGAGGCATTCACTAGACCTTCGTTATCCGCGCAGCTTTCGGCTTTCTTCTTTTGGCCACGTTGCTTGAAGACATGTGAGGTTAAACAATAGTGACATATTTCATCGTCTTCTATTTAGATTAGGAGGATTACTTAGCAAAACTATAAAAGCAATTTTCCGAATTATTGACTTCTTATTAGCTAATATTGTTGAATCATAGATCTGATTGGGCGAATAATGGATAAAAAAATATGAGATCAATCGTTGTTGACTCTTACCTGAGGTAAGGGTCTATTGTTGATGTAAAGGGAGGTGAAATTCTATATGCTGACAGTGAAACAAGTGGCCGATTTGACCGGGATAACAGTCAAAACGCTCTATCATTATCACAAGATTGGCTTGTTAGAACCTGGTGAAGTCACTGAAGCTGGATATCGACTGTATGGAGATAAGGAATTAAAAAGGTTGCAGCACATTTTGTTTTATCGTGAGTTGGAGTTTTCGTTGGAAGATATTCAGAAAGTTTTAGGTGAACAAAAGAATCGGTACAAAGTTTTAGTCGAACAGAAAATATTGATGGAAAAGAAGAGAGAGCGGGTTAGCTTAATAATAAGTACGATTAATGAAACGATTCATTTTGAGAAGCGTGGAAAGGTGATGGATGAGCAAAATATGTTCAAAGGGTTAAACAAAGAACAATGGCTAGAGCAGCTAAAAGAGCAAAATGAATATTTGAAAGAACAGTATCAATATGAGATTTCGATAGACGATGTAAGCAGTGATGAATTGGATGAGTCCGCACGGGAATCTCAGGAATTTATGGACAAAATGGCTTTTGCGTTAAAGGAAGGGTGGGCTGTCGATGATGAAAGAGTGAAGCAGCTTATCTCTCAGCATATTAACTATATAAATGACAATGTCATGGAGCTGGATGCGGAAGGCTTTGTGGAATCCACTTGGTTTTTTTATTAACGATGAGTTTCACAAAAACATGCTAGAGGAGCAACAAATTGGATTAAGTTATTATTTGTATGCGGCGTCTGTCAATTATTCGCAATAGAATTTGTCGATTGGAGGAAATATAATAGAGCCTATCATAAAAGTGGACAAATTTGGTGACCAGTATCATAGTTCTGCCAAGAAAGCGGTAGACGATATCATCTTCGAGGTAAATGAGGGAGAGTTTTTCTCCTCCCTCGGTCCAAATGGTCTGTGTAACTATAGAAAAAAAATGCGAAGTAAAAACGAAAAAGGGGATAAGAAACCAAGTCAGCTCATCACACGAATGGGTTTTTATTTCTATGTGCTGCTTTCTTGTTCTCTTTCGTAAATTCCAACATACGTTTATGTTGATTGGCAAAGTTGAATTGAACCGTTATTTCGCTGTTTTCATGAACGAAAATGGTATCAATCAATTCAAGTAGTAATCCACGTTCGAGAGAGTGGATATTCTTGTACTTCAAAAAGGCTTGGAGATACGAAGCATTTACACCAATCTTTTTTTTGTATCACTTTTATTTCCTGTCCACAGTTCTGAATTTTTGCATAATTAGTCAGTACCATACGTCCTACAGCTTTTAAAGGATGCAGTATCCGTTGCCATATGTCTCTTTGCAGAAGCAACAGGACCGAAGTGATATAGAAAAAAAACATAGAGCTGGTCCGCTAATCATCACACCAATGATGTGTGCCGTATTGTATACCGTCCAAACCATCAATATAGTCCCAGTGGATAAAGTCCCCAAGTCATTGTATTGGATAAAGCAACATTAACAATAGAAATGACAACAGCAGCAAACAAAATTGTCATATTGCGAAAAACTAAATGTCGATAAACATTATGAATCGTTTTACTTTTACTGTCTTCAAGAAGCTACGTTATTGCTTGTATGTCGCCGGTACCACCCTTCGCTTCTAATGCTTCCAACTTTTCCGTTGTTAATCAAATTCTCAACAGAAATATCCAGCACCTCAGCCAATTTCGGTATAAGAGACACGTCAGGGTAACTAGCAAAAGAAGAGAAAAAAAATATATGACTCAGCAAGAGCTTGCAGACAAACTTCATATTACCGACAAAGCTGTATCAAAGTGGGAGCGAGGACAAATCTGGCGCAAGCAAACGCTCTTTCGCTGAAACAAACCCCCGAGTTAATCCTCTCGAGTAAGAAGAGCCTTTGTCCGTTTGATTTTTTAAATTCTTCATGCCACAAACAACCTCTCAAGCCGATTAAATGAAACATTGGATGCTGATAAACGTTGTGCACATAGCAATTCAAACGAAGCAATCTCTTAAATCCAAGATCGCAAAGGAGTACGTTCTTTTAAAAACGTAGCCATGATCCATGAAAGGAAAACACATAGAATAACCTGAAAGATATACTTTCCGATGATCGGTATATTGATATTACTCATTAAATAGACAACAACAAATACAATGAGATAATGAACAATATATGTGTTATAACTATTCGCTGATAATCTTAGCATAAAGTCTGAACGTTTGTTGAAAAATCTCTTAAACAAAGAAATCAGCAACATTACTCCAGAAAATGTCATTCCATTGGTGGCAAATGCCAGGAGTGGATCATTTCCTGCACCCTCAATTGGATTGATATCTTTGATCACCAGTGTCCCCGCATAAAGAAGGAAGTTGGCTACATAGGCAAAGACCCAAGGAAAAACCCGAACCGTGTGCTCATCTGTAAACCACATCTTCATTGAAGCATATATCCCCAACGCAAAATACGCTGCATAGATGGGAAGCATCACTGGAGAAAAGTGAAGAATATAAAAGCTGATAAACACTTGGGGCTCATAAAAAAATCCCATACCATAATACAAGACAAATGTGAGGACTAGAAACAGTATATATACCCGACTCGGTACTTGGTGGTTAGAACCCACCGCCTGAACATTCCAATATTGCAATCGAGAAATAATCGGTATGGAGGCAAGAGAGAATAGTAACAAAATACCAATAAACCACAAATGATGCGGGTCAATGTTTTCCGGTTGAAAGAATTCTTTCAACCAAAATTCCATCAAACCAACATTGCTTCCCCAAGACCGGTTCGCAATATACTGTGTTAGTGGAGCTAAAATGATAAGTCCGAAAAGATAGGGGCTCCCCAACCGTCTAAGTCTATCTTTCGCAAACTGTGAACCTCCCTTTTTATACGAACCTATAACAAAATAGCCGGCGATAAAAAACATGATCGAATTTAGCATCGGACCACTTATCAGAAACGTCATAATCATAAATAGTGGATCGTATTTATCCGGTACTGGATTTTGGACAAATTCAAACGCGTTAGTGTATAGTAATGTCACATGATAAACAATGACCATCGTAATCGTAAAAATGCGGAGATGATCCAAAAAGTAAATTCTCTTCTTCATAATTCGTTCCCCCTTGAATTAAAACGGCTCCCCAATACCTCTTAAAATCTTTAATTTGGTTCAACTCATTCCCGATGATACGACTGACTCTTTCCGACCTTCCCCCATTTTGCCTCATAACGATCCATGATGCTTTCAATATATTTAATGACATCATCATCCAAAATGAACAAATTTCCTTCCTTTGGCGGTTGTTTTTGAAGCATCCAATACTTTTCAATAAGCGCTGGATCACCATGAAATGTATTTTCAAGAAAGGACACTAGTTTATTAGCCAAATGCTGTGAATTGAGCGATTCAGGGTCTTCATTCTTTTGCTCCTTGGCAGTCTTCAACAATTCAACCAATTCTTTGGATTCTTTTCCACCCAAATCCAAACTAGGGCTTTTCAAAATGTCTAGCTCGCGTTCATTAAAATATTGCTTCAAGAATAAATGATTGTTGTATTGATCTTCTTCCGTTTGCCTGACAAACTGAAAAATATTTCTCCAGCTAAGGTCATGCTCAATCTGGGATAAATGCTGAGACAGTCGCAACATCCTTTCTAAATCACGGAGTCTTTCTTTTTCCTTAGTGATGAGGACTAACTGTTCTTCAAAAACGTTTTCCCATTTTTTTTGATCCAGAATGGTTTTAATGTTGCTTAATTGAAAGCCGAGTTCCTTTAGGGCAATAATCCGTTGCAATGTAACGATATTTGTTTTTGAGTAGAAACGGTAACCCGATTCTGCGGTATAAGAGGGTTTCAACAGATTGATCTCTTCGTAATATCTAAGCGTTCGAACGGTTATGTTCATTTTTTTTGCTACTTCTCCAATACTGTACATCGTGAACCTCCACACTATTTGTCGTAATTACTATACATCCTTACGTTAACGTAAGAGTCAATACGTTATTTGTAAAATGACAATAAAGTTATTTAAGGTTCATTGTAAAATCAATTGCAACAGATAAATAAACAAAAGCCACAGTCATTCCATTATGATGTAGTTGACCAAAACATACACATAACAGGAGGATCGAGGGATAGACGGAATACCTCAAGGACGTTTATCTCCATTGGGTTTGGGAATCCATACACGTTTTACTTTTTGGGGTTTTGATGTAGGCAGAGAGGCAAAGCAAGTCCGTCGCTCGGTCGGAATTGTCGTTATAAACCTTGCTTTCAAATAGATGGGGCAGTGGGAAAAATGCCAATCACACTGAAATATGTGATTGGCACTTACGAAACGAGAAAACAGGGGTTATTCTTCTAATGAAAAAAAAGTATTCACCAGCCACTAACCCTGCTCCAAGAACGACACCTGTCCCTTCCAAATTGGAATATTTCACAGCTACTTCTTCTGCATAGGGCATATATGTGGAAACTTGATTATAAACACTTTTATTCAATTTTTCACAAAAACTAAAGAAGTCGCCGCTTAAAATAATCGAAGACGGGTTAAATGTCGTATATATATTTCCGAGCGCGATCGCTAAATAGGTAACGGCCTGTTCGAAGATAGTTACAGCGCTCGGGTTCTTATCTAAATAGAGAGCCTTCAGCTCAGACATAGACTGGACGGCTAAGCTATAGCTTGCTTGATGGAGCAAAGCCTTTTCTGACACGTACGTAGCTAAGCAGCCTTTCCTTCCACATTTGCACAAATTTCCTTGGGGATTGACAATGCTATGGCCGATTTCACCCGCTTTGTTAGAATCCCCTCTAAATATTTCGCCATTTATTAATACCGCAGCTCCAACACCAGAGCCGATGCGGAGCAATACCATTGTTTCGGAGCGGTTCTCTGGTTGCGCATGCTGTTCCGCTATGACTTGCATTTTTAATTCATTGTCTACTCTCGTCGGCAAGTCTAGCGCTTCGGTCATATAGGAAGCTACATCAACGTTGTCCCACAGCAGTTGGTCAGAGTGAATTACACTCCCAGTATCTACATTGATATAGCCTGGTATGCCGATGCCGACGCCTGTGATACAGTGCTGTGGCAGCAGTTGCTCTGCAACAGTGATATTGATTAATTCCACAACTTTTTCGAGGGTCGGCCCAGGCCTTCCTCTCGTATGATAATCAAACTGCTGATAATGAACGAGCTCTCCCTTTAAATTGATCAGCCCCAGCCTAATAATATTCATATCAATCTCGATCCCTAACGACCAGCGCGCATCTTTATTCAACTCAAGCCGGATAGCATTTCGGCCAACGCCGCTCGATTCATACTCCGATTCGCTAATTAAGCGCTCTTCTACTAATTCGTTGACGATGCGGCTAATTGATGTTGGACTCATCTTCGTTTCTTTAGCTAAGGCTGGTTTGGTTAAAGGGCCTCTTTCTTTTATTAATTCATAGATCCAGTGTTTATTCTGTTTCTTAATATACAATTGATCATGCTTCAGCATTACACCTTTCCCCCTTTCCTATCCATTTTTCTATATTGTAAGACAACGATCCATTGATAGGAAGAAAAGCGGTCAACTTCTTGTTGAATTAGTTTGATTGACTGACCAAAGGCTCATATAAATGGCATGAGACTTGCTGGTCAAGATCCTTTCTTGGCGAAAGGATTGGAGCCTTTGTCTTACATGATTCCATCGCCATCGGGCAGCGCGTATGAAAACAGCAGCCGCTTGGGGGATGGATCGGACTCGGCAAATCGCCTTTTAAAATGATACGCTCCCTTTTGTGACGGGGATCAATCGCTGGAACAGCCGATAATAGAGCTTTTGTATACGGATGTTTTGGATGGTTAAAAATTTCTTCCTTCGTGCCATATTCAACCATCGTCCCTAAATACATGACCCCAACCTTATCGCTAATGTGCTCAACAACACTTAAGTCATGTGAGATAAAAAGAAAGGCAAGATTGAACGAATTCTGCAACTCTTTTAGCAGATTTAAGATTTGAGATTGAATGGAAACATCAAGAGCGGAAACCGGTTCATCGGCAACGATTAAATCCGGCTTCAGCATGAGCGCTCTAGCAATTCCGATCCGTTGTCGCTGCCCGCCGCTGAATTCGTGTGCGTATTTATAGGCCGATTGGCTGTTGAGGCCGACAACCTCAAGCATTTCTAATACTTGTTGCTCGCGTTCCTTTTTTGTTAAATTTGTATGGATGATGAGCGGCTCTGACACGAGCTCAAGCACCTTCATCCCTGGATTAAGCGAAGCATAAGGATCCTGAAAAACCATTTGGATTTTTTTGTAGTAAGGCTTTAATTCCCGCTTCGGTATGCTCGAAATATCAACTCCCTCAAACCGAATCTCTCCACTATCCGGCTCAAGCAAGCGATTGACTAGCCGCCCGGTCGTCGATTTTCCGCAGCCGCTCTCTCCGACAATGCTCAATGTTTCTCCTTTATTAATAGAAAAAGAGAGTTCGCTCACTGCTTTCAACGTCTGTTTTTTTTCTTAAAGGGACCCGCCTTTAACTTGAAATTCTTCGATACCTTCTCTACTTCAAGCAATGAATGCCCCATTACTTCTCCTCCTCATAAAGCCAACAGCTGCAACGCCTTCCCGCTTCAAGCGGTTTAAGTGCTGGCTCTGCTTCTAAGCATTTTTGAAAGGCATTGGCACAGCGCGGTGCAAACCGACATCCCTGCGGCATATCGGTCGGAGGCGGTACATTGCCCGGGATCGACTTCAACGTTTCTACCTTCTCGCCTATTTTTGGTACGGATTCGATTAAGCCGCGTGTATACGGGTGCTTTGGCGATTCGAACAACTCTGTCACCGATGCTTCTTCCACAATTCTTCCAGCATACATGACAATGACGCGATCGCACATTTCCGAAATGACACCAAGATCGTGGGTAATGAGAAGTACAGACATGCCGACTGATTGCTGAATTTCTTTCATTAGTTCTAGTATTTGCGCCTGGATCGTAACATCAAGAGCTGTCGTCGGTTCATCTGCAATTAGTAACTCTGGATTACAGGAGAGAGCAATCGCAATCATCACCCGCTGCCTCATCCCGCCTGATAGCTGGTGTGGAAATTCGTTTAGCAATTGTTCTGCCTAGAGATACCTACTTTGCGCAGCATTTCTACTGCATGGGCTCTCGCTTTTGATTTGCTGTATTTCAAATGGAGCCGAATGACTTCTGTCAATTGCTCGCCAATTTTCATCACTGGATTGAGAGATGTCATTGGCTCTTGAAAAATCATCGAAATTTGTTTTCCTCTGACTTTTCTCATTTTCGCATCACTGTATGCGGAGATTTTTTGAGTTTTAAAAAGAATTTCTCCGTCGGTTACTTTACCCGTTGTTCCTTTAAACAGCTTCATAATCGAAAGTGATGTCACGCTTTTTCCACTGCCTGACTCGCCGACAAGGCCTAGCATTTCACCTTTTCGGACAGTAAAGCTAATATCATCTATAATGGTTAACGGCTGTTCACCTTGTACAAACTGAGTTTGCAAGTTTTTCACTTCCAAGAGCTTTTCCATGCGAATCACGCTCCTTCATCATTCATTTGCTGACTTCGGATCAAACACATCACGCAAGCCGTCCCCGATTAAATTAAAGGCAAGTACAGTCAGAAATAAAACGAGCCCAGGGTAAAGGACAATATGTGGAGCGCTTCCCAAATAGTCGCGTCCCATGCTTAGCATTGCACCCCAGTCCGGAGTTTCTGGACTTGCGCCAAGGCCTAGGAAGCTTAACGTGGCCGCAGCAAGAATCGCGCCTCCCATTCGCATCGAACAAAATACTAGCAAGCCGCCAACACTCGTTGGAAAAATGTGTTTCCTTATTATCCTTGTGCTGGAAGCACCCATTGACTGAGCTGCTTCTACATATTCTGTTTGCTTCGCTTCTAGTGCTGAGCCTCGGACTAATCTAGCGAAACTAGGAACCGAGAAAACAGATAAAGCGATCACGACATTTTCAATTCCAGGTCCTAAAATCGCAACAATCGCGATCGCAAGTAATAGATCAGGGAAAGCAAACATAATATCGCTCGCACGCATAATTAATTTATCGAGAAAGCCGCCAAAATAGCCGCTGATTAAGCCAAGTATTGTGCCGATGACGCCACCGGCAATAATCGATATAAAGCCGACGCTTAGCGAAATTCGTGCACCTAGGATTAATCTGCTTAAAATATCCCTGCCATACTCATCCGTTCCTGCCCAATGGCTCCAAGACGGACCGGCCAACAGGTTGCTATAGTTTGGGGCATACGGATCATGCGGGGCAATCCATGGAGCAAAAATGGCAATAACAACGAGCAAAAAGATAAATAGCTTGCGGAAAACGCCACCTTCTTTTTGCGCCATTTTTTCCAGAATTCTTTCACAGGGGAGTAATCAGACTTCTTTTCGAGGAACTGGCTCTTTGGATTAAGTTGTGGCTGATTCATGGCCATATTACCTCTCTCCTAACCTTCATACTGAATTTTTGGATTTAATAGACTGTACAGCAAATCAACAACGAGATTGACTAAAATAAAATAGATTGAAAATAGTAGCAACAAGGCTTGAATGGTTGGATAATCGCGGAATGATATCGAATCGATTAATAAGCGCCCCATTCCTGGAAAGTTAAATACCGTTTCAACTACAACGGATCCGCCTAATAAAAAGCCAAATTGCAACCCCGCTATCGTAACAACCGGAATCATGGAATTGCGCAAAGCGTGTTTTGGAATCAATACCATTTCCTTTAACCCTTTAGCCCGGGCTGTACGAATATAATCAGCCTTTAACGTATCCAATAACGATGAACGGGTAAAGCGCGCGATCATCGCCATAATCCCTGCACCTAACGCAATCGAAGGTAAAATATACCCTTGCCAGCTGTTGATCCCTCCGGTCGGTAACCAGCCCAATTGGACGGAAAACAATTGGATAAACAAAAGCCCTAACCAGAAGTTTGGCACAGAAATCCCTGAAACTGCTGTCATCATCCCAATATAATCAGGCCATTTATTTTTAAATACGGCTGAAACAGTTCCAATAATTAATCCTAAGATTAACGCCCAGCCCATACTTAAAAATGTTAGATAGAGAGAGGGCATAAACCGGGCACCAATCATTTCGGCGACGCTATGTCCTGTTACGAGAGACGTTCCAAGGTTTCCTTGGAATAATCCACCCATATAATCGAGATATTGTTGCCAAATAGGGTCATTCAGCCTAATCGTTCTCTAATTTGCATCACTTCATCAAGAGAAGCATCCGGTCCCGCGACTAAACGGGCCGGATCACCAGGAATGAGGTGGGTAAAGAAAAATATGAGTACAGAGACAACGAAAATGATTGGGATCGTCTCTATGATTCGTTTTCCTAAATATGCAAGCATACTCTGCTCCTCCACTTTCAAATTGCCTTAGTTTACTTCTGCCTCACGAACGATAATGGTACCGGAAGGGAGGTTGTAAATGCCTTCAACATTTGAACGTTTGCCAGCGGTTATAGCTCCCTCAGCCAAGAAAATCCATGGAGCATCTGCTACGATTTGGGCTTGGATATTGCTGTACAACTCTGCTTGCTCACTTTCGTCCCCTGAATGCATCGCAGTCGCAATCCAGTCATTCACATCAGCATTGTCGTAATAGGCAGAGTTTGCGCCTGTCGGCGGGAACTGTTCGCTGCTGAATAATGGGCGCAGGGCATGGTCTGTGTCATTTGGTGATGCAGACCAGCTGACATACCACATTTCAACTTCTGCATTTTCTGGGTTCTCTACCCCATAGATCGCATCGGATAGTGTTCCTTCCTCCATTGATTGGACTTCTACTTGGATCCCTACTTCGCTAAGCTGCTGCTGGATGAATTGCATTCCTCTTGAGTTGTCCGAGGTTGTATTGCCCCAAATGGTCGTGCTGAATCCATCACTGTACCCTGCTTCTTCAAGTAATTCTTTTGCTTTTTCTGGATCGTATTCATACCCGCCTTGTGACTCATAATGTGCAGTTTGGCGTGTTACTGGTGAGTCAAGCGGTTCGCCAAGGCCAGATTTAACAACATTAATAAATGCTTCTTGATCAATGGCATAGTTAATCGCTTGTCTTACACGCTCATCATTAAACGGTTCTTTAAGCGTATTCATTGTGATGTAATTTTGAACGGTAGCTGGTGTTATCTCTACTGAAAAATCATCAGAATTCTCCGCTTCAGCTAAATTTTGTTCTGGGTATGGAAAGATGAAAGCCGCTTCCCCGGTTTGCAGCAATGCAAGACGCGTTCCGTTCTCGGGTGTTGGGCGATACTCGATTCCGCCAATTTTAGGAAGCCCTTCTTCCCAATATTCGTCAAACGCTTCGACGAATAATGAACTACCTTGATCCCAAGATACAAATTTGAATGGGCCTGTACCAACCGGATTCTGTGCAATTTCTTCATCTGATAATTCCAACGATTCTGGACTGATCATATGTGTGGAAGCAAATTTGTCTAGCATCGAGCTATACGGTTTTTCGAGGATGACTCTCACTGTGTATTCATCATCAACAACCGTTTCCTCAACGAATTGGAAGTTGCGATTCGTTCGGATTCCGTTATCCTGGTTTGCCATCCGGTCGATGTTTGCCTTAACGACCTCTGCATTAAATGCTGAGCCGTCATGGAAAACGACGCCTTCGCGTAGATAGAACGTGTACTCTAATCCATCCTCGCTGACTTCATAATCTTCTGCTAGCACAGGAACAATTTCGCTTTCTTTGTTAAAACCAAGCAATCCTTCAAACATTGAATGTTGGGCCGTTCTCGAATTTCCATCTCCCGTGTTTTGCGGATCCATTGAAATAAAATTTTGAGCAACGGCAATGACGATTTCCTCATCGCTGGATGTGCTCGCTTCTTCTCCGGTTTGACTGCCGTTTTCTCCTTCGTTTCCTGTCGTCTCCTCGGAACCACCATCATTTCCGCCACAGGCGAATAATAAGAGGCTAAGGCTGGCCATCCAAACTAGTAAACTGACCTTTTTCATAAAATAATCCCCCCATTCGATAAATTCAATCATTTCTCCAGTGAAAGAAATAATTAGAATATAAAAGACTCATAACCTTCAATTTGAAAGCGTTTTAGTTATGATTATTCAAATTATAGTCATATTACTCGCAATTAGTCAATGTGATTATTAACATCAGTGAAAAAAACTATGTGAGGATTCGTAACAGCCTCTTGGCCATAGTATTTTCCCCTTTGTCTAACCAAAACTGCTAGTTTTCCTATGAATCAAATGGAGGGGCAGAATCAAGGGAGACCCTATCAGACATGAGTAGAGAACAAAATTGACAATTGCGCTAGGTATAGGAATCGATTGTTTAACGAAACAATTGGCATATTAAAAAGAACAACACCAATAGTTAAAAAGCCAAATGCATCTGCAACAGGTATCAAAAGTAAAAGCATGACTTGTAAGATGTACGTAAAAACGAGCAATTTATTTCACAGTAATATTTATAACTAAAAACGGGTTACCTTTCATGACATCAAATCGTTGCCGTATGAGGACGGATGTAGTCAAGAAGTCGTTGACTTTTTATACGCTATCATTTAAACTGACACTGTAAAATAATAGTAAATTGACTTCGTTAATCCTTCTTCATAGTTTTATTTAAATACAATGACCATTGAAATTGAATGCAAAACAAAAAAAGTAAATACCTGTTGTGGGTGGAGACCAAATTGAGACAACCCTAATTAATAAAGGAGAATGTAACCAGCTTCCCTTTTCCTTTAATTAATTAGGGTTTTTTTGTTTTTTTTGAGGAGATAGCGAGCGGTATAACCCGGTCGAAGCGCCAAAAACTAATGAAGGATAAGGGGTGATCGCTTATAAGTTAGGCTTTATAAAGGGGGGTGATAGAGAAAGGATTTTCACAGAGCAATGGAGTTATCTTGTATAGCTCGTTGATGTGTCAAAAATTAGTATATGAGAGGTGACCTTATGAGGAAGACAACGTTTCTACGTTTAGTATCAGTTGCTATGATCGCATGCATGATCTTACTAAGCCAACAGCCGCCGACAATGCACGCAAATAGTAAGGAGGGTGATCATTTTGCCCACTCAAATAGCAGTGAAGTTCCTCCACTATTAATCACGGAACTCGTACCGGATACGACGAATGTCGGCGGAGCAGACGGCTATGAATTTATTGAAGTGTACAACAATACTAATCAGGTGCTGAACTTCAGTGAGTACCGGATTCATTACCGGTATCCGACTGGACCAGAAAACGACCTCGTTTGGATCCCGAACGTGAGAGATGTGAATATCGATCCTGGTGAAGCCTTAGTCTTATGGATCGAAAATACCGGGAACGCTAATATGGATGTAGACGACTTTAACGCCCATTTCGGGACTGAGCTTATTGAAAACGAAGAAATTGTAAAAATGCCTGGTGGGATGGCTAACGAACGTTTACGAGATATTGTCGTAACCACGAATACGGGGATCGAACTTGTATCGGCAACATACAATAATGGTCGGTCTGATGTGACAGAGAATATGGGAATATTCTATCAATACCCACAGGATGGCACGAATCAAATGGTCAAAGTTAGTGCAGGAGAGGAGCCAGCAACACCAGGGACCGTTGAACCAGAACTGGTTCCAGAAGAGCTTATCCCCATTGATGATCAAGGAATACCAACGCTTGAAAATATGACGGAACCGGTTCAGCCGTTGGACAAGGTTCAGATTGTGGCTGATGGACAAGACGAGTTTTTGTTGAGCACGATGACCTTATTTTATAAAAACGATGAGCAGGAGGATTATACGGCTGCTAACTTGATACGCGACAGTGAGGATGGTATGTTTCGCCATACCGTTCCTTTCCGAGATGCAATCGGTGTAGAGAGGATTGACTATTATATTGTCGCCTCCAACGGAATGAATCAAACGACAAGTGATGTCTATTCTATCGATATTACGCCTGCGGAGGGCGATACTGAAACGCCCCCATTACTGATTACAGAAATAGTACCTGATTCGTCAAATGTTGATGGGGCGGACGGCTATGAATTCATTGAAGTGTATAACAATACGGATCAAATACTGAATTTTGGGGATTTTAAAATTTTATATCGTTATCCGACAAATACACCGGATGCCGTTTGGTTCCAAGGGCTGACAGACATAACGATTGATCCAGGAGATAACTTAGTTCTCTGGGTAGATAACGTTGTAAATAGTGAAGAAACGGTAGATGACTTTAATGCGAACTATGGGACAAATCTAGTGGAAAATGTCGATATTGTAAAAGCACGTGCAGGCGGTGGTATGGCAAATGGAGCCGAAAGAGAACTGATCGTCGCCACGAACACAGGTCAGGAGGTTGTCGCGGCCGCGTACAATGAAAACGGACAAGACGCTCGACCTGACATGGGTATCTTCTATCATTACCCACTCGGCTCTAATCAGATGATTAAAGTTAGTGCAGGAGAGAAGCCAGCCACCCCGGGCACGGTAGAAGATGATCTCATTCCGAAAGAGTTAATTACTGTCGATGCGACCGCTTCACCGACGGTTGACAACCTCACTGAAATGAATTCTGTTCAACCGGGGGATGCTGTACGCCTAGTAGCAGACGCACATGACGACTTTCTTGTGACAGCCATGACATTGTACTATAAGGTAAACAGCGAGGACGAATACAATCATGTTCATTTGTCCCGCGACCCAGAAGATGGATTGTTCCATCATATAATTGAAATCGCGGAGGATACCCTCTCAGAGAGTCTTGATTACTATTTTGTTGCATTCAACGGTTTTAACGAGACACAGAGCAATGGTTACGCTGTTGACATCATAAGAGAGCATGTTCCAGATGTGCCTGAACTCATATCGCCTGTGAATGGCGCGGTAAATGTCCCAATTGATACGCCACTAAGCGTACAGGTATCGGATTCGGCGGGTGGAGCACTGGATGTTGGCTTTTATGAAGGACTAACGTACAATGTTTCAAAACCTGAGACAATTAGAGTCTACAAAAATGAAACGGAAACTGAGCCTCCGACACAAATGGTACCAGACGGAGAAGAGGAATTCACCGAAGAAGAATACAGCAGGTTAAACTCGCTTAATGGTGAACAGGTAGTCACTGACTCTGAAGAGAAATTTCCGTATCATCGCTTTGAGGTGTCGCTGGATGAAGGTGCTTTAAACCAAGAAAGAGTCGAATTAGTGTGGCAAGGATCTTCCTGGACGGACGTAAAGTGAGTATGTATGCCTGGAACTTCAATGAGGACAAATGGGTGACAGTCGATGGGGTTGTAGCCGAATCAGAAAATACATTTAAACTATCCGGAGAGGTAAGTGTGGCGGATTACGTACGCGATGCTACTCTAAATGTCCTTGTTCAAGATGAAATCCCTTCACCAGAAGACACAGATTATACATTTGTATGGATGTCGGATACGCAGTTCTATACAGAAGTATTCCCGGAGCTGTTTGAGTCGCAAGTGAACTGGATTAAAGACAACAAAGATAGGTTAAACATCGAATATGTTTTTCACAGCGGTGACATCGTCAACACAGTCAACCAGGAGTATCAATGGGTAATTGCCGATCGGTATATGAATGTATTGGAGGAGTCCGATATTCCTTATGGTGTTCTAGCTGGAAACCATGATATCGGTTTGCCCGAACTCGATTATACGCAATTTTCTCGTTATTTCGGGGCACACCGCTTTCAAGATCAAGTGTACTACGGGGAATCTTATGAAGATAATCGAGGTCATTACGATCTAATCTCCTCGCATGGAAATGATTATATGATGGTCTACATGGGATGGCAGCCTGACGGAGATGGTATTTCCTGGATGAATCAAGTGTTGTCTCGTTATCCAGATCGCATCGCTATTCTTAACTTTCACCAATACTTAGATGGCTTTGGAAACCGGACAGCTATTGCCGAACGAATATTTGAGGAAGTTGTAGTGCCAAATGAGAATGTACAAATCGTTCTCGGTGGCCATCATCACGGAAGTCAAGTACTCATCGATGAAATCGATGATAATGGCGACGGTGTAGTTGACCGACAAGTTTATCAGCTGTTAGGAAACTTTCAGGATGCACCTAGAGGTGGTAATGGATATATGAATGTGATGAGTGTGGATATGAGCAACAACACCATTCATGTGAACACGTATTCACCAGATTTGGATGCTTATGATCTATTTGACCCCTACACAATTACTCTTGACTTAGCACCGAAGACGAAACGTGTCTCCACCGATTACTTTGAAGTGAATGCTTATACTGATCAAGAGATTGGATGGTGCATGATGTGGAGAGCGGTGATACGGTTGACATCTTATGGGAAGATTTGCAGGAGGGGGAAAGCTACACCTGGTATACATTGGTTCGTAATCAGGAGGGGCGAGAGGTGACCTCTAACATGTGGCATTTCAGCACGGAAGAGGCAGAGCAAGTAGTAGACATAGTTACTATTATCAATTTAGTGGAAGAATTTATTGCTACTCGTGATCTCCAAGGTCCCCTAAGCTCGAAGCTGACGAATACTGCTCGTCAAGTGGAACATCATTATAATAAGGAAAATATGAAACAGGCAATTAAGTTTGCAGAAAAATTTTTAGATCAATTGAACCAAGAGCAGGCGCAAAACGATATTTCCATAGAAGCCAAAGAGGAGCTCCAACAAAAAATGGAGAAACTATTAGATAAGTGGAATGGAGATTATTAACTGCAAAAGCGAACCGATCAATAGTAGTAAGCGTAATATGTATCGGTAGCAATTTATACCACCTTTATGTTTAGAAACACCCTTGAAATAGAGCGCGTGTAATTGAGTTTACAAAAAGCAAATAAAGGGTAAGCCGTCGTCACCCCGAAAATTAAGTGACGAGTAAGCCCGAAGGAGTGAAAACGATGGCTTACCTGAATTCAACCGTATCTTTGAAGAAATGCTATTGTAATTCATTAGCCTTTCTTCAAAGTCCGAATGATAGAAGAATTCACACCAAATTCATATAACTTCTCTTATATTGAATATACATACCCGTAGATAGAAAGAGCAAAGGTTTAAAGGTGGAGAGTCTTTCTCCCAGGTTTGAGCTCACATCAGCTACTCTACTAAACTTAGTTGATTATTTGTGATCTTTCATACAAGGGGCGGTGGAACGGACAGGTTATGCAAATAATCTACAAAATGTTATCAAAATCTCCAAATTTACATGCAATGCCTAGTAGTGCTAGGGGTTGTTCGTTTACTGGAGTTTTTTGAGTATAAATAAAGGAGGCTGAATATGAACAGAGTTATGCTGTTATTCGTTCTATTCTTTATCGTTGGTTGCAGCGGAGATGATGCGAATGAAGCTGCGAATGCAAATCCAGAGGGTGCAGAAGTAGAAGATGTCGATGCAGAGAATGGGGACATCGACAACGAGGAGCCGAAAGAGCCTGTCACCATCCAAATCGCCTTGCCTTTTGGCGAAGATTTGTTTGCTGAGCGCTATGGCACCGTTCAGGAAATTATCCCGGATCACATTGAATTGGAATGGGTATATTTTGATGGTACAGAAACGGGGTTAGAAGAACTTTTTGCCTCTGGGATAATGCCCGATATTTTTAACACAGGTAATGTAGACATGATGTACGACTACGGCATTCTTGAGCCGCTTGATGAACTGATTGAATCGCATGGATTTGATACCTCCTTTATCCATGACTCCCTGATTGCCCACTTGCGTTCACTGAGTGAGGATCAACAGCTAGTAGGTTTTCCCGATGGTGCATCGTATATGGGGTTATACTATAACAAAGAAGTCTTTGATGTATTTGGTGTTGACTACCCTGATCCCAACAACCCTATGACATGGGATGAGGCATTTGAGTTAGCGAGACAGTTAACTGGAGAACGAAATGGTGTTGAATACATCGGGCTAGAGTTTCCCCAAGCTTCCGCCATGTTCCATTGCTGCAGTTTGCCACAAACGCCACCGACCAATCAGGTGAGGTTTTAATTACGGAAAAGCCGGAATTTCAACAGTTTTTTGAGTTATTTCAAGAATACTATAACATTCCTGGTATTTTTACTGAAGAAAATAAAGATATCTGCGTTTTCTGTGAAGACCGGGCTGCCATGGGCGTATCTTGGCATCGCTTTCTTGGTTGGGGCTGGGGAGATGCGGAATCAATGGCTAATATGGATATAGCCCCTGTTCCAGTTTGGAGCCATCTTCCAGACACTGGCCCAACCTTGCAAACGTGGCCGATTATGATAGCCGAATACAGTGAACACAAAGACGAAGCGTTTGAAGTATTAAAGGCATACGTATCGGAAGAAAATCAAATTGCGATGGGTCGGATGATGGCCTCAGGCCCAACGACGACGTATCCAGAAGTCCAAGCAAGCTTTGGCGCCGATCTTGAATTTTATGCGGATAAAAATGTCGAAGCCTTTTCCAGCTGGACCCCGCGATTGGTGAGGAAACACAAAGCGGAAAATGGGATGGGTATGTCGACTTTAATGGTGCATTGGACAATCTTGCTGAAACAGATATGGATATCCATTCGATCTTGAGGGAGCTGAAGGAAGAATCTGAGGCAAAGATTTCTGAGGAACAGGGGCGTAGCTAGTAAGAAAAATCACGTTCATGGTTAAAGGTTCCCGCGTTTTCAAGTTATTTGTTGCGGATCATTTTGTCAAATTAGTTTGAAACCATTTGACAAAAAAATCACCGATTCTTAGATGAGCGTAGAAGGGTTCAGGTTTCAGCTTGCTTAGAATCACTTCGAGCGCTATTATGCAGAAAACATGTTCAAACAAAAGAGCCGGATGGCTGCCTCAGCTTATCGACAATGTCTCGTTTTACAAGACTTGTCGATAAGCTTTTTCAGTAATAAGAAAATGAATGGAAAGTGGGAAATGATTGTGAAGTCAAAAAGCTAGAGGATACAAGAATGAAAATGGAAATGGTCTTGACGGAAAAGCTGAATCATGACGATCTCTAGTTCGGAAAATGGCTCTATCAAGCGGCTATCCTTTATAACGTCTCCGGCAGACGGTGGTAGGACTTACAACAATACAGATTTGCAGAAGTCTCTCCATGCGTTAAGTGCATCCGGGAAAGTACGTCATTTCGGCGTATCCAATTTTAAATACCATCAATTCAATCTTCTTCAATCGTATTTGGACGTCAAATTGGTGACGAATCAAATTGAGCTTTCCGCTTATCGTCTCGAAAATTTTGAAGATGGAACATTAAATCACTGCATGGAAAAACGGATTCTTCCGATGGCTTGGTCGCCACTTGCTAAAGGCATCATCTTTACCGACAAGAGTAAGAAGGCCGTCAGGCTGCGCGACATAATCAATCGGACCGCTGAAGAAATCGGTACGGACCAGATTGGAGAAGTGCTGTATGCATGGCTACTGACTCATCCGGCGAAGATTATACCTATAACGGGAACGGGAAAGAAAGAACGGATCGATCAAGCTGTTAATGCGTTGAAGCACAAACTGACCCGGGATCAATGGTTTGCAATCTTTCAGTGTTCCAAGGGACACGAAGTACCTTGAGAGCTATTCAAAGCTACCTCCATCAATAGCTCTAATTCCATTAGTTGAGTAATGAATCGTTGATACGCCCGAATAATTCATGAGAGTTTATCTTTTCGTTATTCCACAACATGATGATATTGATCTTATGTTTGGGGTGTTGAAAAACATCTGATCGGAAACCAGGTGTGCCGCCGACAATAAAACGATGATCTCCATTTAAAAACCAACCATATCCATACTTTAACCCAGGCTCAAAATCAACAGTGGCGTGCGGGGAAAACATTTTATACAATAGCTCCTCATCTAATACATCCTCTTTTAAAATAGCGTTACACCACTTATTTAAATCGTTAACGGTCGAATATAGCTCGCCAGGCACTTGTACAAGAGCGGCTAATTTATCATTTTCAGCATTCTGGTATTCACCTTCTACAATTGTGTGTCCATAGGCGCGGTTTATATTGATAAGTCGTGGGTTATCCTGTCCTGTATCACTCATTCCAAGATGTTCAAAAAAACATTTCTTTTAGTACCATTTCGAAAGATTTACCCGTTACCTTTTCCAAAATATAGGCAATTAATAAAAAGCCAGTGCTACTGTACTTCCATTGTTCACCTGGGGTAAACAATTGTTCTTGATTTCCTAGATATCTCAGAAAATCACCGTTTTCATGACACAACTTGCTAACTTCGTGCCGAAGGTTTGGGATATCATAAATATCAAAAAGCCCAGATGTATGTGAGAGCATGTGATGAATGGTTATTTTGGGATGCAAACCATCTAATTCTGATAAGTATGTACTGGGGTGATGGTCGAGGTTGATTTTTCCTTTCCCGTGAAGTTTCAAGGCTGCCGCAGCTATAAACATTTTTGTCACAGATGCAATATGGTACTTTGTCTCAAGTTTATTAGGAACACCTAACTGTATGCTTGCATCCCCGTATGCTTTCTCGAATAATACGTTGTAATTCTTTGATACTAATATAGTTCCACTTAATCCTTTTTCTTCATGATAATTGTTAATGATTGACTCAATGCGTGTTTCAATTTTATTCAAAATTTCACCTCCATAATATTTTTTTTCTACTTTAGTTAATTCTTTAATTTCAGGTAAAAATCCTTCCTCGACAATCTAGCTTTAATGGAATAAGGCACGCTCATTCGCCCTTTTCCGATAGCTTTCTATGTAATGAAGCCCTTGTCACATTTGTAATTTCAAAAATTTAATTTACAGTTTTATTCCCGCTTTTTCGTTTTCTTCATCTCATTGGATTAAAAATTCTCGACAACGGTCACATAGGGGAATGCTGCCATCACAATCCGGTGCAATCATCTTAACTGATCGCACTTTCACCATTTGTAATTCTCGCTGCTGCTGTGGCATGCTCGGCGCAGTATCCTATGGAGCATGCCGTATCTATACAAACCCCTGTATAAGTATTGCTATCGACTGTTAAAATAGCTGCCCGATTCCACCTACTTCTACCGTATCTGTTAGTGTTCTAGAGTTTATCACAGCCTTGGCTCACTCTTAAGATGCTCAAGTTGACCCTCCATGCTTGATTATATAATTAAAATGCACCTGAGCCACCGCCGCCACCACCAACGCCACCTCCAGGTGAACTTCCTGATGAAGAGGAAGAGGCTGGAGCGGCAGAGGAATATGCTGAACGAATGCGTGTTGAAGTTATCATTGATAAGGCAACAAAGGATGTTACATCAAAAGAATAAGCATAAGAGGAAGAATGTGCCTGCTTTTTGAATACATCAGCCATCGAATTGTTTTTATCAAGTAGTTTTTTGTCTGTAGTACCAAGACTATAAATGACAGCCCTCATTAGGTCATCCTCAGGCCAAGATAGCATTTCCTCTACGGGTTTATTAGCCATGTCTCGTTTGTATCGGTTCCATTCATAGACGATTTTTGCACCTTCTTCAGTGCGAGGGTGATAAAAGCATGCAAAGCCAATATATCCAAGGAATAAAAATATCGTCACAATGAACCACATCAGTAAATCGTAAATTGGAAATAAAATTAATAATGGAAGCAATAAGAGGCTTGATAGCCCAACGATTATACGGTAAGTCGTTTTGTTTTGGTGCAGCTGAGCTTCTTTTACTTCTTGCCTGATTGCCTCTTTCCATTTTTGATCATAGCTTTGATAGGTTTTGTGATTTTGTTTATTTTTTTTGCAAAGGCCTCTAATTGTTGCAATGAGAAGCTATGGCCATCTCCCACTTTCTCAAATAACCATTCAATTAGAATGTGTTCCTGTTTAGTGGCATTTTGTTGATGAACTAAGGTAAACTGATTCGACTCGACTTCCTTAACATAACCTTGACGGATCAGATCAAGAAGGCCAGCAGCTACTGCTTCTGGTGGTAGCATGTGAGAACGAGTAAATGAAATCGTACCGAGCATACTTAGTTTTTGCTTTGGTATATTAGTAAAACGTTGCGTTTCACGATCAAAGGATTGATACAGACTGCTAGCCTTTACATAGGAATGAATAATAAGAAACAGGAGGATAACCGAAAATGGGGATAAATGCCGATGCAAATGTCGACAGCGCCTGTTGTCTGCTTGAGAAGGCTGCTGCTTCATCCTTACCCTCCTGCTCCTGTGTTAAAATCTCATCCCACTTTGATTCACTTGAGCCGTTTGCCGTAGGGAAAAGCTCTGGTGGATAAGCGACTCGGATATCGCCATTTGTTCCACTCGGGACCTGACCCAGCTCAAAAACAACACTTCCATCTGACTGTATCGACTCTTTATCAAATGTCTCATCAAAACCAAATGCAATGACGTCCTCTGTTTTTTGTGGGGGATAAACGGTAATGGTCATATCCTCATAGGGTGTCTCGTTGCTTGAATCGAAAAACGCCCAGTAGAAGTCAGCGGCATCTGAATACATATCGACACCATTTTCGATTAGATACGTAAATTCTACCTCAATGGCCTCATGGCTGCCTGCTCGATATATTTTGTATAGTTCATCCTCCTGCACTACTTCTAATGGAGCGCCATCTTCACTGGCAGTAAAGTCTACGATCTGTGTGCCTTCCTTTGGATAAAGTGTTCTCGTCAACCCATTAAAGTCATCATCAAATTCATACATATGGGTCTCAACTACCTCAACATAACCATTGTCCAATAACCTGGCATCGATGGAGGAGTTAGTGATCGTAAAATCGATGGCATACGCTTTGCTTGAAAGGAAAAACGTACATCCAATTAAGAACACAATGATCATAAAAAATTGTTTTTTTTCATATCTGTCACCTTCTTTTTATTACTAGTCTTATACGAATGAGCAACACAAAGGTTTCATTTAGTGATATATGATGGCCGTTAATGGCGTAAATAGATAGATCAGAGAAGTAAGGGGGAGAATAACGATCTTGTAGTTACTTTACCACAATTAGCTCGACGTTCTCACATACCTTACTCTCATTATTATTGGATTCTTGATCTTTATACAGACATACGCTCAATGGCCGGATTGCAGCGGGCTTTGTATCTGGCGATTGAGCTACCATTCCTTTTATAAAAAAAGGTTGATTAAAATTCGAACTGGCGTAATCTCATCAAAATAATCATTAAGAAAGCGTTGGAGCAATCAGCATATATAAATGTTCTTCACTATTAAACAATTGAATATAGGGAAGAGGTAGATATATATGCGCTCCCTTACTCTCCTTCTTTCGGACTAAACGCTACTTAAAGAGTGTTCAAAATGGGAGGATAAGCCTGTTAAAGCAAAAGAATTAAACAAAGTTATGACAGAGTTGAGCAAATTAAAACGAAGTTGATTGTTGTTAATTAAAAAAACATTATGGTAAATTTAAATGCTGACAAAAAAAATGATAACAAGAAGGTGGAGTAGATGCACGATTCAAATTCCATACCAAGAAGCGACGAGGAGCTTCAGAAAATTACGGTTGGAGAGCGGAAACCTCACAATGCGTCGATCTCTCTCTTAGAGTATGATCCGCGCTGGCCCAAGCTATTTGACCGAGAGGCTAACCGGATTCGGACCGCGCTCGGCAACAAAGCATTGCAAGTAGAACACGTCGGCTCGACTGCAGTACCGGGGCTGTGTGCTAAGCCGATTATCGATATTCTACTAATTGTAACGGACTCTTCCGACGAGTCGACTTATGTCCCGGACTTAGAAGAAACCGGTTATACGCTACATATTCGGGAACCTGATTGGTTTGAGCACCGCCTGTTCAAGGGTCCCGATACCGATGTCAATCTGCACGTGTTCAGTAAAGGGGTGTCTGAGGTTGAACGGATGCTGCGTTTTCGTGATTGGCTAAGGGCCAACAATACTGACCGAGAGAACTACGCGCGTGTCAAGCGCTCCCTAGCTCAGCGTGAGTGGCGGCACGTGCAACACTACGCGGATGCCAAAGACTCGATAGTCCAAGAAATTATGGAGCGAGCAAACGCAGCTGAGTAGTAAGCTTGGCATTATCGAACGCTGTTGGGTTGCTCACCAGAATTTATTACGTTCATTTTGGTGAGAAACCCCTTGTTCTAACTGCATTATAATTAAACATCGTAATAACAACGAGTCGATTGGGACTTTTTTTTATTCATACTCATTTTCTACATGGAAATGGGTGTTTTTATTTCTGCTCACTTAATGCGCTTTAATTTATTTTAATACTCAAAGGAATTTACCAGCTGCCTTATTAATTTATAAATCCTACTTAACTAAGCACCAATAGTCGGTTATTGTAGAGGGCAATTTGGTATTCTTAGTTAACAAAGGGGGGAGAGTAGTGGATTTCTTAATATCTTTTAATCAGGCCATCGATTATATTGAAGAACATTTACATGGACCAATCGATTATCATCAGGCTGCCAGGCAAGCCGGTTGTTCGGAGCATCATTTTAAGCGCATGTTTTCCTCGATTGCTGGAATCACGTTATCCGAGTACATTCGCCGGAGAAGAATGTCATTAGCGGCGTTTGAGATTAAGCGCAAGGAATCAAGATTATTGATATTGCGTTAAAGTATGGATATCAATCACCGGATGCATTCTCTAGAGCATTCCAAACGATTCATGGGATATTGCCATCTGTAGCCAGAAAGGACGGTGGGTATTTAAAAGCATATCCGCGAATTAGCTTTCAAATGGCCATAAAAGGGGAGGCAGAACTTCGCTATCGGATGGAGGAAAAAGCAGCGTTTCAAATTGTAGGAATAAAAGAACGTACTACGCATACGGATGAAAGTTTCGCATCTCGTTTGTGGGAGCAGGGAGCCGATGAGGTAATTGCAGAATTAGAGCAGTTAAGCGATGAAGCTTTTCCGGGTATTCTCCACGTGGCAACCAATGTGACGGAAGAAGCAATGGATTACTATATTGCCGTCGAAACGAGCAAAGAAAACTACCCATCCAAGTATTTAAATATTGTCATACCAAGCTCTACCTGGGCGGTTTTTGAAGTTCATGAGCCTGATCAAGAGGCTATGCTGCAAATATGGGATCGTATTTATACAGAGTGGTTTCCAGTTGGAAAATACGAAGCTTTGAATTTACCAGAATTTGTCCGTTGTTTAGAGCAAGAATGGGAGATATGGATTCCGATTCAAGAAAAGAGGGGGAGAAGTACATGACGATTTTAGTAACAGGTGCAACGGGGAATGTAGGAAAGGAAATTGTCCATCAACTGCTTCAGCAAAACCAATCAGTTCGTGCCTTAACGCGTCATCCATCAACCGTACAACTACCTGAAGAGGTTGAGGTTGTAAAGGGTGACCTATCACGCCCAGATACGTTGGTCAATGCATTGGATGGCGTTACAGCCATGCACTGGATCTCTGTATATGAGGATGAGGCCCTTGAAGCAGTAAACGAGGTAGCAACGCGGGTGAAACGTGCTGGTGTGGAACGGGTAACGATTATGACAGGGGGAGGAGATGAGACTGTTGTTCAAGCAGCTAAAAATAAAAAGCTTCCCTATACCCATTTACAACCGGGCGAATTTATGACGAACACGTTGCTATGGGCAGAAGATATCCGAAGCAAAGGCATGGTAAGTGCCCCTTTTGGTCATCAATTAAGTGCGATGATCCATGAAGCAGATATTGCTGCAGTTGCTGTGAAAGCTTTGCTTGAAAAAGGTCATGAGGGTGAGACATACTTATTAACTGGCAACGAGGAGTTGACCCGCAAAGAAAGAATCCATCAATTGGGGGCAGCATCGGCACTGACATTCGTTTCGAAGAGTTATCGGCGGAAGAAGCGCGGAAGCAGTGGATGGAAGATGGAGCTACAAATGATGAAATCGACTGGTTGCTCGAGTTGGGAGAATGGGAGTGTATCTCGCCTGCAACAGATTCGATTGAGCAAATAACAGGACGCCCAGCCCGTACTTTTTATGAGTGGGCACGAGAGCACGCGGATGATTTTCGGTAAAAGAAATAGGAGTGGGGTGTAAGTATTAAGTGAAAAAAAAGAATAGTTGGAAATTATTTTTGTCCTATATAAAAGAAGCAAAACTTCCGAAATGGATGATTGGGCTTGCCCTGCTATTAAGTCTCGTGGAGACTGCTGGTGTACTCATTGTTCCTATATTTACTGGGAATATTGTCGATCAGCTTGCAGCGAATAATTTGAATACAACACTTATCATTATACTAATAGGAGCCTTTTTGCTCCAAGCCATTTCTGGTGCTGTCTCTTACTTTATCATGAGTTATATGGGAGAGTGGGTGGTAGCAAATATACGCAAGCAACTATGGAAACGTGTGCTCCATTTGCCGGTCTCTTATTTTGATGGAACGCCTTCAGGGGAGACGATGAGTCGAGTCACTCATGATACTGAGACGCTCAAAAGCTTGATTACAGACCAACTCGTTTCCTTTGTTTCGGCTATGATAACGGTTTTAGGTTCAGTCATCATCCTGTTTATATTGGATTGGAAGATGACGATGATTATGCTAATCGTTGTTCCTCTTGCTGTTTTAATTCTCAAACCGGTGGGTACGAAAATGTATGAAATCTCAGTGAGAACGCAAGATGAAATGGCTACATTTACCGCTGGAATGTCTCGTGTTCTCGGTGATATTCGACTAGTGAAAGCCTATAATGCTGAATTGGACGAGGGACAACGTGGAACAAAGGCGGTTAATCGCCTATTTCGATTTGGTATTCATCAAGCTAAAATTTTGGCTATCATTAGCCCCCTAATGACACTTGTCATGATGGTTGTTCTCGTTCTTTTAATTGGCTATGGAGGTGCACAAGTCGCATCCGGTGCTTTAACTGCCGGGGCGATGGTTATGATTATCCTTTACCTTGTTCAAATTATCTTTCCTTTTACTCAGCTGACATCCTTTTTGCCGAATTTCAGAAAGCGATGGGAGCAACAGATCGGATCCAACACCTTCTTAACTATACTTCTGAAGTGAAAGAGATTGAAACCGTCAAAAACACCAATGGATTCCAAGTAAAGAGCAAGACATTCATTTTAGCAACGTTTCTTTTCGCTATCCTGTCGCAGTTAACCATACCGATGAAGGTGGAAAAAGCAGCCGAGCAAGCAACCATCGGCATCAAAAATCCGAAGCAGTGCTCACAAACATTGATTGTTCCATACTAGCAGGGAAAGTCACAGCGATTGTTGGACCGAGTGGAGGTGGGAAAACGACGCTGTTTGGGTTGATCGAGAGGTTTTATGAACCTGGAGAAGGAGCGATCTTTTACGGAAATACAAATATTAATGAACTCAATCTATCTGAATGGCGGAATCAAATTGGCTATGTTTCACAAGAAAGTCCGCTCATGGACGGGTCGATACGCGACAACATTTGTTATGGCTTAGGTGATATTTCAGATGAAGAAGTGAACTACGCAGCAGAAATGGCTTATGCAGCAGACTTTATTAATAACTTTCCTGAAGGTTATAATACCCAGGTTGGAGAACGTGGAATTAAGCTATCGGGAGGTCAAAGGCAACGAATTGCCATTGCGAGAGCACTAATCCGTAACCCGAAAATATTAATGCTCGATGAAGCCACTTCCAGTTTAGATAGTGATTCAGAGCATATGATTCAAAAGGCGTTACACACGTTAATGAGAGGTCGGACGACAATAGCGATTGCTCATCGCCTATCGACAGTTATTAACGCAGATCAAATTATTGTATTAGAACAAGGAAACATTACAGGAGTAGGGAAACATGAAGATTTAATGAACAAGCATACGCTGTATCACAAACTAGCGGAACAACAATTTAATCGTTAATCGTAATAGAATAAAGTAGCCTAGAGAGTCAAATTTTTAACCGAGCATTAATTTTATTTTTATAATTAATGCTCGGTATTATACTTACAGAAGCCGACAGTAGGAAAACACGTCTCATTTACCCAGCTGCAAACGTCCGTAAACAAAAATGTTTAGGTAGCGTACACGTATCCCGTTTGATTCAACTAATGTTGAATAGCAGTAGCTAACGTGAAAATAAAGTTGCAGATTACACTTTCCTTCATTACATCCGCTTTTTATACACCCTCATTGCAAAGAAATATGCTGCAAGCAAAATCCCGACGCACCACGCAAGAGCGACCCAGATATCATTGCCCACCGGCTGACTAGACAGTAGCATTCGGATGGTTTCCACGAGCGAGGTTATCGGTTGGTTCTCGGCAAAGGCGCGAACGACCGATGGCATCGACTCGGTCGGCACAAAAGCCGAGCTGATAAATGGAAGGAAGATAATCGGGTAGGAAAAGGCGCTTGCGCGTCTACCGTTTTTGCGGATAGTCCAGCAATCACCGCGATCCAAGTCAACGCCAGCGTAAATAGCGTGAGGACACCGGCTACCGCAAGCAATGACAGTATCCCCGCCGGCGAACGAAAGCCCATTATCAACGCCACAAGAATAATGAACACAACTGATATAGCGTTGGATACAAGCGAGGTTAGCACATGCCCCCAAAGCAAGGTAGAACGTGAAATTGGCATGGTGAGAAACCGCTCGAAGATGCCCCGTTGTACATCGGTAAACAGGCGGAAAGAGGTATAGGCTGTCCCGCTGGCAATAGCAATTAGTAGGATGCCGGGCAACAGGTAATTCACATAGTTGTCCTTTCCGGTTTGAATGCGCCGCCGAACACATAGACGAACAGCAGCATTAACGCGATTGGCATAACGGCTACCGTGATGATGGTGTCCATACTGCGAGAAATATGGCGCAATGAACGTCCTAGCATCACGCCCAATTCCCTGAAAAAGTGCTTTGCCGTCTCCATTTACATTTTTTTTCCTTTTTGCCTACGATTGCGAGGAATATCTCCTCCAATGTCGGCTGTTTTACAACATATTCCACCTTTGCGGGTGGGAACAGCTCTTTTAGCTCCAAGAGTGTGCCGCTGGCGATAATTCTGCCTCGTGCAAAATGGAAATTCGGTCGGCAAGCTGCTCAGCCTCCTCCAAATATTGCGTGGTTAGGAATATCGTCGTGCCATCGTCGGCAAGCTCCTTGACAATCTTCCACACCTCGATGCGCGCCTCGGGGTCAAGCCCAGTGGTCGGCTCGTCGAGGAAAATGATCTTTGGTTTCCCCACAAGGCTCAAGGCGATGTCGAGCCTGCGACGCATACCACCCGAATAAGTAGACACTCTACGGTCGGCGGCGTCTGTCAGGCCAAAGCGTTTAAGCAAGTCGTCTGCAACCTGGCGTGGATTTTTGAGATAGCGTAGCTTGGCAATCATAATAAGATTTTCCCGTCCGCTCAAAATTTCGTCCACAGCAGCGAATTGTCCTGTCAGGCTAATCGCCTGGCGCACATTCTTGGGTTTTGACGCAACATCGAATCCGTTTATAGTGGCAGTTCCGCTATCCGGTTTAAGCAGGGTGGTAAGGATTTTGACAACGGTTGTCTTGCCGGCCCCGTTGGAGCCGAGCAGGGCGAAAATACTGCTCTCCTCCACCTCGAAATCTACTCCTTTTAGAACTTGAAGCTGCTTGTAGGATTTTTGCAGTCCTTTTACTTGAATTGACTTTTTTTTGCATATTCTTACTCCTCTTAGATACCGTAACTTTTGACAAATCAGCCTCCATGCCATTGAGCGTGCAGTAAAGTTGAGCTTATCAATAGTTGCGCCCAATGCTGGCTTCACGTACGAACCTGCTGGAAAAGAATCCATTTTGAATAAAAATTGATCAAAACTCTATTTCAAAGTTACAGCAACATACCTGTTCGCTCCAAGCATGTACCGTGGGTATGGTATCCTTTCATATGAAACTGAGCGTCGATGCATTGCCCGAATTGCCCAAGGGATGAGCCCGATTGCCTCCACGTTTTCTTCATCCGTACGCGTATGGCGTACGACCAACAAAATATTCATGATGCCGACAAAAATTGCCGTTATGACCAACATTTGATGTGCCAACATCGCACCTAACGTATAATTATCCAACCCATATCCCGTACCAATCATGCCGTCGATCCTATATCATTGATCATCAATTCGGCCAGATTTTGCCGATCTTCCGCTGTCGGAAATAGATAGAGATACGAGACCGCGGTCAATACAGAAGTCAGTATCAATGACACTAGCCAAATCGGAACTCGCAGGCGATCTCGACGCAAAATAAAGCGCACAAGCTGCCCTGTATGATAATAATGCCGATTCATCAGGAAACTTCTCCTCCCTCGCTCGCCCGGGATGCATCTCCTTCATAGTACCGCATGAACAAATCTTCCAATGTCGGCGGTGCACTCTCCAAACGAACCACCCCGTATGAGCTCACATAGCGGATCACATCGTCTAGTTGATCCGCATTGACCTGGAATTTTATCTCCTTCCCATCTTGCTCCAAGTCATGCACGCCTTTCACTTCATGCAAATCAGAAAGCGGTTCTTTAGTTTCCAACACAAGCTGTGTGCGCTGCAAGTACCGAAGTTCGTTCAACGCTCCTGATTCGATCATCTTCCCTTGACGAATAATGCCGACCTTATCGCACACTTTTTCGACTTCTGACAAGATATGACTCGACAGTAGCACGCTCTTGCCAGCTGTCTTCGCTTCGATGACACATTGTTGAAACGCCTCCTCCATCAATGGGTCCAGACGGGAAGTCGGTTCATCTAGAATATACAGATCGGCTTCGGAAGAAAAAGCGGAAATGAGAGCGACTTTTTGCCGGTTTCCTTTGGAATATGTTCTGCATTTTTTGGATGGATCGAAATTAAATCTTTCGATCAGCTCCTTACGCCGATGATTCGTCCCTCTCAGTTTCATAAATAATTCGCCCGTTCCTTTATATTTGCTTGCTCCTTATTGGAATTAAACTTGAACAGTAAACCGCTATGCCAAGAACCAGGCAGGACAGGATCTGTACGATGGCAATATCGTGGAAAATAATCATGTTGAAAAACCACCCCAGCACGTCGCGAAGTAGCGCAATCGGGGTAAAAATGCTAATAATAGCGATAATGAGCACATTCACAGCCCATCCATACCAGCGTCCTTGTATGAGTGTCAGGGTATGCAACACACAGCAGAACAGTATCAGGAAGGCCCACATCTGAATAAACGCCACGATCGGTCCGTTGGCCATGAAGCCAAAGACATCTAAAAGAGCCAGCACACCCCCACCTTGGGTAAGTAGAAATTGGTCAATGGTAAAATGCAAAACAATATTGATCAGCATCACGAAAGTAACGACTGTAACATAGGAAAGAATACTGCTGCTAAAAAAATTCCTTGCGCTTGCCGCCAAGGTTTATCAGCTTGGAGAAGTTTAACGCTGGGATGAAAATGGCCGTAAGCAGAGGCAGCAGATAAAGATAATTACCTATCGCAAGGGAAAAGTAGTCTTCCAATCCAAAAACCGCTATCATCGTGATTTCATTGGCAATGATCAGAAGCAGCAGCAGTCCGGTAATCCAATAGGCAATTTTCGATTGCCTCAAGTTGACTTTTACCATGCCAAAGTATGTTCCCATTTACATTGCCTCCTTTTCATCGCCAACAAGGCCAACGAAGAAATCCTGCAAACTCAAAGCCGATATGGAATATTTGTCGCTTTCCGGAATCCGTCGGTCATAGACGAATTGTGTGAGAAAGCTGCCTGCTTTTATTTCATTAAGGATACGCAGCCCGTCGGTCGCCGTTTTGACGGCTTTGGCGGGTCCGGTCACACAATACGCTTTCTCGTCTATCTCATCTATGCCGCATAACAGTACAAGCCGCCCCTTGTCGATAATGATGAGTTGCTCCGCAACTTTCGCTATCTCATCGATAATGTGCGTTGAAACAATTACGGTTTTTGGTTTTTCCGCGTTGCTTTCCTGCAACATATCGTAAAAGGTTTTCCGCATCACCGGATCAAAGCCGAGTACTGGTTCGTCTAGAAGCAGGATTTCCTTGCCTGACGCCAAGGCGATCAAGGTATTAACCATTGCCTTCATGCCAAAGGAGAGTTGCTTATAGCGCTTTTTTTTCGTCAAGGGCAAAACGTTTGGCAAGCTCTTGCGCAAAGGACATATCGAATAGAGGATTGATATCGGCGGCGGCCTGAAGCAAGTCCTCCAGCCTTATATTAAATTGTGCCGCACCGCTCTCGACGTAATGCACATCATCCGGCATGTCAAAGAGTTTCACATTTTGCCTGTTTACTACAACCGCACCAGAAGTGGGGGCAATATGACCTGCTACTGTTTTAAGCAATGTCGTTTTTCCTGCGCCGTTACGCCCTAAAAGGCAGTAAATACCATGCTGCGGAATGGTCATCGAAAAATCATTGAGGGCACTGGTACTGCCATAATCCTTGGTCACGCTTCTGAAATCAATCATGAAGATTCTCCTTTACTATTTGAAGTAGTTCGTCATCGGAAATGCCGATTTTTTTTGCATCGCTAATAAACTCAGGAACAACTCGTTCAAAAAAATGCTTTTTTTCGCTCCGACATAATCATCCCCATCGCTTCCTTGGTTACGGCCATACCGACACCGCGTTTTTTTATAAATAATCCCCCGGTCTGTAAGCACACCGATGGCTCGTTGCGCCGTTGTAGGGTTGACGGACAATAGCTTGGATATTTGTGGTGTGAGATAATCAGATCATCCACGTCATATATGCCGGAGAGAATATCATCCTCAATCATTTCAATGATCTGGACGAATACTGGTTTTTCACTTTTCAATGTCATCCTCCATCCGTAGATAAATGGTTAATGATTTAAGTCACTAACCATATAATACTCTTTCTCTCATTTTTGTCAAGAGGGATTTAATTTCTCTTTTTTGCAAAATGGTTTTAACGCAAAACCCGTTATTGTGTTTGGGACGATTCTGTGGTTGAACGCGTGTTTCGGTGCGGGAGCCGCAAAGCAGCGGATGAGGCGGACGATCCAGTATGTGCTCAAGGCGATCAGACATCGCGAACCGTTGGTGCCAGGGACAACGGGATACGATTATTAAAGCTGTAACCGATACTTTATCAGTTTGTTAGCCTTTTAAGACAACAAGTCGAGAAGAGGGCAATCGTGACCCATACACAAGAAGATTTGTATATTGTACTGTATAAAATATTGACAATAAACGGGAAAGCGTTTACACTAACTCCCGAATAGTGGAATTACTGATTTGCTGTCGTAAAAATTAAATTCATAGTCTGAGCCTAAGTAGCGATATCATAACAGTTCATGCGATTTATTAGCCGAAAATAAAGCCTTTCAATTAACCAATGAATCGAGGAAACGCCTTTAATAGTGAATACGTTTTTTTACGATTAGCATCGCTATTTATCCTTGTATATCGTCATTTGCTGAAAGTTTATCGTTTGCAAAAAAATTCGTAAAGGAGAAAAAGATGAGTCTATTTGAACACTCTTCATTAAAGGTTGAAAAAAATGGAATGGTGTCGACTTCCAGGGCGGAGAAAACGGTCTGCTGGCAGTAATGCAAGATTAGGAGTTCACGGAGAGAATGCGCCATTAGATGTGATCCGGATTTGCATTGGTGGTATTCACGGGTTTGGTTGGTCACGAATGAATGAAGATAGGGCGAAGGAGTTAGTAGGAAAACGAATAGACGAATTATTTAATCGTGATGGAGAGGTAAACCCTTCTTACTATGATATTGAGTTTCCATTATTGGATTGGAGTGGAAAATTGCAAGGAAAACCTGTATATCAGCTTGTTAGTGGAGAGAGGACTCAAAATTTAACCATTCCATGCTATGACACATCACTTTATTTTGATGACCTCCATTTAGAAAACGATTCAGATGCAGTCGATTTAATTAAATCGGAAGCATTAGCGGGGTGGGATGCAGGGCATCGAGCATTTAAATTAAAGGTTGGTCGTGGCGCTATGCATATGCCTTTGCAAAGGGGAACAGAGCGGGATATAGCGATTATACACGGTGTACGGCAGGCAGTGGGGCCAGATGCGCGAATGATGATTGATGCTAATAATGGATACAATTTAAATTTAACGAAGGAAGTTTTACGAGAAACAAAGGAGGCTAATTTAACGTGGATTGAAGAACCTTTCCATGAAGATCCTCAATTTCTTAGAAATCTAAAAGAGTGGATGAAAGAAGAAGGACTGAGTGTAATGGTTACAGATGGCGAAGGCAATGCAGCATTACAAGTCGTCGAATGGGCGAAGCAGGGGTACTTGGATGCTATCCAGTATGATATTCTCCATTATGGGTTCCACAAATGGAAACACTTAGGTGGAGAACTTGACTCAGCTAATGTGTATTCGGCACCACACAGCTATGGTTGTGCTTTCGGGCACTATGCGCTTGGCCATCTAGCTCCAAGTATAAAAAAATTTTTATGCATTGAATGGGATGAAATTAGTGTAGATGGGCTTGATAGTGCAGCGTATGTTATTTCTAATGGGGCGGTTCATGTACCTGATAAGCCGGATTTGGATTAGAGTTAGACGAAGCATATTTTGCTGAAAGGGTAACTAAGCAGGGGTGGTCTGTTCAATAGATAAAGGACAGCTTGCAAAGTGTGTGTAGGTTCATCCTAATGTAGAATCTCGGCACAGAGCTGGCGATCAAGGCTTCGTAAGAGAATCGAAGAAAACTCCTCTGAATGAAGTTTCACTTTAAATTTAGCCAATTTTGAAATAGTGAAATAGGGTGAAGGATCCTTCAGGAGAAATCTTCTGGAGGTTTTTTTGGATCACTTTTTAAAATAGAAGTTGTTTTTTAATCAAAAGGCTCACAAACCAATGGGAAACTGCTCTTTTCATAGCTTTTTGGCCTCGCATAATAAGGCGTAACAGCAAGCATAAGAATATTTACTAGTCAGTTGAAATCAATCTTGTCCATAACTCACCACGGTTTTCAATATTTAATTTTTTTAAGACATAGCATCAATGTAAGAATATGTGGAACGTTATATAATAGTCTAGTATTCAATTCATAGAAATAATACAATGAGATTGGAAATTATTCCAATTGCAGCATTGGAGGTTAAGATTT